>JBGTNX010000055.1:0-22495 GCA_041742825.1 Acidimicrobiia bacterium | reverse complement strand
TCGCCTTGATTATCGAGAATCTCGAGGAACCGGCCCTCTTCCTGGCCAGCTGATGGCCCATATCCATGTCCTCACCTACGAGGAGAGCACCGGCCTGGTCCGGAACGAGTATGACGCCGCACTGAAACGGGCGGGCCGGATTTGGAATATCGTCTCTGTCCAGAGCCAGCTGCCGGAAGTGATGAGAGACTCGTTGCGCTTGTACGGCTCGATCATGTTTGGGCGTTCGCCCTTGAGCCGTTCCCAGCGCGAGGTGCTCGCCGCCACAACCTCGCAGATAAATGAGTGCTTCTACTGAACGTCGTCACATTTTCACGACCTCCGGGTTGAGGTCGCAGACAACGCATTTGTCGATCGGATTGCAATCGACTGGGAGACTTCCGGGCTGGATGAGCCGACGCTGGCGCTGGTCCGTTTTGCCGAGAAGCTGACCCGGACGCCTTCTGCCATCACCGAAGAAGACGTCCAGGTGTTGCGTGACAATGGGTTCGACGACGTCGGCATTTCCAGCTGTGTCCAGGTGGTGTCCTACTTCAACTACATAAACCGCATTGCCGAAGGCCTGGGCATCGACCACGAAGTCTGGATCGACGAAGCGGGCCGGGTCAAAGACCAGCCGGAGTAACTACTCTCGCCAACCATGAGTGATGAAAAGAAGTCCGGCGACGGAGACTCGGCGGAAAAGGACGACAAGAAGAAGCTGCCCGAGATCGAGGAGCAGCTCGTCTCCAGGTCGTACACAGGCAAGTTCGGCGGAGCCAAGGTCGCCTACACCGCGACCGCGGCAACCCAGGTAATCGAACGGTCGGACGACAAAAAGGCGGTCTTCTTCTACGTCGCCTACACCAAAGACGACGCAGACCCATCGAATCGCCCGATCATCTTCGCCTTCAACGGCGGCCCGGGCTCGTCGACTGTATGGCTGCATCTCGGTCTTTTCGGACCGAAGCGGGTCGAGTTCGACGACGAGGGCCATCCGGTCGGAGTCCCCGGAAGGCTCATCGACAACGAGCACTCCGTTCTCGACGTGGCCGATGTGGTCCATGTAGACGCAATCGGCACCGGGCTGTCCCGGGCCCATCCCAAGGACAAAGAGAAGGAATACCACCACTTCTCCCGCGATATCGAAGCGTTCTCTGAGTTCATCGTCTCCTACTTGAGTCGCAACGACCGCTGGGCCTCGCCTGTCTTCCTCGCGGGAGAGAGCTATGGGACGACCCGCGGTGCGGCAATAGCCGCGACCCTGTTCGAGAAGCACGGATTGCAGCTCAACGGCATCCTCCTGATCTCGGTGGCGATGAATTTCCAGACCATCGCCATGGACGCCGGGGCCGGTTTCCTGTTCCACCGGGGAAACGACCTGCCCTACCTGACCCACCTGCCCACCTACGCGGCGACGGCCTGGTATCACGGCGTTCTCGCCAAGAAATACCAGTCGAAGAGTTTGCGTGCCTTCCTCGACGAGGTCGAGGAGTTCGCACTTGGCCAATACTGGTCAGCCCTGGCCCTGGGTGACCGGATCTCCGACGCTGAGCGAAAGAAGGTCGTGAAGAAGGTCGCCGATTACACGGGGCTCTCCGAGGACTACGTCGATCGTTACGACATGCGGATCCACATCATGCGGTTCTGCAAGGAGCTGTTGCGCTCACAGCGAAAGACTGTGGGACGCCTCGACTCCCGATACACCGGTTATGACCGGGTGGCCGACGGTGACAACATCGAAAGCGACCCGGCAGCCAATCTCACCATGGGACCGATGTCATCAGCGCTCAACGCCTACCTGCGCAGCGAGCTTGGATTCAAGACCGACGACTTTTACGAGATCCTGTCCATGGAAGTCAATCAGCGCTGGGACTACGAGGAGTTCAAGAACAGGTACGTGGACACGTCGGAGAAGCTGCGCGAGGTGATGACGCGGTCGCAGCGGATGAAGGTGTTCGTCGCCAACGGCTACTACGACCTGGCCACCCCTCACCTGGCCTGTGAGTACACGTTCAGTCACATGGGCCTCGAGCCCGAGATCCGGGAAAACGTGACCATGAAGTATTACGACGCCGGCCACATGATGTACGTCCACAAGCCCTCACTGGTCCAGATGGCTGCCGATATGCGGGAGTTCATCGGGGACAGTCTTTGAAGACGATCGGGCTGATCGGCGGCCTCAGTTGGCAGTCGACGCTCACCTATTACCGCCTCCTCAATCAGGCCATTGGCGAGCGTCTCGGCGGCCATCACTCCGCTGATCTGCGGATCTGGTCGGGTGACTTCGAGCCGATCCACCAGGCCCAGCTCAAAGACGACCACGAATGCATCGGTTCGGTGCTCGCCGATGCCGGGAAAGGGCTGGCCGCTGCCGGATCAGATTTGTTGGTGATTGCCTCCAACACGTGTCATCGCTATGCCGGTCAGGTCGAGACTGCCGCCGGGATCCCGGTAGTGCACATAATCGACGCCACCGCCGCCCAGATCGCCGCTGCCGACATGACGAAAGTCCTCCTGCTCGGCACCGACTACACAATGTCAGGCCAGTTCTACACCGGCCATATGGATAGCTTCGGCGTCGAATGCGTGGTCCCGGACCCAAGAGATCGGTCCGAAGTCCACCGCATCATCTTCGACGAGCTTGTGCATGGGGACATCCGGGAAGACTCGAGACAACACCTGCTGGAAGTCATCGAAACGTCCGCTGGCCGGGGTGCCCAGGGAGTGATCCTCGGTTGTACCGAGCTTGGCCTCATTCTCGGTGAGGACGACGGCGCGGTGCCCGGATTCGACACCACCGCGATCCATTGCGCTGCAGTTGTCGACGCCGCTCTCGCCTGACGACCGGCCCCGGTACTGAGGGCGCGGCCTAACCGGAATGGCCATCGACAACCGACAGGACCTCGGTCATGTCGAGCTCGGGGTAGGGGTCGGGGGCGAGCAGGCCGAGGATGCGCTCCTGAGACCGGGCCGACACCACAACCCGGTTGTCCCAGCGCTCCAACAAATCTTCGGGCGGGGTGCGGCAGCAATCGGGGTCGGGACAGGTCGAGGTCTCACGATTCTGCGTATCGCGGCCTCGGAACCAGCGGGCATCCTTGAACTGGACACCGAGGGTGATGGCATGGGCGGGATCCCCTCCGGTCTCGACATGGGTGGTGGAGAAGTAGGTGCCCTCCGGGGTGTCCGTGTACTGATTGTGGGTGTCGAAGCGATCGGATGACCGGAACGTGACCCGCGATCCCCAGCGCTGGCACAGTTTCTGGGTTTCGATTCCCCCGTGAATGTCACGGGGCACCGGCACCCCGTCATTCGAGTAACCCTTCACGATGCTTCCCTGCTCGTCGCTGACGATGAGATGACAAGCGATGTCGAAGTGATGGGACAGAAGGTTTGCCGTTCGCCATGCCGCCATCTCATATGAGACATAGAACAGCTCCTTGACGTCCTCGACGTTGATGTCGTGGTTGGACTTCGCCCTCTCCAATCGGGGAACGACGGCAGTTTCGGGGACCAGCACCGCAGCCGCGAAGTAGGCAGTCTCAATCCGTTGGCGGAGGAACCTCTCCAGATCGGGCGCGTTCTCGTGTTCTAGCAGGAAACCGGCGAGGGTCTGCAGGACTGCCTTGCGCGCCTGGCGTGTCTTCAGTTCGTTCCTCTGGGCGATATATATCCGATGGTTCTCGAGGTCGATGATCGAGCGGGCGAAGGAAGGCATGTCGTCGATGGGGTGGATGGCAAAGCCTGCTCGCGAGGTGAGGTCGATGAGGTTCCGGGAGTTGAAAGGGCCCTCACCGAGGTACTCGCTCGTGGCCAGCGCTTTGGCAGCCTCCTCCTCGATCTGCTCGAGGTAGCCATTGTGGGAGGTGATCCATTCGGTCACTTCGCCATTGGCACGGCGGATCTCTTCGCCGCTGGCATGGCCGAGACCGGATTTCTCCTGCAGGGTTTCGTGAAGTCCGACGATGTGGGCGAGTGTCTCGTTGTCCATTTTGGCGGAAGGTTTGATCGCCGGCAGGTCGAGTGAGTCAAATAGGGAGCTTTCCTGTGACCTGAGCAGCGCGATTTCGAGCCGGTCGCGATGGGATGGGGGAGTGGGCTCGATCAACTCCTCCAGTTCGATGTCAAGAGCGGCCGCCAGGTCGAGGATCAGCTGGAACCGGGGCTGCTTCTTGCCGTTCTCGAGAAGGGAGAGGTATGGCCCGGGCTTGCCCACCTTTTCACCCAGCTCGTCGAGGGTGAGATCCGCAAGCTTCCGGAAGTGACGCAGACGTCGGCCCAGCGTCAGCTGGTCTAGTGGAGATTCGACCATTTTGCGCTCCAGTTCAAAGATTGATCGATCTTACCCCATCTGAACCCTGACAAGTCCCCGTGGAGACAAGAAGATGGCATTCTTGTGAATCAGTTTCGTGACACGGAGATCGAGCGTCGGGTTTTGACTCCCGATGGAGTTGCTTTTCTCACCGATCTCGAGCGGGAATTCGGGTGGCGGCGGGGCCAGTTGCTCTCCCGTCGCCAGGCCCGTCGATTCGGGATCCTCGCCGGCGACCGCCCGAACTTCCTCAACGAAACTGCAGGCGTCAGAGAGGGCGAGTGGAGGATTGGTCCGGTTCCGGCTGACCTCCAGGACCGCAGGGTCGAGATCACCGGCCCGGTCGATCGCAAGATGATGATCAACGCCCTCAATTCCGGGGCGAAAGTGTTCATGGCCGACTTCGAAGATGCCACCTCCCCGACGTGGGCGAACCTCATCGAAGGCCACGCCAACCTCGTCGATGCCTATCGCCGAGACCTCAGACTGGAAACCGAGAAGAAGACCTACGAACTCGGCGACAAAGTGGCAACGCTTGTAGTCAGGCCACGGGGCTGGCACCTGGAGGAGAAGCACTTCCTCGTCGACGGACAGCCGATGTCGGCCTCGTTGTTCGACTTCGGGCTCTACCTATTCCATGGTGGACGCGCCGCGATCGCAGCCGGCACCGGCCCGTACCTCTACCTCCCCAAACTGGAGTCCCATCTGGAGGCCCGCCTCTGGAACGACGTGTTCGTCTGGGCGCAGCGCCGACTCGACATCCCGGTGGGGACGATCAAGGCGACGGTGCTCATCGAGCACATTCGCGCCGCGTTCGAGATGGACGAGATCCTCTACGAACTACGCGATCATGCTGCGGGATTGAATGCGGGGCGCTGGGACTACATCTTCTCGGTGATCAAGGAGTTCCGTGACGACCCGGACTTCGTACTTCCCGACCGGTCCCAGGTGAAGATGACAGTGCCTTTCATGAATGCATACACCGAGCTGATGGTCAAGACCTGTCATCGCCGCGGTGCCCATGCCATTGGCGGCATGGCCGCGTTCATCCCTGACCGGCGTGATCCTGAGGTCACCGAGAGCGCCATCGCTGCAGTCAGGGCGGACAAGGACCGCGAGGCGGATGCCGGCTGTGACGGGACCTGGGTCGCCCACCCCGATTTGGTGGAAGTGGCCCGCGAGGAGTTCGACAAGGTGCTGGGAGAGCGGCCCAACCAGGTCGACCGACAACGCGACGAGGTGTCGGTAGGTGCCGATGACCTCCTCGATCTCGACTTCGCCGGGACCGTCACCCTCGATGGGGTCCGGGCCAACGTGGAAGTGGGAATCCTCTACATCGCCTCCTGGCTCTCCGGGACCGGCGCCGCGGCGATCCACAATCTCATGGAGGACGTTGCGACCGCCGAGATCTCCCGATCCCAGATCTGGCAATGGGTGCGCCATGGAGTGTCCACGGAGGACGGAACGGAAATCACCGAGGCACTGGTCCGCAACCTGGTGCGAGAAGTCGTTAACAGCCTCGAAGCGGATGACCATCCCAATATCGACCAGGTCCACGCCGCCCGCAAGATCTTCGAGGATGTGGCCCTCAGCTCCGAATTCGCCGAATTCCTCACCCTGTCTGCATATGAACTGATCAACTGATGGAGAAAGCAATGTCCCGTGTGACCGAAGAAGCCGCCCCCCTCGAACAGGACTGGTCGACCAACCCGCGTTGGGAAGGCATCGTCCGGGACTACACCGCCCGCGAGGTCGTGGAGTTGCGGGGAAGCATCCGTGAGGAGCACACCCTGGCCCGCCTGATGTCCGAGAAGCTCTGGCATCTCCTCACTAGCGAGGATTACACCAACTCGCTGGGAGCACTCAGCGGGGGACAGGCGACTCAGATGGTCAAAGCCGGCCTCAAGGCGATATATCTGTCGGGGTGGCAGGTCGCTGCCGACGGGAATCTCTCCGGAGAGGTCTACCCAGACCAGTCGTTGTACCCGGCCGACTCGGCACCGGCACTGGTGAAGCGGATCAACAACGCCCTCCGTCGCGCCGACCAGATCCACTGGGCCGAAGGCGACGACTCGGTCGATTGGTTCGCACCCATCATTGCTGACGGGGAAGCCGGATTCGGCGGCGCTCTCAACGTTTTCGAGCTGACCAAGGCCTTCATCCAGGCAGGCGCTGCGGGTGTCCATTACGAAGACCAACTCGCTGCCGAGAAGAAGTGCGGCCACATGGGCGGCAAGGTCCTGGTTCCGACCAACCAGCACATCCGGACGCTTCAATCGGCCCGTCTCGCCGCCGACGTGATGGGCGTGCCTACTCTCGTCGTGGCCCGCACCGACGCCAATGCGGCAACTTTGCTCACTTCTGACGTCGACCCTCGCGATCAGGAGTTCACTACCGGTGAGCGGACCTCCGAAGGTTTCTACCTGGTTCGTAACGGCCTCGAATCGGCAATCGCTCGCGGGCTGGCATATGCCCCCTACTCCGACATGCTCTGGTGTGAGACGTCTCAACCTGATCTCGACGAGGCGCGGCGGTTCGCTGATGCAATCCACGCCGAGTTTCCCGGGAAAATGCTTGCCTATAACTGCTCGCCGTCGTTCAACTGGTCGGCCCATCTCGACGAGGGGACAATCGCCCGGTTCCAGAAGGAGTTGGGGACGATGGGCTACAGGTTCCAGTTCATCACCCTGGCCGGGTTCCACGCCCTCAACGCCTCGATGTTCGAGTTGGCGCGGGGCTACTCCGAGGAGGGGATGCCCGCCTACGTGGAGCTCCAGAACCGTGAGTTCGCCATGGAGACCCTTGGTTACACCGCCACCAGGCACCAGCGTGAGGTGGGTGCGGGGTATTTCGACAAGATCAGCCAGGCGGTCTCCGGCGGCAACGCCTCGACCCTCGCTCTGGTCGGCTCTACCGAAGAGGAGCAGTTCTAGCCAAGTCGCCTAGCGGGCTGGGTTTCCCGGCCAGGGATGACGGGCCCGGGTTAGCCTGGTTCCGTGGATTACCTACGGTTCTCGTTGGTTGCGTTCAATGGGCTCCTGTTTCTCGTCCTCACAATTTGGAGTTTGCGGCTGTGGAGGCGCGAGCCCTCCCCACGGGCGCGGTTGCTGTGGCTAATTGTCGCTCTTGTCAGTGGCGCCCTCGTCTTCGGTGCGATCCAACGACTCTTGCTCCAGGCCGCCCTGTTCGATTGGATCGATGTTTCAGCCACCGAATCGTTGCTGGTCAACTGGCAACTGGTCCAGTCGCTCGTCGTAGGGGTGCTGGCAGTCACTGCTTTCTTGAGTGTTAAGCGCTTGGCGGCCTCGATGGTCGTTAGCGAAAGAGTCGCCGGGTCGATACTTGACAGGGTGAGCCACGTCGACCCCTCGACACTGGAGCTGTCGAAACGTGAACAGGAGGTACTTGCACTTATCGGCAACGGACGTGTCACCGACGCCGAATTGTCGGAGTCGCTACATATCTCAGCTTCTACGGTTCAGACCCACATCAAGAGCCTGCTCCGCAAGACGGGATTGAAGAGCCGCCAAGATTTGATCGGAGTGGCCATCAAGCTCGATCGGCTCTGAAGTCCGCCTTTATCGCGGCTGGAAGGCCATTAACGGCCAATCACCAACATTGGTGAGCCGTTTCCCCAGGATTGGCGATAGACAGATGCTCGATTCTCCCGGATGCTCAGGAGCAGGGAAAGCAGTCGACGTGTGGGGAGGTTGGTTGAAGTGAAGAATCGATCAGGTAGGGCGATCCGAACGGGAATTGTCTCAGGGCTGTTCCTAACGCTTTCGGTGGTCCCCGCTCTTGGGGCCTCGGCTGCCCGAACCGGAAACACCGCTGAGGCAGTCTCGATCGAAAAGGTGATCGAGAGTCACGCCAGGAAAGACGTAAAGGTTGGCACGTTCTATGCCTGCCGGACGTCCGACAACTGCAATCATGCACGCTGGCACCAACGGCACGCAACAACCAATCGCCCGATCTGAACATTTCTCGGTCGGGTTTCGGTCCACCCGAGCAATGTTTGTAATGGCGGCGACGTCACCCTGACTTGCTGAAGCGGAGCAGTTCGAGGCCTAGTTCCTAGCAGTCGGCCAGAGCCTCGAGTGCCCGACATATCTGGTGTCGGGCATCGGGGATGGTGCCTACTCTGCCTTCGAGCATCTGTTTGGGAATTGCAAACAGGTTGTCCAGGTTGGCGACGCAGCCGACGCGAAGGCCAGCGGAGTTGGGAACCTCGATCTCTTGAGGGATGCCGCGAATCTTCGTTGTGATCGGCGCGACGACAAGCCGATTGAGGACAGGGATGGCAGTGGACCTGCTGATGATCATGAGGGGCCGTCGCTTATCGACAGCCTTTCCCCAGTAGACATCACCCTGCTTCATCATCCCAAGGCTCGGCCGCAATCATCAAAGTGGCTACTGCTTCGGCAAGTTCTATCTCGGCCGCTGTTTCGGGAATTCTTTGATACCCCTCGATGATCTGGCGACCGATCCGTGCACGACGGTGCATGTCCAGGACGGAAGCTAGGCCCTGTCGAACCGCCTCGGACCTCGATTCGAAAACCCCCTCTTTGACGAGTTCGTCGATCGCGTGGGCGAGATCGTCATCGATCCTGGTCACAAACTGTCCCATGGTTGTCATCGTATTGTCCTGTAATGCGAAACGCAATGCACCGCGCCTATCTGAATCCATGATTGACACAGGGAATCGCCAACAGCAAGAGGGGCGCGTCCTACGATTCGACGAATGTTCCGTCGATGGCGAATGGCTCTGCATCTGGCTTTACTCGCCGCCGTGCTCGTCGCTTGCGGGCCGGCCGGAGGCTCCGGCACCGTTGCTGGTGGCGAAACCAGGTTTCCGATCATCGGCAACGACCCTGACGGGTTGGTGGAGACCATGCAATGGGGCGAGTCGCCGGCAATCGACCTCACGCCGTCCGGAGAGGAGACCCTCGCCGAGGTGATGGACTCCTCGACTCCGAAGGTCGTTCGGATCGCCGTCGAGGGGAACGAATGTCCCCCCAGCGCCAGGGTCCTGGTGAGCGGGTCGGCCAGTGAGCTGACCATCGAGATGATCCTCGGCGGTTCGCTCCCGCCAGTGGGCGTCGAGTGTGGAGACATTCTCACCACCCACGCGCTCCTGATCCATTTCAAGGCACCGGTGGACCTGGACAACCTCGAGGTGTCGGCAACCCGTACCGGCGGCTGAGTCATAAGCGAAGGGCGGATGGTCCGGAGACCACCCGCCCTTGAAAAGGCCCGGAGGAAGTTGGGCCCTAGCTTGTCGGATCGACTTAGCTCTCGGGAACGAGAACGGTGTCGATGATGTGGACGGTGCCGTTTGCGACCTGCACGTTTCCGCAGATCACTACCGCTCCGTTGACCGTTGCCAGGTCTTCTGACGCTTCGATGGTGAGGGTGTCACCCTGGACGGTTGTCACTTCTCCGGCGTCGATCAGCCCCTGCAGGTCGAGACTTTCCCCGGCCACTACGTGGTAGGTGAGAATGCTCGTCAACAGTTCCTGGTCGGCCAGAATCCCATTGAGGTCTTCCTCGGGGATCGCGGCGAATGCGTCGTTGTACGGGGCGAAGATGGTGAACGGGCCTTCACTGTTCAGAGTGTCAACCAGACCGGCCTCAGACACTGCTGTCACCAGCGTGGAGAGGACGGGGTTGTTGGAGGCAGCGGTGGCGGCCGGGTCATCGGCCATCCCATCGAAGCTTCCCTCGCCGTCGGCAGGCACTGCCGAGCAGGCCGGGCCGATGTTCATTGCCATCAGGTCGGGACCTGCAGCCATCGCCATCATGTCGCTGGCAGCCATTGGCACCAGCACCTGATCGATTATGTGCACTGTTGCGTTGGCAGTCTGGACGTTTCCGCACAGGACAGCCGCACCATTGACACTGATCAGGTCACCGGAGGCGGCGAACTCGAGGCTTTCGCCCTGAACCGTCTCGATAGAACCGGCTTCGGCAAGAGCAGCGAGGTCGAGGTTTTCCCCGGCCACTACGTGGTAGGTGAGAATCGTCGACAGCAGTTCCTGGTCGGCCAGAATCCCATTGAGGTCTTCCTCGGGGATCGCGGCGAATGCGTCGTTGTACGGGGCGAAGATGGTGAACGGACCGTCGCCATTGAGGGTGTCGACCAGACCGGCCTCAGACACTGCTGTCACCAGCGTGGAGAGGACGGGGTTGTTGGATGCAGCGGTGGCGGCCGGGTCATCGGCCATCCCATCGAAGCTTCCCTCACCGTCGGCAGGAACGGCGCCACATGCAGGTCCGACGTTCATCGTCATCAACATGTCGTCGGCCATCGCCTCAGTTGTGGTTGTGGCGTCGGCCACCGTAGTTGTGGTTGTCTCCGAAGTGTCAGAGCCACAAGCTGCGGCCACTAGTGCTAGCACTGCCAGCATCGAGACCATTCGAACGAGAGATCTTCTCGGTTTCATTGTCTTCCTTTCGATTGCATCGGGCAGCGTTTGGCTCCCCGTTGATTGTTGATTGCCAGGAGCGGTGCTCCTGTCTTGAGCCTTCTGGCTCGAGATCTTTCTCATGCCGCGTCACCCATAACGACCACGGAATGCCACCCGGTGGCTCCGTCGGGCATAGGCCGGGCCCGGTCGCCCGTCTGGGCGTCGCCGCTGGAGTCCAGGGCGCGGCAGGTGATGGTGTGGCGTCCCGGAGTGACGGCCCAGGGCAGCTTCCACTGACGCCAGGTGGTGTCGTTGACTTCGGCCCCGAGCTCGGCGAGTTGCCATGGCCCGTTGTCGATACGCACTTCGACCTCTTCGATGCCGCGGGTCTGTGCCCAGGCGACGCCGGCGATTACGACATCACCGTTGAGGTTGGCGAAAGCACCCGGGGTGTCGATCCGCGATGAAGTCTTGATCGGGGCCTGGTTGGCCCAACCCCGCGGGACCCAGTACTGGTCGAAGGCATCGAAGCGAGTGATCTCGATCTCCTTCAGCCACTTGGTTGCCGAGACGTACCCGTACAAGCCGGGGACGATCAGCCTGGCCGGGAACCCATGTTCGATGGGAAGGGGCTCGCCGTTCATCCCGATCGCCACGAGTGCGTCGCGCCCGTCGATTGCAGCCGAGACGGGAAATCCACACGTGTAGTCATCCACCGAACGACCCACGACCTGGTCGGCCGACGGGTCGAGGCCGACTTCGGCGAGCAGCTCGTCGAGCCTGATTCCCTGCCAACGGGCGGTGCCGACCAGCTGGCCACCTACCTCGTTGGAGACGCAGGTCATGGTTATGTCGGACTCGACCTGTACCCGTCTCACCAGGTCCTCGTAGCTGAGGGTGAGCTCACGATCGACCATGCCGTGGATGCGTAGGGAGAAGTCGTCGCTGTTGATGCGGGGCACCGAGAGGGCGGTGTCGATCCGATAGAAGTCTGCGTTTGGGGTGCGGAACGGGGCGAGCCCGGGAAGCCCGAAATCGGCCGCGGCCGGTAGCTGTGGCAGCGGGTTGGCGACCGCGGGGAGGGCTGCACCGGCGATGTTCACTGGGAACAGCCTTCCGGTAAGGAGACGCCCGCCAACCCCTGCCACCATGGCCCCACCGAGGACGAGGCCAAACCTCGTTATGAAGACCCGACGATCCTCCACTTCGGCTCCCATGGGCCGGTCGAACCAGACCAGCACGGCCGCCCCCGCCATGCCCCCGATCAATGTGGGCACTGCGGCGATCGAGCCAACAGGGCCAGCAACCGCCGAGATGACACCAACCGCGGTAAACAGACCGATTCCAATCAGGCCGAAGACCATGCGGACGCGGAAGGCAAGCACTCCGGTCACCGCCGAGATCCCGATGAGGAAGATTCCGATACCGATCAGGAGAGCGATCTTGTCGTTGGTGCCGAATGTGGCGATGGCGAAATCTTTGAGCCAGGGTGGTGCGGCATCGATGACCCGGTCGCCGACTTCGAACAGCGGGTTGCGAAGGCGGGGGTCAAAGGCGGCCACAAGCTCGGACACGGCGATCGCAGTAACCCCGGCGAGGATCCCAATCATCGCCGCCCGGCGTCGCGGGGGGCGGTTGTCGTTTGGTCTGTCAATACTCGGTATCACGCATCGGGTTCGGAACCACGGCTGATCCGGATGACGGGTTTGGCGGCCGGCGAGAGGGGTACCATTGATTTCCGTAGACGCCACGGCATAATTTCCTCTGGAGGAAACAAATGAAGATTGTCCATGTGGTGGGCACCGGAACCATCGGTGAGCCCCTGATCGGCCTGCTGGCCGACAACCGCGAGCACTTCGGTATCGACGAAGTCACGTTCCACAAACGCACCCCTCTCATCACCGAGAAGGCGAAGGTGGGGGACCTCATCAGCCGCGGGGCTGCTCTCGTCGTCGACGACAACCGACGCTCCACGTTCGAAGAGCTCGGACACACCCCGAAGTACGAGACCCGGGAGGCCATCGAGCGGGCAACCGTCGTCATCGACTGCACCCCGGTCGGAAACGAGATGAAAGAAGAGTTCTACAACGACGCCCCCGGGCCTTTGGGTTTCATGGCGCAGGGTTCCGAATTCGGTTTCGGTAAGATGTATGCCCGGGGAATCAACGATGAGGCGCTCTCCCCAGGCGACAAGTTTCTTCAGATCGTCTCCTGCAACACGCATAACATGTCGGTTCTGGTCAAGACGCTCGGCATGGACCGCGACGGGACCAACCATCTCGTCGACGGGCGCTTCCTCTGCATCAGGCGTGCCAACGACATCAGCCAGGACGACGGTTTCGTTGCCAGCCCCACGGTCGAGGGCCACAAGGACGAGCGCTTCGGAACCCACCATGCCCGCGACTCCCATGCCCTCTTCGAGACCATGGGCTACGACCTCAACCTCTTCTCCTCAGCTCTGAAGCTCAACACCCAGTACATGCACTCGATGCACTTCAACCTGGTGCTCGACCATGACATCAGCCTCGACGAGGTGAAGGAACGGCTCATGGAGAACACCCGGGTGGCCGTCACTCACAAGAAATCCGCCAACCAGGTCTTCTCCTTCGGGCGTGACCATGGCTACTACGGACGGATCATGAGCCAGGCCGTTGTGGCCCTGGAGACTCTCGCAGTGCGCAATGGCAATGAAGTGGTGGGCTTCTCGTTCACCCCTCAGGATGGAAACCCGTTGCTGTCGACTGTCGCCGCGATGCTCTGGTATCTCGACCCCGAAGTGTTGGATGACCGGATCAACATCCTCCGCCGCTATCTCTTCGCGGAGATCTAACCGAGATGGACCAAAGGGTCCGATCGTACGTTGCCGAGTCGATCATGGCCATCGGTCAAGGTGACGTCCCGACCGCCAGGACCTGTATCGCACAGGCTTGCGACATCGACCATTCCTTGTTCCAGCTCGCCGATGCCGTGCACCTCGCCTGTGCTGAACTGGAGTCGGAGGGTTGTGTCAGCATCTCGGCGTGGAACACCCTCGCCGATGCCGTCGATTCCGGTGAATTGCGGGAGGTAGTCGAATCCTCGCGGACCTGGTAACCCGGCGCAGTCTCTCGTGAGCGGTAGTCTCGCCCGGTGATTGTTGAAGTCGTCGCGGTCGGCACCGAGCTCCTCCTCGGGCAGATTGTCAACACCAACGCTGCTGTGATCGGCTCCGCGCTCGCCGAACACGGTCACAGTGCCTTTTACCAGCAGGTCGTCGGTGACAACCTGGGGCGGGTCACCGATTCGCTTCGCACCGCGATCACTAGGTCAGAGGCAGTGATCATCACCGGGGGCATCGGACCCACCCAGGACGATCTGACCCGTGAGGCACTATGTGAGGCCACCGGGCGGGAGATGATGTTCTCCGACGAATACGCCACCTTCCTCCGGGAGTGGTGGGAGCGGCGGGGAAGGGTGATGCCCGAGAGCAACCTGAGACAGGCCGAGTATCCCGAGGGCGCTGTGATGCTGCCCAATCCGCGGGGAACGGCACCCGGGCTCTCGCTCGAACACGACGACACTCTCATCTTCTGCGTTCCCGGTGTCCCCGCGGAGATGGAGTTCCTTCTCGAGTCGGCGGTGATCCCCGCGTTGCGGGAGCGTGCCGGGGGCGCTTCGACTCTGGTCAGCCGGCTGCTCCGCAGCTGGGGGCGCTCCGAATCGGACGTCGCCGAGACCCTCGCCGACCTCTACGCGGCCACGACCAACCCCTCGGTTGCCTTCCTGGCGTCAGGCGGGGAGATCAAGGTTCGGCTCAGTGCCATGGCAGCGGACGCCGAATCAGCTGCGGCGTTGATCGAGCCGCTCGACCGCGAAGTGCGCAACCGGTTGGGGGACTCGGTCTTTGGTGTCGACGACGAGACGATCCAGGTGGTCCTCTTCCGGCTCCTCGAAGCGCGGGGCTGGAAGATCGGCGCTGCGGAGTCGGTCACGGGTGGTCTGCTGTCGGCGGCGCTGACCGAGGTCCCGGGATCCTCGGCCTATTTCGCCGGCGGTTTGGTGGCGTATCAGTCCAGGGTGAAACAGTCGCTGCTTGGTGTCGACATCACAACGGTCGTGGATGAGAAGACGGCCCTGGCTATGGCGGACGGGGTCAGGGAGATGCTCGACGTCGAAGTCGGTGTGGCAATCACGGGAGAGGCCGGCCCCAACCCTGTGGAGCGGCCTGCGGGGACCATCGTCGTGGCAGTCTCCACACCCGACGACACCCGAGCCCGTGAGCTCACGATGGTGGGGGACCGGGAGCGGATTCGGACCTACGGCGTGACTTCGGCATTGCACCTGACGAGGCTCGCCCTCGAAGGAAAGTGGTGGCAGCCCTGAGGGTATTTCTCGCCGTGTCCCCGCCACTCGAGGTGCGTCTCGCCCTCATCGACCAGATCTCCCACCTCTTGATTCCGGGGCGGCTCATCCCCCCTCACAACTGGCACATAACTCTCCGCTTCCTTGGCGACGTGGATGAGGTGGCCTGCGAACGGTATGTGGCGGCGATCGACCAGTCCGAGCTCGGCAGTGGCTTCCCGATGCGCATCGACCACCTCGGTGCGTTTCCGAAGCCGAGCAAGGCGACCGTGGTCTGGGCGGGAATCGATCGGGGACAGCAGCGTCTCTTCGAACTTGCCGAGCTTGCCGACGAGAGAGCCCGCGATGTGGGCATCGTGGGGGAGGAGCGGCCTTTTCGCCCTCACCTGACATTGAGCAGGGTTCGCCCTCAGGTCTCGGTCACCGATTTGATGGAAGAAGAGCTCGACGTGGGGTGGCGGGTCGACGGGATCGTCCTGTTCCGCACCCTGCCCGGCCGGGGCACCGTCCACTACGAACCTCTTGAAGCTTTCTCTCTATCCCGGTAATACTCGATCCGAACAAGTGTTCGACTACAGTTTTCGAACCAATAGAAAGAATCTGTCACATGCAGCGGATACGGTCGTCGAAAGTTTGAGAAAGGGAACGACAATGGCGGAAAGAGACAAAGCACTGGACATGGCCCTCAGCCAGATCGAGCGTCAGTTCGGTAAGGGTGCGATCATGAAAATGGGTGACGAGGCAACCCGCAAAGTGGATGTCATCTCCACCGGTGCGCTCTCCCTCGACCTAGCCCTCGGCATCGGCGGGGTTCCCCGCGGCCGTATCGTCGAGATCTACGGGCCGGAAAGTTCGGGTAAGACCAGTCTCGCCCTGCACATCGTCGCCGAAGCACAGCGCAACGGTGGTATCGCCGCCTTCATCGACGCCGAGCATGCTCTCGATCCCGGGTATGCCAAAGCGATCGGAGTCGACGTCGACGAGTTGCTCATCTCTCAGCCCGACACCGGCGAGCAGGCCCTCGAAATCGCCGACATGCTCATCCGCTCCGGTGCTCTCGATGTCCTCGTCATCGACTCGGTGGCGGCGCTGGTGCCCCGCGCCGAGATCGAAGGCGAGATGGGTGACACCCATGTCGGGCTCCAGGCCCGTCTGATGTCCCAGGCGCTGCGCAAGCTCGCCGGCAACCTGAGCAAGTCCCGGACCACCGCAGTCTTCATCAACCAGCTCCGGGAGAAGATCGGAGTGATGTTCGGTTCACCTGAGGTGACCCCCGGTGGGCGGGCGTTGAAGTTCTACTCCTCGGTCCGGCTCGACATCCGGCGCATCGAAACCCTCAAAGAGGGCTCGGGTGAAGGGATTGGAAACCGGGTACGGGTCAAGGTGGCCAAGAACAAGATGGCGCCGCCCTTCCGCAAGGCGGAGTTCGACATCATGTTCGGTGAGGGTATTTCCCGAGAAGGCAGCCTCCTCGACATCGCAGTCGATGAAGGGGTAGTCCGCAAGAGCGGTGCCTGGTTCACCTTCGATGATGACCAGCTCGGTCAGGGCCGCGAGAACGCCAAACGCTTCCTCAAGGAGAATCCAGAGATTGCGATGCAACTCCAGGACAAGGTCTATCAGGCAGTTGGCCTGACCGAGTCTCCCGAAGCAGCAGCAGCAGCCGCGGCAGCGGAGACCGACCAGGAGCCAGTCGGCGCAGAGGAGTCCGCCACCGTCGAGGAGTGAGTTATCTGTGGTCAGCAGCCGTCCCTGAAAAAGACGCCGTTGACATCGGTCGGCTGGTAGATCCCGGGCGCAACCACCCCGGAGTTGTCGAAACGCTCCGAAGTAGATGTGAAAGCACATGTTCGGGGATCGGTGAGCGCCCGGTCCACCGTTTCCAATGTCAGATAGCCGGTCCGAAAGCGGGCGTAAGAAGGGTCGACAGTGGCAGGGTGGGAGAGTCGACGCGCCGACCAGGCGAGACCGGGGTCGTCGCTAACCACCATTTCCTCGTCGTCGAGCGCTTCCAACCGTTCGACCGCGGCAATAGTTTCCGGCCCCGGCTCGGGGGTGAACTCGATCGTAACGACCTGGAAGACCACTGAGACCGCCACCACGCCAAACAAGATACGTAAACGAATGTGGTGGTTGTGTGCGATCAGCAGCGCCAGCGGGGGAATCAGAAAGGCGACAACGCGACCAAAGCCGGAGTCGATGTGGGTGAAGCCGATGATGACGATCAAGGTGCCGATCATCCATGCCAACGGCAACCAGGCTGGTACCTCACGTTGGGGAATCTTCGACCTCTCCGGGGCTCGCCAGAGGAGGATGAGGGTCGCCACGGCGAGGACGAGAAGCGGAAGATCGCGATCGACCAGGAAGCTCAATGAGTGTCCGAGGTTCTCGAAGAGATTCGCGGAGTTGTCTTTGGCTAGGTGGAACATCACGTACTGGTCGAAAACTCTCTCTACGCCGTAGAAGAGTGCGGTGGCGAGGGCCAGGGTCAGAGCGACAAGCGAGGTATATGCCAGGTTGATCCAGTCTCTTCGGTAGCCGAGCACGACGGCGATCATCAGCACGGTTGGTATGACGTGGAGACTCTTGATCGAAACGGCCGCACCCACCATGAGCCCGGTAATTATTGCTCCGGTCCGGTCCTGGCGGTGCAAAGTCACTGCAAGGCCGGCCAGGGCGAATGCAAGACCGGGACCCTCGCTCTGTACTGGCCCCGCAGCGAGCAGGGTGGTTCCGCTGGTGGCAACCAGGATGGCAATCAGGAACGACGCCCGCTTCGATGCGAACGTTGTCAGTATGAAGTAGGTCGCAACGGCGATCGCCATTCCCGAGACCACCATGATGGTTCGAGCACCTCGCGGGTCGCCGAATCCGAGGAGGTCTCCGAGATGCAAGAGCGGGATGAACAGTGGTCCCTGGCTGGTAAAGAAGTCGCGGTACTGAGTGAAACCGGCCGTAGCCAGGTCGGTTGAGGCAAGGAAGACGCCCTCGTCAAAAGTGAAATGGGTTCTCGAAGTCCACATCGGGACCCTGATCGCTGCCGCCAATACCGCAAGGACGGCGACATACAACCGGCTGACCCCTCTGGGTTCGATTCTTGGTGCTGGCCCCATGGCCCTCCGACGTATCCCGGGTTTTGTTCCGGGAGCAAACAAATAGACGCTTGTTATAGAGGTTTCGATTTGTGCGTGTAGCATCTATTACCAGCACACGAAACTTATAAAACTGAAACAGGAGCTAGAACATCGATGAGTGGGAGGATTGCAAGAGACCGCGGGTGACATAACCCACTGAATTCGCTTGTTTCTTCGTGTGCCGGACCAGGTTTGGTTCGGCGTGCTTTGTTTTAGCTCCAACGGAAAGGAACATGATGTTTACCGCCGAGGCGATAGGACTATCTGTCCTGGCGGCCGCCATCGGGCTCGCATTCGGGTATCTGATCGCCCGTCTGAGGTCGACGCGCCGTCAGGAGCGCAACGAGATATCTGCCGAAGATCTTGTTGCCAAGGCCCAGATCGAAGCCAAGGAGATTCTGGCTGGGGCTGATTCCCAGAGCCGCGCCCAGGCCGATGCCTATCGGGAGCGTGAGGAAGCGGCGCTGGAGACCCGACGGGTCGAGTTGGCCAATCTCGAGACCCGACTGGGCCAGCGTGAAGAGACGCTCGAGCAGCGTTCGTCCAACCTGGCTCACCGGGATCAGATCCTCATGGACCGGGAGAACGAGACAAATACCATCCGGGGTGACCTGGAACACATGAAAGAAGAAGCCCGGTTCGAGCTGGAGAAGCTCGCCGGCATCGATGTTGCGGCAGCAAAGCAAGAGATGCTTGCCCAGGTCGAAGATGAGGCACGACGCGAAGCCATGATCCTGGTGCGCGACCTCGAGATCAAAGCTCGCGAAGAAGCTGATCGCAGGGCGCGGCGGATTCTCGCTACTGCCATCCAACGTCTGGCTAGCGAAGTTGTCACCGAGTCCACCGTCTCCACTGTGGAACTTCCCTCCGACGACATGAAGGGCCGGATCATCGGCCGGGAAGGCCGGAACATCCGCCACCTGGAGTCCGTGACCGGGACCAGTCTCATCGTCGATGACACTCCCGAAGCTGTGTCGGTGTCGTCTTTCGACCCGGTGCGGCGGGAGATCGCCCGCATCACCCTGGAGAAACTCGTTGCCGACGGCCGGATCCACCCTGCTTCGATCGAGGAGGCATACGAGAAAGCCCGTTCCGAAGTTGACCAGTCCATCAGGGACGCAGGGGAATGGGCCCTGGTCGAGGCCGGGGTCTCCCGCATGCACTCCGAGCTGGTCACCTTGATCGGCCGGCTCAAGTACCGCACGTCCTATGGTCAGAACGTGCTCACTCACCTCGTCGAGTCAGCTCACATTGCCTCGATGCTCGCGTCGGAGTTGGGGATCGACCCGGCCCCGATCAAACGGGCCGCTCTCCTCCACGACATCGGCAAGGCGGTTACGCACGAAGTGGAGGGCTCTCATGCCCTGATCGGTGCCGAGATTGCACGACGCTTCGAAGAAGACGAGGCGGTGGTCCACGGGATCGAAGCCCATCACAACGAAGTGGAGCCAAGGACAGTGCTCGCGGTCATCGTCCAGGCAGCTGACGCGGTATCGGCGGCCCGACCAGGTGCAAGACGCGAGTCGCTCGAAGGTTATGTGAAGCGGTTGGAACGGTTGGAGACACTCGCGCTCGAATTTGCCGGTGTCGATCACGTCTTCGCCCTACAGGCAGGTCGGGAGATCCGGGTCATCGTCGACCCGGGTGCGGTCAACGATCTCGAAGCTCGTGACCTTTCCCGCCGAATTGCCCGTAAACTGGAGGACGACCTGCAATACCCCGGTCAGATCCAGGTGACTGTGATCAGGGAGTTCCGGTCTACAGACTTCGCCCGATAGAGGCCCAACATGGCTGAGACCATTCTGCTTCCGACGCCGAGACTGCGCGAGGTGTCGCGACGACAACCGACGCGCACCGGGAAGAGCTACTTCATCCGCACTTTCGGGTGCCAGATGAACGAGCACGATTCAGAGCGCATCGCCGGCCAGTTCGAGTCCGACGGGCTCTCTGCCGCCGCCACACTCGAAGAGGCCGATGTCGTCTACATCAACACCTGCACCATCCGGGAGAACGCCGACAACCGGATGTACGGGAACCTGGGCCAGCTGAAAGCGGTAAAGGACGTCAACCCCTCCATGATGCTTCTGGTCGGGGGATGCGCTGCCCAAAAGGATCGGGACATGGTCAGGGAGAAGGCCCCCTGGGTCGATGTGGTGATGGGAACCCACAATCTCGACCGCGTGCTCGACCTGATGGATCACGCCGAGCATTGGGGCCCGATCACCGAGGTTGTCGACGAGTTGCAGGCGATGCCCTCTTCGCTGCCCGTCAGGCGGGAACTCGTGCATTCGGCTTGGGTGACGATCCAGATCGGGTGCAACAACACCTGCACCTTCTGCATCGTCCCTTCTGTGCGAGGTGTGGAGATCAGCCGCCGCCCCGGCGACGTCGTCCGGGAGGTGGAGCGCCTCGCAGCCGACGGAGTTGTCGAAGTTACCCTTCTCGGCCAGAACGTCGATACCTACGGCCGTGACCTGGCTCTCGACGGCAAGCGCCGCCCGATCTTCGGCGACCTGCTGCGCCGGGTGGGTGCGGTGGGCGGTATCGAGCGGGTCAGGTTCATGAGCCCACACCCAAACGACTTCCGCATTGACGTTGCCGAGGCAATGGCCGAGACGCCCGCAGTATGTGAACAACTCCACTTCCCCCTCCAGTCCGGTTCCGACCGCATCCTGAGTGCAATGCACCGGGGCTACAACCGGAAGAAGTATCTGACCCGACTTGCCATGGCCCGTGACACAATTCCCGGGCTTGCGGTCTCGACAGACATCATCGTCGGCTTCCCTGGCGAGACCGATGCCGACTTCGAGCTGACTTTGGATGTGGTCGAGGAGGCTCGGTTCGACGCCGCTTTCACCTTCATCTTCAGCGCCCGCCCCGGTACCGCGGCGGCGGAGATGGCAGACGACTTCGTGCCTGCCGAGGTCATCCAGGAGCGCTTCAATCGGCTTGTCGCCCTTCAAGACGGGATTGCCCTGGAGAAGAATCAATCGCTGCTCGGTCAAACGGTGGAAGTGCTCAGCGAAGGCCCCTCGCGGAAGCGTCCGGATGTTGCGACTACCCGCACCCGGACCGGCAAGGTCGTCAGCGTCCCCGGTGAACACCCGTCGGGCCTCTTCCTCGACGTTGTCATCGAAACCGCCGGCCACCACAGCCTCTCAGGAACCCCGGCCTGAGTTCACTCGCCGCAATCCTCGGCCCCACCGCGTCCGGCAAATCTGCGGTGGCGATGGAGTTAGCCCGCCGGTCCGGCGCCGAAATCGTTTCGGTCGACTCGATGCAGGTGTACCGCGGAATGGATGTCGGGACCGCCAAGCCGACTGGCTTCGAGCGCCGGGAGATAAGGCACCACATGATCGATATTGTCGAGCCCGACGACGACTTCTCGGTCTCGGAGTTCAGTGAGGCTGGGCGGCGGATCCTTGACGGTTCGGGTATCCCGCTGATCATCGTCGGCGGTTCGGGCCTTCATTTTCGGTCGCTGGTCGACCCGATGAGCTTTGCCCCGACCGATCCGGAAGTGAGGCGAGGGCTCGACGGGTTCTCTCTCGAAGGTCTCCAAGCCGAGTTGGACAAGATCGACGCTTTGGCCGTCAACCATGTCGATATGCACAACAAACGCCGTGTCGTGCGCGCGGTCGAGGTCTACCGCCTCGGTGGGGGCACACCCAGCGAGCGGGCACAGACCGGGGAGGCGCAACGACTGCGCCGCTACGAAGCAGACTATGAGTTCCGGGCGTTCGGGCTCGATCCCGGCGAAATCACAGAAGAGTTGATCGCCAGGCGTCTGGAACTCATGGTGGAGGGCGGGTTGGTGGACGAAGTGAGAGAGCTTGCCCCCCGGCTCGGGAGGACGGCCCGCGCCGCAGTTGGGTACCGGGAAATCCTCGATGCGCTCGGTGGTAAGTGGTCGATGGAACGTGCCTTCGAGGAGATAGTCAGAAACACCCGTAAGCTGGCGCGACGACAGCGAACATGGTTTCAACGGGACCCGCGGGTGCAATGGATACCGTGGTCTGAGGACGCGATTCAGATGTGTGACCGAATCGAGGAAGAGCTGAAGTGAAACTCGAGTTCAACAAGATGCACGGCTGGGGCAACGACTTTGTGGTCGTCGAAGGCCCCGTCGACCTCTCCGCCGAACAGGTACAGAAGCTGTGTGATCGGCGGTTCGGGGTTGGTGCAGACGGTCTCCTCATCGTGACGCCGGGCAGCCCGGTGCGGATGGACTATTGGAACGCCGACGGCACCCGGGCCGAGATGTGTGGCAACGGTTTCAGATGTGTCGCCAGGTTTGCCCGCGACAGGGAAATGGTTTC
>JBGTNX010000054.1:0-4041 GCA_041742825.1 Acidimicrobiia bacterium | reverse complement strand
TACGCGTCCAGACGCTCGGCCAGTCCGACCGGGTTGCTCAAGGCCACCAAATGACCTCCGTCGATCTCATCGACTTCCAAATCCAGCCGTTCTCGTGCGATCCGTCTTTGAAACTCGAGTGGGAACATCCGATCGTGCCGGCCGGCAAGTATTCGAGTCGGAACGTCGGGCCATGTCTGAAGCGGCCAGGGCTCATCGAGCGGTGTCATCGACTGGTCCTGCCATGCTCTAGCCATCGCCTCGGCACCGACGTCGGCCGGGACGTCGTGGTAATAAATCTCCTCATCGTTGTCGGCATCACCGGGTTCCAATCCGATGCTGGCGTGGTAAACCCGGCGCGCAGGTCCGGAATCAGTGTTCGACCACCACTCGCTGAACGTCTCCCCAGGGACGGGGATCATCGCGTTCAGCATCACGAGCAACTTGACTTCGCTCCGAACGCACACGATTGGAGCGGTAAACCCACCCATCGATGAGGCCACGACAATGACCTCATCGCGGTCACCGGTGGCGTCGACGACTGCCTCGGTATACTCGGACCAGCCAGCCGTATCGTCCTCGGCCGGCAGACGGACCGCGATTGCCTCGTGGCCGCGCGACTCGAGTTCAGGCGCCAGGCGGTGCCACTCCCACGGGTCGCCCCCACCGCCAGGGACAAGAGCAAACGTCGCCAACTGTTCTCCTAACAATGGTGTTCGGACCCGGGAACAAGGGTATCGCACGGGCCGACTTGAGCGCATAAGCGCTGATGTCCCTTAAGACGGCATGATCCGTGGGGTGTTCCGTGGAGCTGGCACTCAAGTCTTCGTGACCTTTCGCTCGCCCTCGCCTGGCTTCCAGATCGTTATCTGCAACTCATGGTCGACCATCTCCAGTGAAGAGGCACTGGAGAGGTCGGCGACGAAAAACGGGTCAAAGACCTGACCGCGGAGGTCCATGCCCGACCGCTCGTAGAGGTCGGCGAAGAAGCGCTCGTGCATCTCCTTGTCCTGCAGATTCTGTGCCGTTCCCCAGACTTTGGCGTCGCCCTCCCCTACCTGGGTGTCGACCGTGGCGGTGTGCAGGCAAAACCGGGGATCGCGACCGAGATCGGCGAATTTTGTGGTGCCAGGCATGCCCACCAGCACCATCTGGCCTTCGAATATAAGTGGCTCGAGCGGGCTGATCCTCGGGTACCCATCCGATCGGATCGTGGCGAGAAGACACAGGTTGTGGGTTGCCGCATGGCGACGCAGGAAGACCTCAGCGATATGTGGCGCTTCGGCGGCGAACTCTGACCAGGCGACCATGCCAGAGATGATAAACCACCGGTCGACCGGGCAGCGTCCGAGGCGAAACCCTTCACCTCTGGTAGAAGGCGACCAGAACTACAGTTCCCGGATCGAGTTTTCCCCTGCCAATGCGATCGGAATATGACCAGCGCAGCCCACCTCCCTCCTCCACCGCAGCAACCACCCCAGCCACAGAGACGAAGGCGGCGCTACAGCCGTGGCCAGCGGATCATCCTCTGGATGCTGACCCTGCTTGTGCTGGGGACGGCGGCCATCCTGGCAATGGTGCTCTATGCCGACTTCCAGATGGAAGACGCCGGCCCGCTGCCCACCCTGGCTTCCGGAGACGGTGTCTATCTGATCGTCGGCACCGACAGTCGGGAGAATCTTCCCGACGACCTCGAAGGCAATTTTGGGGACTTCGCCGGGGCACGGGCCGATGTGATCATCCTCGCCCAGGTGGCAAATGGCCGACGCCAGCTCCTTTCGATCCCCCGCGACCTCAAGGTCGATATCCCCGGCCACGGCACCAATAAAGTGAACGCCGCATATGCGCTTGGCGGGCCCGACCTTTTGGTCGAGACCGTCGCCGTTGCGACCGGCATCCGTGCCAACCACTACCTGGAGGTCGAATTCGGCGGTTTTGCAGGCATCGTCGACGCCCTCGGCGGGATCGAACTCACCTTCCCCTACCCCTCTCGCGACCTCAAGTCCGGTCTCGATGTCGAAGCCGGAACGCAGACGGTCGACGGGGCCACCGCCCTCGCATATGCCCGGTCCCGGAGTCTCGAGGAGTTCCGTGACGGTGTATGGGTGGCGCAGGGCGGCGGAGACGTTGCTCGTACCGGCCGACAACGTGAAGTTCTCATCGAGATCATCGAGACCGCATCTTCGCCTTCGGGACTGGTCCGTAGCCCATGGGTTATCGGGGCAGTGGGATCCCACCTCACCGCCGATTCAGGCTTGACTCTCTTCCAACTCGGGCGCACCGGCTGGTCAATGCGCTCCGCAGGTGAAACCGACGCAGTCACCCTGCCCGTAACCGCCTCGGACGAGGGTGGGGTCTCCTATCTGGTTCGTTCCGAGCCGGCGGCGACCGCGATGATCGACGCCTTTGTAGCCAAGCTGCCGTTGCCGGCCTCGTAGCGCGCCGGGGCTCAGCTCACGCCAAACCAGGGCTCTCGTCGCAGCTCGTTCTCCACGATCTCACGATCTTCAGGATCGGACAGCCCGGCCGCCAGCAGGGAGGCTCGCTCGATTTCCGCCACCGCCCCATCACGGTCTCCGGTGGCCGCCAGGCCACGAGCCAAGGCTTCGAGGGCGAAAGCGTAGTCCCAGTCCTCCATGACATCCGGGTGCGACTCGACCAGCTGCAAACAACGACGCGCATGTCGTAGTGCCAGTTCGGCTTCGCCGAGGCGCGCCGCCACCCTGGAAATCAAATGCTCCCCTCTCGCAAAGTTCGCCTCGTTGCCAACAGTGCGCCAGTGGTAGGCGGATGCGTAGGCGGCATAGAGCATCCGCTCCTTCGCCAGACTGGGTGTAGCGGGGCCTAGCGTGTCATCTTCGATGGTGGCCCACATCTCGTTGTTGAGTTGGACGCCAAACCAATGGTGGAGATCACGCTGGTCGACCATTTGCTCGCCAACATGAGTCGATAGCTGATGCCACCCGTCGAAGCCATATTCCCTGGCGAGAGTCACCTGGGCATCTCTGAGCGTGAAATGGCGATCCCCAACGTCACCGAACGTAGGGTGGGAGAGCCTGATCCGCTCCAGGGCATCCGGATCGCGGCTTTCCAATGCGCTCTTCAACTCCTTCGCCTGCCGTTTGAGTTGAGTGAGATTTGGATTGGCTGGGAGCTGCCTAGACGGTTCCGTTGCCGACATTTCGACCTTCCTTCCGTGCCCGGGTGTCCGCTGAGGTCGGGCAGAAAGAAGATCACGATGATCTCTTCGTTCGGGTGAGCTCAGCTCTTGCCGCGGACAGGAGGCGCCCCGATGCGCACTGCCGCCAATGATACCGAACCCGTCGATGGGCAGTGCGCCCTTTCGGGCTACTTGACGAGTTCTGTGATCCGGTTCCAGGCGTCCAGAGACTCAGAGAAGAACTCGCCCTGGGACCGGTCGAAGAAAGAGTGCGGGGCTCCCGGATAGGTCACTACCTCGCTGCTGACACCCGCGTCGGCCAACGCAGCCTCGAAGCGGGAGATGTTCTCGGCCGGGATACCCGGGTCGTTTCCGCCAAACAGGGCGAGGACGGGGCATTCAATCAGGTGGCACCGGTCCCAGATTGGTCCGTCCCCGGCGGGGCGGTCTGCTTCGGGCTTGCCGTAGAACCCCAC
Organism: Acidimicrobiia bacterium; assembly: GCA_041742825.1. Classification (GTDB taxonomy): domain Bacteria; phylum Actinomycetota; class Acidimicrobiia; order Spongiisociales; family ZC4RG35; genus MA-ANB-1. The sequence goes on along the minus strand of JBGTNX010000054.1, from coordinate 426 downwards.
GGCGCCGGCCAGGCCATGATCATGTGTGGCAGCACCCCAAGCGATGTTGCCGCCGAAACAGAATCCAACCGTGTAGATCCTCACGGTGGCATCACCCTCCCGCAGATACCGGATCGCTGCAGCGATGTCGGCATTCAGCCCCTCGGAGGACGTCTGGGGGACGTGCTCCTGATACGGGAAGTCGGCATCTCGCTCTTCGATGCCAGCGGTGCGCCCGAAGTAGTCGATTGCAATCGAGCGGTGGCCCTCAGCAGCAAAGCGGCAGGCAAGATCTTCGTAGAACTTGAAAAGTCCCCGGACGTCGGGCAGAACGAGGACCGCGGCACCGGATGGATCCGGTGGCTCTGCGGCAAGCGCGTTGAAGCGGTTCCCGTCGGCGGCCTCGAGAACCACATGTTCTGAAACCGGGCTCTGCAGACCGGGGGG
>JBGTNX010000053.1:0-2249 GCA_041742825.1 Acidimicrobiia bacterium | reverse complement strand
GTTCAAGTCGGATAGCCCGGCTGCGGGCGGCACCGCCTCGTGGACCAAGGTCTCCACACCGGTTTTCGACGGCGCCAAGGAAGACGAACTGGCCGCTGTGCTGGCGAACTCGCTTCCCAACCGCGACGGCATCCAGTTGGTTGGCGAATCTGGCAAGGCGATCCTCCTCGACGGACGAGCCGGCGAGCCCTTCGACTCACCGATCACCGTCGGTTTCATCTACATGCTGAAGCTGGTCCACCTCGTGGATGACAAGATCCACGCCCGGTCGACCGGCCCCTATTCGATGATCACTCAGCAGCCTTTGGGCGGTAAGGCCCAGTTCGGCGGACAGCGCTTTGGTGAGATGGAAGTCTGGGCCCTCGAGGCATATGGCGCCGCCTATGCACTGCAGGAACTCCTGACCATCAAGTCCGACGATGTCCAGGGCCGGGTCAAGGTCTACGAGGCCATCGTCAAGGGAGACAACATCCCCGAGCCGGGCATCCCTGAGTCATTCCGGGTGCTGGTCAAGGAGATGCAGAGCCTTTGCCTGAACGTCGAAATGCTGGCCGCCGGTGAGGAAGTCGAGTTGAGAGACCTGGAGGAGGACTCGTTCCGTCCTTCGGAGTCGCTCGGCATCGACCTCTCCCGCCCCGAGCGGCCCGAAGCCGATTGATTTTGAAGAGAACACCAGACGCTAGACGCCGGACGCCCGAAGCAGGAGAAGTGAATTGGTAAGACAGGTTTTTGATGAGTTGAAGATCGGCCTCGCTTCGAGCGACCAGATTCGTGCCTGGTCGTACGGTGAAGTCAAGAAGCCGGAAACGATCAACTACCGCACCCTTCGCCCGGAGAAGGAAGGTCTGTTCGACGAGCGGATCTTTGGTCCCCAGCGCGACTGGGAGTGCTACTGCGGCAAGTACAAGAGGATCCGATACAAGGGGATCATCTGCGAGCGCTGCGGCGTCGAGGTCACGCGCTCCAAGGTTCGTCGCGAACGGATGGGCCATATCGAGCTGGCCGCTCCCGTCACGCACATCTGGTTCTTCAAGGGCGTGCCGAGCCGGCTCGGCTATCTCCTCGACATGTCGCCCAAGGAACTGGAAAAGGTCATCTACTTCGCGGCATACCTGATCACCGGCGTCGACACCGAAAAGCGCCACAAGGACCTCGCCGAGCTTGAAGACACCATGCGCCAGGAGTGCCAGGTCGTCCAGGAGGAGTTCGACGAGTGGAAGAAGGCGCGCCTGGAGCGGCTCGAGGTCGAGCTGGGCGCGATGGAAGAAGGCGGCGCCAAGAGCCAGGAGATCTCGGCCCGACGGCGCGAAGTAGACAAGGAAATGCGAGAGCGCGAAGAGCGGGCTCAGCGCGAGGTCGACCTCGTCCAGGATGCCTACGACAGCTTCCGAACGATGACCCCTAAGGCATTGGTGGAGTCCGAGCAGTTGTGGAGAGCGATCTCAGACCGCTACGAGGGCTACTTCCAGGGCGGGATGGGCGCCGAGGCGGTCAAGAGCCTCCTCGACCACCTCGATCTCGACGCCGAAATGGCGCTTCTCCAGGAGCACCTCGTCGCCAACTCCGCCCAGAAGCGGCAGCGGGCTACGCAGCGTCTGAAGGTCGTCCGTCCGTTCTGGGAGGGCAAGAACCGTCCCCGCGATCTGATCCTCGAGACTGTTCCGGTGATCCCACCCGACCTCCGGCCGATGGTTCAGCTAGACGGCGGCCGCTTCGCCACGTCCGACCTCAACGACCTCTATCGCCGTGTGATCAACCGCAACAACCGGCTCAAGAGACTGCTTGACCTCGGAGCCCCCGAGATCATCGTGAACAACGAAAAGCGGATGCTGCAGGAAGCCGTAGACGCGCTGTTTGACAACGGCCGGCGCGGCCGGGCGGTAACGGGTCCCGGCAACCGGGCGCTCAAGTCGCTGTCGGACATGCTCAAGGGCAAGCAGGGGCGGTTCCGTCAGAACCTGCTTGGCAAGCGAGTCGACTACTCCGGCCGTTCGGTCATCGTGGTCGGTCCCCAACTCAAGCTCAACCAGTGCGGCCTGCCCAAGGTGATGGCACTCGAGCTGTTCAAGCCGTTCGTGATGAAGCGTCTGGTCGATCGCGACCTGGCGCAGAACATCAAGTCGGCCAAGCGAATGGTCGAGCGCCAGCGACCCCAGGTGTGGGATGTGCTCTCCGAAGTGATTCAGGAGCATCCCGTCCTGTTGAACCGAGCGCCCACGCTTCACCGACTCGGTATCCAGGCTTTCGAG
>JBGTNX010000052.1:0-32523 GCA_041742825.1 Acidimicrobiia bacterium | reverse complement strand
CGTGATCACCGCATCCCGTGAGCTGCTCGGTGGAAGCCAGGTCACACCCCGGATCAGGTATTCCGCAGGGTCACCACGGAGCTTCGACGACGTCGAGAATCAATGGTATGTCCGGCTCATCGTCGCCGACTTCCCCGGCGTCCTCGCTCAGGTGGCCGGCGCCTTCGGTGCTGCGGAGGTGTCGATCAAATCGGTCTGGCAGGAGGGCCGGGGTGGCACGGTCACACTTGTGATCATCACCCACCCTGCCCCTGAAAAAGATCAACATTCGTCGCTCGACAAACTGAGGGCACTGGAGAGCGTCAAAGAGATCGCTGCCGTGATCCGTGTCGTCGACTCTGAATGAAATATCGATCGACGGCGGGTGACGCCTTGGGGCGCAGTTTCGAGGACGTCGTAATCGAGGGAGCTGCTCCCGACGGCGGCCTTTACATGCCCGAGAGCATCCCTCGTTACGACCCCCAGTCTTCCGGCAATCACAGCGAGTACGTAACGGCCGCTCTCCAAGCATTCGGCGCAACCGATGTCGACGATCTCGTGGCGGACGCGTTCTCCCGCTTCAACCATCCCGAGGTGGCACCACTGGCCATGGTCGGGGGCTATCGAGTGCTCGAGCTGTTCTGGGGGCCGACTCTTTCCTTCAAAGACCACGCGATGCAGGTACTGGCCCGGCTCTTCAACCGCTACCTGACCGAACGAGGGGAGAAGCGGACGGTTTTGGTAGCCACCTCGGGTGACACGGGGTCGGCGGCAATCGAGGCGTTCCGCGGCCTCGACGCCGTAGATATCGTTGTCATCTACCCGACCGGGATGGTCTCCGACTACCAACGCCGGCAGATGACGACCGTCGCCGCCCCCAATGTCACAGTTCTCTCGGTTGCTGGAACGTTCGACGACTGCCAGCGAATGATCAAGGAGGCCTTCCGAAGCCGCTCGGGCCTGGCTTCGGCGAACTCGATCAACTGGGGCCGCCTCGCCTCTCAGGTCGGGTATTACCTGTCTGCCGCTGCTCGCAACGTCGGCCCGTTCGAGGTGGTGATACCGACGGGCAACTTCGGCAATGCCTATTCGGCCTGGATCGCGAGGTTGATGGGTGTTCCGATCCAACAGATTGTGATCGCCACGAACGCGAACAAGGTCTTGTTCGATCTCTACGGGCGGGGCGAGGTGGCTGCTGACAAGGCCGTGGCAACTCTTGCCCCTGCCATGGACATTCAGGTCCCTTCCAACCTCGAGCGATACCTCAGCGACCACGATCCCTCGGCTTTCGCGGGTGACTTCCGGGCCGGCTGGGCGGATGACAGTACCATTCTGGAGACCATTGCCCGCGTCTATGAGACCCACGGGGTGCTGATCGACCCCCACACAGCGGCGGCATGGGCCGTCGCCGACACCCTCGAAACACCGGAGGTCCCCAGGGTCGTGGTGTCCACCGCCCATCCGGCCAAGTTCGCGGCCACTATCGAGCGGGCCACGGGGATCACTCCCGAAGTTCCGGAGTGGGGGATCATCGACCCCGACCTCCCGGAGCACAGTGCGGAGATCCCTCCCGAGCTGGAAGCACTCCTGGAGCACTTGTAGATACCCGTTCGGCGACCTCATTCGCGTCTCTCCCTCCGCTGGCGGAGGGAGTACCGGCGACGTAGGAGCCGGGGAGGGTGGGGCGTTCCCGCCAACGGCACTCGAGCTCCCGGCCCGAGGGATCTCTCCCTCCTACCTCCAGCCGCCTATGCGGCGGCTGCAGGGACCTTCCTCCCGCAAGCGGGAGGACAGTGGGGATGCGGGCGCCGGACGTTCTCCCGCAAGCGGGAGGACAGTGGGGATGTGGGCGCCTCCGGTGGAAGTACGCAATCTCCGCGTGCGGCGGAGATTGCTTTGCGCAAAAAAATGTTGGGACTACAATGCTGTTGTGCGGATGCCACGGGACATCGGCACCATTCCACACTCAGGCTTCTCCAAAAGGTATGCCCTTTTGTTCTCGGAGCTTCCCGATCCGATTTCCCACCAGGGACCAATCGCGAAGGATCAAATGACCACTAGAGCTCAACTTCAGGGCAAAGCCATTGACGAATTGAGGCAGATTGCCTCTGCAGTCGGCATCGAGACTGATGGCATGCAGAAGTCGAAACTGATCTCCGCTCTCATGGAGGCCGGTGAGGTTGTCGACGGCGAGCCGACCGAGAACGTCGACCTCCCGCAGGCGACGCCTCGCGCCGAGAGGACCGAACGTCCGTCGTCGACCGTCGAGACAGACGATGACGACTCTGACGACGACGACAACAACAACAACAATTCCGAGCGCGGCCATTCGAATGGCAGAGGCGGCGGCCAGCAGTCGAACAACAACGATGGGCAGGGAAACCGGCGCAGGCAGCGGAATCGCCGCGGCGGTGGGCGTGACGATGAGCAGATCCCCGAGGGCGACCTCGAAATCCGCGAGGGCTTGCTCGACATCCTCCCCGAGGGCTATGGCTTTCTCCGGGTAACCGGGTACCTCCCCGGCGACAAAGACGTCTACGTGGCGGCCAACCAGGTGCGGAAGTTCCGTCTCCGTAAAGGCGACGTTGTTTCCGGGCCGATCCGCCCGCCGCGCTCCAAAGAGAAGTTCCCGGCAATGGTCCGGATCGACACAGTCAACGGCATCTCACCCGACGAGGCGATGCAGCGGCCGAAGTTCGAATCGCTCACACCCCTGTTCCCCGACCAGCGACTCCGCCTCGAGGTCGAAGGGAAGCGGAACAACATCCTCACCAGGATCGTCGACCTCATCGCCCCCATCGGCAAAGGTCAGCGTGGCCTGATCGTCTCCCCGCCCAAGGCCGGTAAGACGACGGTGCTTCAAGAAGTGGCCCAGTCGATAACCGAGAACAACCCGGAGTGTTATCTCATGGTCGTCCTCGTCGACGAACGGCCCGAAGAGGTCACCGACATGCAGCGATCGGTCAAAGGCGAGGTCATCTACTCCACATTCGACCGCCCCGCCGAGGAGCACACCCAGGTCTCCGACCTTGCGATCGAACGTGCCAAGCGCATGGTCGAAATCGGGACGGACGTCGTGATCGTGCTCGACTCCATCACCCGTCTCGCCCGGGCCCACAACCTGGCGACACCGGCATCTGGGAGAATCCTCTCCGGTGGTGTCGACTCCCAGGCCCTCTACCCCCCGAAGCGCTTTTTCGGTGCGGCGAGGAACATCGAAGAGGGCGGTTCACTGACCATCCTCGGCACTGCCCTCGTCGAAACCGGTTCCAAGATGGACGAAGTGATCTTCGAAGAATTCAAGGGGACGGGCAACATGGAGCTCCGCCTCGACCGGCGCCTTGCCGACAAGCGGATCTATCCGGCAATCGACATCGAAGCTTCGGGAACAAGAAAAGAAGAACTCTTGTTTGACCGCAAGGAGTTGGAGCAGGTCTGGAAGCTTCGTCGGGTGCTGCTGGCGTTGGAGCCAGGAGCGGCGATCGAGCTTCTCATCGACCGGCTCAAGACCACGCAGACCAACGAAGAATTCCTCACCGAAGTGGCGAAGAGCACATCTTGAACCGCAAATCTTGAATCAGGAGAAATGATGAAGTCAGATATTCATCCCACATACGCCGAGACGACAGTTACCTGTTCGTGCGGCAACACATTCCAGACCCGAAGCACCAAGCCCGGCGACATGCGCGTCGAGTTGTGCAACGAGTGCCACCCGTTCTTCACCGGCAAGCAGAAGCTTGTCGACACCGGTGGTCGCGTCGAGCGCTTCCAGAAGCGCTACGGCAAGACAACCTTCACAAAGGCTTCCGGTGAGTCGGACGGGGACGAGGGCTCTGCGACCGAGTGACCGTTCTGCTCCACCCGTGAGCGAACACATCTCTCCGGCCAAGACGGTCGGAGGACAGGCAGTAATCGAAGGGGTGATGATGCGCGCCCCGACTGCATGGTCGGTTGCGGTGCGTCAACCCGACGACACGATAGTCGCCCGCCGCAGCGACCTGCCCCGACTCTCCAGTCGCAGCAAGCTGGCGCGGGTCCCGTTGATCAGGGGAATCCTCGTCCTCGGTGAATCGTTGTCCCTCGGCTTCCGGGCTCTCTCGTGGTCGGCACAGAAGGCGTCTGGTGAAGAAGAAGAGCCACTGACCCGATGGGAGATCGGATCGACGATGGCGATCGCCCTCGTCATCTTTGCCGGGCTGTTCATCCTGGCCCCCGCCGCGGCTGCCAACCTCGTATCGGGAGAAAACGACCTTCTTTTCGGTGTGATCGAGGGTGTCCTCCGGCTCGTGCTATTTGTCGGGTACGTCTGGCTGATCGGACGCTCCGAGGAGATCGGCCGGGTCTTCGAGTTCCACGGCGCCGAGCACATGTCGATTTATGCCTACGAGGCGGGAGAGCCTCTCAGTATCGAGTCGGTTCGCCGCTACCCCCCCGAGCATCCCCGATGTGGGACCAGCTTCCTCATGATCGTTGTCCTCGGGTCGATCCTGCTGTTCTCGTTTCTCGGACAACATGGCTGGGTGTTTCTGGTCCTCTCCCGCCTCCTCGGTATCCCGCTGATCGCTGCGGCCAGCTATGAGCTCATCAGGTACTCGGGCACGCGCGGGGAGGATCTCCTCGCCAGGGTGCTCGCAAAGCCGGGCCTATGGCTGCAGAAGTTGACCACCAGGGTCCCCGCCGACGATCAGATCGAAGTTGCGATTGCAAGCCTCATCGTCGCTCTCGACGATGAGGCCTTTTCCGAGGCGATCAGCCGGGGCGGGGTCCCAGATGCTGCTGTCGAAGCCAGGCACCAGGTTTCGGTTGTCGCCACCGGAGAAGACATATGATTGACGAAAGCTTCTCTGCGCGCCTCACCGAGATCGAAGATGCGTTCCAAGCGGTTGAAAACATGCTGGGCGACCCTGAAGTCCTCGCCGACTCCGATCAGCTCGCCGAACTCGGCAAGAAGCATTCCGATCTGAAGGATGTGGTTGCCGACATCCGGCGCTGGCGTGATGCCCAGTCCGACCTCGCTGAAGCGAAAGAGATGTCATCCGACCCAGACATGGCCCAGATGGCCAAAGAGCTGACCGCCGAGATCGGCAAACTCGAGGCCAGCATCAAAGTTGCGCTTACCCCTACGGACCCGAACGACGCCCGCGACGTCCTGGTCGAAATCAGATCGGGGGTAGGTGGAGACGAGGCGTCGATCTGGGCGGGAGACCTCCTCCGGATGTACGAGAAGTACGCAGAGAGGCTCCGCTTCAAGACCGAGACGATCGATTCCTCCCACAATGAGGCAGGCGGCTTCGACAAGGTCACAATTGCCGTCAAAGGTCGGGGCGCATATTCCAAGATGAAGTACGAGGCCGGGGTCCACCGGGTGCAGCGGGTGCCAAAGACCGAATCCCAGGGCCGGGTCCACACCTCGACCGCCACGGTCGCCGTCCTGCCCGAAGCCGACGAGGTGGAGGTGGAACTCGACATGAACGATGTGAAAGTCGACGTCTATCGGTCCACCGGTCCGGGCGGCCAGTCGGTCAACACCACGGACTCGGCAGTCCGGCTGACACATGAGCCCTCCGGTTTGGTCGTGACCTGCCAGGACGAGAAGAGCCAGCTCCAGAACAAGGAGAAAGCCTTCCGGATCCTCCGTGCCCGGCTCTACCAGATGGAACTGGAGCGGCGGCAGGCAGAGGTTGCGGGTGCGCGGCGGGACCAGGTGGGAACAGGTGGCCGCTCCGAGAAGATCCGCACTTACAACTACAAGGACAACCGGGTCACCGATCACAGGATCGGATTGACGATCAAACGGCTCGACTATGTCCTCCAAGGAGAACTCGACGAATTCATCGAGGCCCTTGCCGCTGACGAGCAGGCGAGGCTCCTCGCCGATGGGGGAGAGGGCTAAGCGGCCTTAGATGGGCTGGTGCCCAAATTGGCCACCCCGCGCCGTTCCATGTTGCCCCAGACCTTGGTGGACTTCCCACCGAACAGTGCCCGGATCCTCCAGAAAACGGTCCGTTGCCTGTATCCGAGATTCTCGACGAGGGCCATGACCACGAGTCGTGCGATGTCCTTGGGGCTGTTGTAGTAGCCGAATGACTCGTCGAGGAGGATGGCCATCAGCGAATTGACTACCCCAACGCCGTATGCGAGGACCAGGAAGACGAACATCAGCTGAATGTTCAGTGCTCCAAGGAGCCAGGCGATTGGAATTATGAACCACCCGCCGAACTCGACAATAGGTGCCAGGTATTCGAACAAGACCATGCCGGGCCAAGTGACCATGCCTACGGTTTTGTATTTTGGGTTAAAGGTCATTTTTCGGAAATCGACCACTGTTGTGATGAGCCCGCGGTGCCATCGGATCCTTTGCCGTTTCAGTACCCGCGCGCTCTCGGGAACTTCCGTCCATATGACCGCCGCGGGTTCGTAGACGATTCGATAGGGAATGTTGCGGTCGATGTGATAGCGGTGCAGCCGCATCGTCAAATCCATGTCCTCGCCCATATGACCCGCTGTGAATCCTCCGACATCGATGACCGCCGAACGTTTCCATACCCCGAAGGCTCCGGACACGTTGGGCAAGGCATCCATGTCGGACCATGCCGGACGACTTGTAACGAATGTGCGCAGATACTCGAGGACCTGCATACGCGGAATCATCTTCTTGGGGACGGTGGCCTCCACAAGGTGGCCAAGTTCGACCCTGCTGCCATTCAGTGGCCTGATATTCCCCCCGACCGAGATGGTCCGGTCCCGGTCCTCGACAACATGCCGCATGGACCGGATCAGGCAATTGGCGTCGAGGATTACGTCGGCGTCGGTGCAGAGAGCGAACGGATAGCGGGCTGCGTTGATCCCTGCATTCAGGGCGTCGGCCCGTCCCCCGTTCTCTTTGTCGATGACAGTGATGCGGATCGGACTATGGGTCCGGTAGATGGCCTTCACTTCCTGGGTCTTGATGTCCGGCCGATACGGGATGCGCACCCTCTCCATGTCGAATGCTTCGATGAGGCACCGCAGGGTGTCGTCGGACGAACCGTCATTTGTGATGACGATCTCGAGGCGCGGGTAGGCGACGATCGCCATCGAGCGGACCGCTTCGACAATCCCCTGCTCTTCGTTGTAGGCGGGGATAACGATCGACACCGGAGGGACCCGATGGCTGGAAAGCATCTCACCGACCCGTCCGAAACGGTCGAGGTGGTGCGACTTGCGGAGCACCGCAGCCGAGCGGACGGCGAGATAGAACATGTAGAGCTGGAGTACGACGAAATAGGCCAGAATCCCATACCCGATGAACTGGATCACGAGGAGGCTCATGACGACAGCGGCTCCGGGATGTGCATGTGGCTAACCAGCTTGACGTCGCGGGGTTCACCCTCTCCTGCCTCGAGCCTGTCCCTCGCTGCGATTAGCTCGCCGGAGTCGGCCAATGCCTCGGCTGCAGCGTCGCGGGTGAACTGATCGGGTGCCTCGATAGCTTCGTAGAGGAGATCTGTGCCGCCGGGAAGAATCGCGAGAGCGGCAGCGCAGTTTCTCCTCATCCACCACGACGGATCACCCAAACCCTCCCGGAGGATGGGGGTTATCGAAGGATCGCCGATTTTGCTGAATGCAGTGGCGGCTTTCGCCCTGATTCTCCAGTCGTTTGATTGGATCATCCGACGCAATGGACGAAGGGCTAGAGGACCCCCGATCAACCCAAGTGTTTCGATAATCGCGATCCGGATTTCTGGTTCCTCCGCTGAATACAACAGCTCAGCGAGGGCGGGGCCGGCTTCCGAATCTCCGATGACGCCGAGGATGCGGATTATCTCCGTGACTCCCGTGTCGCCGTGGTTGAGATTGACCCTCACCCAGGCTGTCAGAGGCCATACGGCGTCCCGGCCGAACAGGGCCAGGGTCTCTGCGAATCGGGATTGGACCCAGGGCGTCTCACCATGAAACCTATCGAGGATCACGTCGATGGCTGCTGTATAGCGCATCCGGGCCAATCCCCGGGCGCTCTGCACCCGGATCTCGGGCACACGGTCCGAGAGGTGGTGCATGAGGATCCGCGCTGCCCTCGGATCGCCGATCTCGGCAAGGGACACGACGGCACGTAGCCTCCGGCCGAGCGGGAAACGTGATCGGAGTCTCTTCGCCTGATGGCTGATCAGGCCGGCCCTGTCGACAATTCCGTCCAGAGTTTCGATAGAGGTACCGAACAGGGCGTGTCGGATGTCGATGAGGGCATCGATGAAAGCGTCGTCGTCAGCCTGCTCGATCGAGATCTTGTCAGCTGAGCCGGGGGCGGCCACATGCTGGCTGAGAAGCTTGAGATATGCGATCCGTCTCATGTTGTGGGCTACCAGCCGTCGGCCGTTGAACCACTTGAACAGGACCACGGCGACCAGAAGCACCACGCTCACCACAAACATGACCGTCACCGCGGCCATTGCGAAATCAAAAGTATTCATTTACCTATTCAGGTATCGGGTTGAAACCGGGCAAGTTGAGCAGACTCGGACGGTGCCGTTTGCAATCGCTGAGAGGAGCGGAAAGAGGTGGAGTTGTAGGCCCGCCCCAACATATGTGGTTTGCTAGTTGAGGTTTTTGCGGATCCTGGCCATCAACTCGGGGAGTCGAAATGGCTTGTGGACGTAGTCGATGGCACCCGAGTCCAGGCTCCCCACCACCACCTCGTCGTCCTCTACGCCGGAGAGCATGATTACCGGCATAATGATGCCTTCCGCCTGCCAGCGACCGAGTATCTCGGTGCCGAGAAGGCCGGGCATCAGTTGGTCGATGATCGCAAGATCGAAATCCCCGCTTTTACCCAGTTCATACGCTTGCTGGCCGTTTCCAGCGACGACCACCTCATATCCGGCGATCTCCAGTGCGGTCACCAACAGCGTTGTGACCGCCTCGACGTCGTCGGCGACGAGGATTCGCTGCGGTCCGGGGCTGTCTGTTGCGGCGTTTTCCATGGGAATCAGGCCTTGATTGTCTCACAAATTCGCATGCGAGCGGGATTCCGAGCCTGTTTGTCAGGACGGTACCCGGTAGCTGCCCCTCTTCTGTCAGACTTGGGGCCAATGGACAGTTTGCCCGACCATGAACTGCGCCGCCTCCAGGCGGTAGCCGGGGCCAACGGATCGATCGAATCCCTGATCCAACGTCGGCTCGCCGGTGAGCCCTTGCAATACATCGAAGGAACCGCACAGTTCGGCCCGATTGAGCTCGTGGTAGACCCCAGAGTTCTGATTCCCCGTCCCGAGACAGAGACCCTTTTTGAGATTGCCGCACGGATGGTCCGCCTTCCCGAAGTCATCGTCGACTTATGTACCGGCTCGGGTGCCCTGGCTCTCGCCCTGAAACAGCATTTCCCGGCTGCGTCGGTCTTTGCAACCGACATTTCGCCCGATGCGATCGATGTGGCCGGGGAGAACATGTCACGGATCGGATGCCAGATCTACCTCGGCAGCGGAGACCTGTTCGACCCGTTGCCTGCATCTCTGCTCGGCAAGGTCAACTTGCTCGTCGCCAACCCGCCGTATGTCTCCGAGGCAGAGTTCGATGCCCTCCCTGAAGACGTAAAACGCGAGCCCCGTGTCGCTCTCGTTTCAGGACTCTCGGGCCTCGAGGTCATTGAGAGGATCGGGGCGTCGGCAGCGCAATGGCTTCGCCCTGGAGGCGTGGTGGTTTGCGAGATCGGCGAAAAGCAGGGAGTCGCTGCAGCTTCATCCTTTCCGGGTATCCCGATAGTCGTCCGACAGGATCTGGCCGGAAGGGACCGTTTCGTTATAGGAGTCAGGCCGTGAATCTCGACGCCGCTGTCGATGCGGTCCGACGCGGCGAGATCGTTGGCCTGCCTACCGACACCGTCTACGGCGTGGCTATCGATCCTCTGGACGAGTTGGCAGTCTCTCGTCTCTACGAGTTGAAAGGGCGCCCCGCTGCCAAGCCGATTGGCGTGCTGGTGGCTTCGGCCGAACAGGCAGAGATGTTGGCTGTCATCGAAGGAGCAGCCCGCGAACTCGCCGATCGTCATTGGCCGGGAGCTCTCACCTTGGTGGTAACACCCCGCGTCGTCTTCTCCACCTGGGTTGGTGATCAGTACGCCCGCACGATAGGCATCAGGGTTCCCGATCATGAGACCACCCTCGAATTCCTGCGCCTCGCTGGCCCGCTCGCAGTCACCTCGGCGAATTTGAGCGGCGGGCCGGAGAATTACGACGCCGACGGAGCGCGAGCGGTCCTGGGGGATCGGGTGGCGGTTTACATCGAGGGTTCGTGCCCGGGCGGGGTGGCGTCCACCGTTGTGGACGCCACCGGGACCGATCTCTTGGTCCTCCGCCAGGGAGTCATCGACATCTCAGCTTGACCCGCAACCCGGTAGGGCTCCGACGCCAGCTCAGGTTACTGCAGGCTCATGTCCCGGATGGGTGCAAGAGGCCGTTGGGCGAGACGATCGTCACATGCGCCCACCAAAGAGTGTGAAAGCCCGTCGACCGATGTCATGAATCACGGATGAGGGAGGTCTTGCCCATTCCTGCCTCGCCTCGGATCAAGACGACATGGCCGTGGCCTTCGGAAGCCTCCTGGAAGAGCAGGTTGAGCTTATCGAGCTCGGGTTCTCGTTCTAAGAGCCTCACGTGTTGAATTTACTGTGCGGGCGATAGTGCGCGATCAGTCGAGCGCGTTATTACTGTCGGGTCCATGATTTCGATGGACCCGATTGAACAGGTTGATCCAGATATCGCAGGATTGATCCGCAAGGACCTGGAACGCCAGAATTCCAGCATCCACCTGATTGCCTCCGAGAACTTCGCCTCACCGGCGGTTATGGCCGCCTCGGGCTCGGTTTTCACCAACAAGTATGCGGAGGGCTATCCGGGCCGGCGCTACTACGAGGGTTGTCAGGTGGTCGACGAGATGGAGCAACTGGCCATCGACCGTGCGGGGAGCCTGTTCGGGGCCGAACATGCCAATGTGCAACCCCATTCGGGTGCGCAGGCAAACATGGGGGTCTACTTTTCGCTGCTCGAACCGGGGGACACCGTGCTCGGGATGCGTCTCGACCAGGGAGGCCACCTGACCCATGGATCGCCGGTCAACTTCTCCGGCCTCTATTACAACATCGTGGCCTATGGAGTCGACCCCGACACCGAGTTGATCGACATGGACCAGGTACGGGCCCTCGCACTGGAGCACCGGCCCAAAATCGTGCTCGCCGGATACTCTGCCTACTCGAGAAATCTCGATTACGAAGCCTTCCGAGCCATCGCCGACGAAGTCGAGGCCATTTTCATGGTCGATGCGGCCCATTTCATCGGCCTGGTGGCCGGGAAATCCTACCCGTCACCGGTCCCGCACGCCGATGTGGTCACCGCGACAACACATAAAGCGCTGCGCGGTCCGCGGGGCGGTTTGATCCTCTCCCGGGAGGAGTTTGCGACACCTGTGAACAAAGCCGTGTTTCCCAACGTTCAGGGCGGGCCGATCGAGTCGCAGATCGCGGCCAAGGCGGTCTGTTTCCTGGAGGCCAGCAAACCTGAGTTTCACGATTACACCGAGCAGGTGGTGGCCAACGCAAAGGCGATGGCCACAGCCATGCAAGACGAGGGAGTCCGGGTGGTCTCCGGAGGCACCGACAACCATCTCTTCTTGATCGACCTCCGCTCCATCGATGAAGACCTCACCGGCAAGGATGCGGCGCGCCTGCTCGATGAGCAAGGGATAACACTCAACTTCAACACCATCCCGAACGACCCTCGGCCCCCATATCGTGCCTCGGGACTGCGGATCGGGACCCCGGCGGTTACCACGCAGGGGATGAGGGAAGCCGAGGTATCCGAGGTTGCCAGGCTCCTGGCCCGGGCGCTGAAGGAACGCGAGAACACCGCGGCGCTCGGCGAAGTCAAAGGCCGCGTCGGGGAGCTCGCGGCTCAGTTCCCTCCCTACCCGGCGGACTTCCCGGGTCACGTTTAGTGTCTGGATTGATGCCTTGCTAGGTTGGATTTTGCCTTTGCGACACTCAGCTATAACCTTTGTGAAAGAATTCACAAGGATCCAATGAAAAGAGACTCAGTCACGAGACAAACCAGCGCTGCAGTTTCTGACGGATGGATGGAAGGCGGCGCCTTCCTGAACTCCATACTCGCCGGAACGCTGCTCGGGCTCGGCGCGGACCATCTGTTCGGAACCGGCCCATGGTTTGTGGTCACAGGAGTCGTCCTTGGGTCGTACGCGGGTTTCTTACAGATCTGGGCGATGCTGAAGAACCAACCCGAGGTGATCCGTGACCGCTGAGTCCCAGATTCCCAGAGCTGACATCGAGATAATCCTGGCCAAGCACATCGTGGCTCGCGCCATCTACCCGGCACCGGTGCTGATAGGGCTGTTTTGGCTGCTGAGCGGCTGGAACGGCGCATGGAGCGCAGCTGTCGGCGTCATCGTCGTCCTCGCCAACTTCCTCCTGGCCGGCGCCATCCTCTCGATTTCTGCCAGGATCAGCCTTGCGGCCTATCATGCCGGTGCCTTGATCGGACTCTTCCTCCGACTTGGGCTGTTGACAGTCACCATGCTCCTCATCGCCCAGTACGCGCCAATCGACCGGTTAGCGTTCGGAATCACGGCAGTGGTGACGTATCTGGTGTTGATCGCTGCCGAAGCGGTGGCGATGACCAAAGGTAAAGAAAGGGAACTCGAGTGGACATGATTCTGGCATTCACCTGTTCGCCGGGCGCACCCTTGTGCATCCCTGAGTCGATTCTCGAGCTCTTCGAACTGCCAATCCTGTTCGGTCAGGTCAACCGGACCGTCGTTTACATCTTCCTGAGCGCGCTCGTCGTTGTCGGGCTGCTCTATGCCGCCTACCGCAAACCGCGTCTCGTGCCAACGAAGTTCGGTGTCGCCATCGAGAGCACTGTCGACTTCGTCCGCAACGACATCGCAATTGGCGTGATCGGGCCCGGAGGGGAGAAGTATGCGCCGTATCTGTTGTCGCTTTTTCTCTTCATCCTGGTGGGCAACTTCTTCGGCATCACACCCTTGATCAACTTTCCGATCGGGTCGAGGATGGCGATCCCCGCCTTCCTCGCACTCGTCACGTATGTGATCTTTGTCTTCGTCGGTTTCAAGAAGCAGGGGTTAGCGTACGTCGGCCATATTCTCTGGCCACCCGGGGTTCCCGTGGCGCTCAAACCGTTGATCGGGATCATCGAGTTGGTCTCGACGTTCCTGGTCAGGCCGTTCTCGCTCGCAGTCCGGTTGTTTGCGAACCTGGTCGCCGGCCACACCATGCTCGCCCTTCTGCTCGGCTCGGGTGTCTTCTTCGTATATGGCGGATTCACCGGGGAGATCGCACCCCTCCAAGCGTTCCTCGTCGGGCCTTTGTGGTTCGTATTCGGGATGGCCATCTTCGTCTTGGAGATGCTCGTCCTGGCACTTCAGGCCTACATCTTCACGCTCCTCTCAGCCGTGTACATCGACAGCTCGTTGCACCCGGCCCACTAACTCAATAGACAGTCAAGAAGGCGAGAAAAGGAAAAACTCAAAATGCACGAACTAATGATCCTGGCGCAGGAAGGCGTCGGTCTCAGCGGGAATGTGGGATCCGGCCTTGCCGCGATCGGGTATGGACTCGGAGCGATCGGCCCCGGAATCGGTGTTGGAATCGTCGCCGGTAATGCAGTCCAGGCCATGGCCCGCCAGCCCGAAGTCGCCGGGATGCTCCGAACCAACATGTTCATCGGTATGGCATTGTCGGAAGCACTCGCCCTGATCGGGTTCGTAGTCTTCTTCCTGGCTGGCTGAAAGTGGCGAACCCGACCCCATTCATCCTGGCCGCCGCAGAGGGCGAAGGCGGAAGCGCCGCTGAGCTCTTGCTGCCGGCGTGGCCTGAGCTGGTCGCCGGGATCATCGCTTTCGCAATCGTCTTCTTCTTCGTCCGCAAGTGGGTGTGGCCAAACATGACCAAGACGATCGAGCAGCGTCAAGCAGCGATCACCGGTCAGATGTCCGCCGCCGAGAAGGCGAAGCAGGAAGCTGAGAGCCTGCTGTCCGACTACAAGGCGCAGCTCGCAGACTCCAAAGCCGAAGGCAACCGGATCATCGAGGATGCCCGCGCAACGGCCGAGCAGATGAAGACCGAGGTGCTGGCGAAGGCGGAGGCCGATGCCCAGCAGATCCTCGCCAAAGCGCGCGACGAAGCCGAGAACGAGCGCGACCGCGCCCTTGCCGACGCCAGGAAGCAGGTCGGGTCGATCTCTGTTGACCTCGCCAGCCAGATAGTTGGGGAGTCGCTCAATCCGGAGACCCACCAGGCCCTTGTCAACCGCTACCTCGCCGATCTGGAGAAACTGTAGGTGGACGACCGGATCAATGGATACGCGAAGGGTTTCCTCGAGGTTGCCCGCGCCGAAGGTGTTCTCGAAGCCGTAGAGGGCGAGCTGTACTCCATCGCTGAGGCGCTGGACAACGCGCCGGACCTTCGCTCGGCACTGACCGACCCCCAACTGCCAGTCGACAAGAAGACCGCAATTGTCGAAGACCTGTTGGCAGGGAAGGCGTCTTCTCTCACTGTGAGCCTGGTCCGACTCCTGGTCGAACAGGGTCGCGCCGCCGAACTACCTTCCATTGCCCGAGCCCTGGTTGACAATGCTGCGTCTTCGCGCGACCACGCAGTAGCTGAAATTCGGTCCGCGGTACCTCTAGGGGAAGAAACGGTCGAGCGACTTGCCGCCGCGCTGGGCAAGGCCACCGGCAAGAGACTCGAAGTGAAAGTGATCGTGGATGAGTCCGTCGTGGGCGGAATCGTTGCCAGGGTTGGCGATACGGTCATCGACGGTTCGATCGCCAACCGATTCGATTCGCTACGGCATGCAGTCCAGAGCCGCTGAGGAGAAATATGTCTGACCTGACAATTACCGCCGATCAGATCACCTCCACACTTCGCGCCCAGCTCGAGGGCTGGAAGCCGGAGATGGGGAAGGAGACTGTTGGCTACGTGATGTCCATCGCCGATGGGGTCGCCCGCGTCAGGGGCCTCCCGTCGGTCATGTCATCCGAGCTTCTCGAGTTCCCCGGCGGGCTCACCGGTGTCACCTTGAACATCGACGAAGACGACCTCGGTGTCGTTCTACTCGGCGAGGCAAGCCATATCGGGGAAGGAGACCCTGTCAAACAGACCGGGACCGTGCTCTCCATCCCGGTGGGCGATGCACTTCTCGGACGTGTGGTCGATCCGTTGGGAAATCCGGTTGACGGCAAGGGACCGATCGAGACCACCGAGACCCGGCTCCTTGAGACCCAGGCTCCTTCGGTGGTAGAGCGCCAGCCGGTGAGCGAGCCGCTCCAGACCGGGATCAAGGCAATCGACGCAATGACCCCGATCGGTCGTGGACAGCGTCAGCTGATCATTGGCGACCGCCAGACGGGTAAGACGGCGATCCTCGTCGACACGATCATCAACCAGAAAACCAACCAGGGGACGCCCGATGCAGTGAAGTGCATCTACGTCGCCATCGGCCAGAAGGCTTCGACTGTCGCCGAGATCGTCCTGGCCCTCGAAGAGGCCGGGGCCATTGAGTACACAGTCGTCGTGAACGCCCCGGCATCGGCGGCACCGGCCCTCCAGATGTACGCACCCTACGCAGGATCGGCAATCGGCCAGTACTGGATGTACAAAGGTGAGCACGCACTAGTGGTCTTCGACGACCTCTCCAAGCAGGCCGTTGCATACCGGGAGATCTCACTTTTGCTGCGCCGGCCCCCCGGGCGTGAGGCCTACCCCGGAGACGTGTTCTATCTCCACAGCCGGCTTCTCGAGCGCTGCGCCAAGCTCTCCGAGGAGCTGGGTGGCGGCTCGCTCACAGGCCTACCCGTGATCGAGACCAAGGCAAACGACATCTCGGCATACATCCCGACCAATGTGATCTCGATCACCGACGGCCAGGTGTTCCTGGAGACCGACCTGTTCTATCAGGGGATCAGGCCGGCGATCAACGCCGGAACCTCGGTATCCCGGGTCGGTGGCGCGGCGCAGATCAAGGCGATGAGAAAGATTGCGGGCCCGCTGCGTCTCAACCTCGCCCAGTTCCGTGAGCTCGCAGCCTTCGCGGAGTTCGGGTCCGAACTCGACGCGACATCGCTGGCCCAGCTGGAACGGGGTCGCCGTGTGGTCGAGATCTTGAAACAGCCGCAGTTCGCTCCGGTACCTGTCGAAGAGCAGGTGTTGTCGATCTACGCGGTAACAGAGGGGTACCTGGACAAGGTCGCCGTAGACGATGTGCACCGCTTCGAGACCGAACTTCGAGAGGCCTTCCGCACCAGATACAGCGCCATGCTCGCCACGATCCGCGACACCGGCGGCCTCCCCGAGGGGGACGGATTCGACGAGGCAGTCGCCGAGTTCGCCGTCAACTTCGAAGGAAGCCCGGAGAAGGAATAGCCGGTGGCATCAGCCCAGCTTCGTGACACCAGGCGTCGGATCAAGAGCGTCGAGGCAACCAAGAAGATCACCCGCGCCATGGAGTTGATCGCGGCCAGCCGCATCCCCAAAGCGCAAGGCAGGGTCCATGCCTCCCAGCCATACACAGCGAAGCTGATCGAGGTCATCGAAAACGTGGGAGCTGCAGGAGCCGGGAGCTCACATGCGTTGCTGGAGCGTCGCGAGGTGAAGACGGTGGGCCTCCTCATCGTCACCTCCGACCGGGGTATGGCCGGTGCCTATGCCTCCAATATCATCCGGCTCGCCGAGACCCGCATCGTCGAGCTTCAGAAGACGGGTGTCGAGGTCGTTGTCTACGCCGTCGGCAAAAAGGCACAGTCGTACTTCCGCTACCGCGGCTACCGAATCGAACAGGCCTACCTCGGCGTCACCGACACCCCGGGCTACGGTGATGCACGAGCGATGGCCAACACCGCGATGGCTGCCTACGCCGAGGGCCGAATCGACTCGCTCGAGACGTTCTACACCCAGTACCAGACTGCGATGCGCCAGGTGCCGGTGCAGCGGGAGATGCTCCCGATCACCCCGCCGGAGTCGACCGGTCAAAGGGAGGGCTCTGTCTCGTATGAGTTCGAGCCGTCCCCGGAGGAGATTCTCGACCGCCTCCTCCCCAGGTACGTGGAAGCCAATATCTTCAACATCCTCCTCGAAGCGTCGGCTTCCGAGCACAGCGCAAGACGGCGGGCGATGAAAGCAGCCACCGACAACGCTGATGAGCTGATCCGCACCCTGAGCATTCAGGCCAACCGCGCCCGCCAGGCCGAAATCACAACAGCTATCACTGAGATCGTCGGTGGGGCCGAGGCCCTGGCGGAATGAGACAGATTTCCGTTCCTGAGGTTCCACGTATCACATGTGATCACTGGGCGATCGAGAATGACATTAGGAACGCGGATCCAAGTTCACGATACGAAGGATGTAGCCGATGAGTGACGCCGAAAACGTAGGGCGAATTGTGAAGGTGGCCGGGCCGGTGGTCGACGCCGAATTCGCACCGGGGAGCCTGCCCGAGATCCTCAACGCCGTTGAGATCGACTTTTCGCTATTGGGGGAAGACTTCACCGTAAAGGCCGAGGTTGCCCAACACCTCGGTGGCAACAAGATTCGTGCCATCGCCCTTGCCCCCACCGATGGCATGTCGCGGGGTGCTCCGGTCCGTGACACGGGTGGCCCGATCACGGTCCCTGTGGGCGACCAGACTCTTGGCCACATCTTCAACGTGTGGGGCGACTGCCTCGACGCTCCCGACCTCGAGTTCACCGGCGAGCGCTGGCCGATTCATCGCACCCCGCCGGCTTTCGAAGATGTCGAGCCCCAGAAGACTGTCTTCGAGACCGGGATCAAGGTCCTCGACCTCATCTCCCCCTATCTCCAGGGTGGGAAGATCGGACTGTTCGGTGGTGCCGGTGTCGGCAAGACCCTGCTCATCCAGGAAATGATCAATCGCGTTGCCACCCAGCACGGTGGAGTCTCGGTGTTCGCCGGGGTAGGGGAGCGGACCCGTGAGGGAACCGACCTCTTCCTCGAGATGAAAGACACCGGGGTCATCGACAAGGCGGCACTCGTGTTCGGCCAGATGGACGAGCCACCCGGTGTCCGCCTCCGTGTCGCTCTTTCCGCGCTGACCATGGCCGAGTACTTCCGCGACGTGCAGCGTCAGGACGTGCTGTTGTTCGTCGATAACATCTTCCGCTTCACCCAGGCCGGCTCCGAGGTGTCGACGCTGCTCGGTCGCATGCCGTCCGAGGTTGGCTACCAGCCGACTCTCGCCGATGAGATGGGTTTCCTCCAGGAACGGATCACTTCGCTGAAGGGTCGCTCGATCACTTCGCTGCAGGCGATTTACGTGCCTGCTGACGACATCACCGACCCCGCTCCGCACACCGCGTTTGCCCACCTGGATGCGACCACGGTCTTGTCCCGCCCGCTGACTGCGTTGGGTATCTACCCGGCGGTCGATCCGCTCGACTCGAACAGTCGCGCTCTCGACCCTCAAATCGTTGGCGAGGACCACTACTTCGTGGCGACAGAGGTGCAGCGGATCCTGCAGCGTTACAAGGACCTTCAGGACATCATCGCAATTCTCGGTATCGATGAGCTATCCGAAGAGGACAAGCTGATCGTGGGTCGTGCCCGTCGCATCCAGCGGTTCCTGTCCCAGCCGATGTTCGTTGCCGAGCAGTTCACCGGCCAGGAGGGTGTGTACACGCCGCTGGAGGAGACGATTGCCTCGTTCCGTGCGGTGATCGACGGCGAGATGGACCAGTATCCCGAGCAGGCGTTCTACATGGTTGGTGGCCGTGAGGATGTCGAGCGTCGCGCCGCCGAACTGACCAAGTCGGACGCAGCCTGATGCCAAAGTCGTTCCAGCTCGATGTGGTGTCGCCTGAGGCCACCGTCTGGAGCGGACAGGCTACCTTTGTCGTGGCCAAGACTCCCGAAGGGGAGTTGGGGATCATGGCTGACCACGAGCCTCTAATGGGCGCATTGGTGACCGGTGCGGTGAGCGTTGAGGACGAGGCGGGAAACCGGACCACGATTGGTGTCCACGGTGGCTTCATCCAGGTGCTGCACAACCAGGTCACCTTGATCACCGACCGCGCCCAAATTGCCGAAGGCGGCAAAGAAGAGGCCCAGGAACTCGCCGAAGAGCTTGCCGCAGCCCCCGAGGAATAACTCAGACGACTCGACTCCGGATGCTCGTTCGATCTGCCCTTGACATGTGACTAAATGGTCACATATAATCCCCAGCTATGGATGACGTGTTCAAGGCGCTGGCCGACCCGACCCGACGGAGCTTGCTCGACGAGCTGTATCGGAGAGATGGTCAGACTCTGACGGAGCTGGAGACCAGGTTCGACATGACGCGCTACGGCGTCATGAAGCACCTCAAACAGCTCGAAGGTGCAGGTCTGATCGTCACCCGACGCCGTGGCCGTGAGAAGCTGCACTTCCTCAACGCCATCCCGATCCGCCAGGTCTATGACAGGTGGGTCAGTAAGTACGCCGAGCCCTGGGCGGCAACGCTCACCGGGCTCAAGAGTGATTTGGAGGAGACCGTGGAGAAAGTGTTCGAGATCTACATCAAAACCAGCCCTGAGCGTCTCTGGGAGGCCATACCGACCCTGAAATACGGGGGAAGTACCAATTCGGCAATCGGATCGAATCCAACTGGACCACCGGGTCGTCCTACGAGGTGACCAATCCCCTCGCCGACAGCGCCCTGATTTCGGGAGAGAACCTGGAGGTCGACCCCCCGCACCGCCTCGTCCAGAGCATGGAAACCCTCTGGGGGGAAGACGCCAGAGCCGCCGGGACGACCCGGGTCACCTGGGAGATCGAACCGGTCGCCGACTCCTGCCGGCTGACAGTGATTCATGACCAGCTTCCCGCCAATGTGAGCGAGGAGGTCTTCGGCGGCTGGCCGATGGTCCTCTCCGGTCTGAAGACCTGGCTCGAGAGCGGGGTGGTGCTGACGACACCGGGATCTCTGATGTATGCGCCCGATGCTGGAGACCGCAGCGGTTGACCTGAAGCGCTAGGAGTCCGATTGCATCGATTGGGCGAAATGGTCTGCGGTTTCCTGGAAGCCGTTAGCGATCGCTGAGGCGATGAATCGGAAGCCGAATGAAGCCATCATTGACACCGACTCGACGTGCATCGACACGTCGAGTCGGGTCCCGATTTCGAGAGGTTGCAGGTCGACCCGGACCCAACCCTCGATCTCGCTCGTCGCGATGTTCCACGTCAGTGAAGACTCGTGCTCTCTCGGTCCTGGCGTGGCGGTGCCTTCGTATTGGCGGCCCACGGCCGTTGAATGGAACTTGAAGCCAACCAGCTGCCCGGCGTCATCGTGGCGGGGTTCGAAGACCGAATCGACACCGCTGATGCCTTCCCAGGTCTCCGGAACCTGGAGCCGATCCCACACGGCGCCGATTGGGGCGGTTGTCGACGCGCTGGCTGTAAAAGTCTTACCGGGCACTCTGGCACGATATTCGTCACGATTGAATAATGGGCGCACATCGGCAATAAGCTCAGACGATGCCAGGACTTCTAGCCTTTCACGCCCACCCTGACGACGAGAGCATCGCCATGGGGGGGACCATGGCCAAGTACGCGGCCGCGGGGATCCCGATAGTTGTTGTCACAGCTACCGACGGTGCTCTCGGTGAGGTGCACAACTACGACGATCCCGAGCCGATCAAGGAGCGGCTCGGCGAGGTGCGTGCCGAAGAGATGCGCGCTGCTCTCGACATTCTCGGAGTGAAGGACCAGGAGTTTCTCGGATACAGGGACTCGGGGATGATGGGTTGGGAGGCCAACCACCACCCGAACTGCTTCTGGCAGGCGGATCATGAGGATGCGGCCAAGAGGCTGATCTCATTGATCCGCAAGTACCAGCCGGAGGTGATGACCATCTACGACCCTCACGGTGGATACGGACACCCCGACCATGTCAACGTGCATCGGATCGGTATGGACGCTTTTTACGCATCAGACGACGTGCTGCGCTTCCCGCTCGCCGCAGGTGAGGAGCCGTGGCGTGCGGCCAAGCTCTACATGAATGCCAGGCCGCGGAGCCGGATGGTGACCTGGGCGGAGGTGCGCCTGGCGGAAGGGTCGATCGACGAGGTGACCGCCGCCCGGATGAGCCAGTCGGGCGTCCCCGATCATCTCGTGTCCTGCTGGGTCGACGTCAGGGAGCACATCGAGACCAAGCTTGACGCGATCCGCGCCCATCGCACCCAGATCCCCCCGGACTGGTCGATGCTGATGGTGCCCGATGACAAGAAGGAACAGGTGTTGGGCACCGAGGCCTTCCTGCGGGTGTTCGGCCCCTCCACGGCAACGGAAACTGATCTATTCGAAGGGCTTTAGGCCTGCCGACAGCGGAGCATCACCAACCCCGTTTCGCACAGCCCGGATCAACCCTGGTCCCTCAGCGCAGTGGCGTTCTCGAGAGGGCTGAGTGCACCGAGCGACTCAGCGATGACGATGAGGTTGTCTTCCAGCTCGAATACGAAGTCAACCGCCGGATTGGTGGTGAGATGTCCGTTGCGACTCACTCCGAGCAAGGTCGCGCTGTGATTCCTCCGCAGCATGGCGGAGACATCGTCGATCGGCTTTCCGACGCACTCGTCTGGCAGTTGGACACGGTAGAGCTCGGATCCCTCGCCACCCGAGACGATGTCACTGACCAGCTCCGACAGACCCGGATACAGGGCGGACCGGGCGAGCAGATGGGCGGCAAGTTTCGATGTCACCATCACCTCGTCGACGTTCGCCCTGCGGAAGTGGGCGACATGGTCGGGATCGTTCACTTCGACCACAGTGCGAACCTTCGGCTGGATCGACTCGATGGCGAGGACCGTGAGTATCGAGGCCATGTCGGCCTCTTTGGTACCGTCGGACGGGCACACTATCGCCGACATAGCGTGTTCGATCCCGGCGCGCTTCAAGTCGGCCTCATTGGTGGGATCGCCTT
Organism: Acidimicrobiia bacterium; assembly: GCA_041742825.1. GTDB lineage: Bacteria > Actinomycetota > Acidimicrobiia > Spongiisociales > ZC4RG35 > MA-ANB-1. Next base: position 10,573 of record JBGTNX010000052.1, on the reverse strand, counting down.
TGACGAAGTACACGGAGTCGCCTGCAGGGTTCCGCTCCATCGCGCCGATCAGCACCACCCGAGCCTGATAGTCGTCGCCCGAAAGCTCCTTGATCAGGTCTCTCGCTGTGGAATTCCACCCACAAACAACTATGTGGTCTTCGTATCCGGAGGCTCCCATTCCCTGTCCTTCCTTTATTAGAAAATCGATGATGAACCCGACCAGGGCGCCGGTGATGGTGGCGACGATGGTGACGCCGAACAGCCCGAGCAACCAGGACACTCCCCACCCCACAGGGGTCGACACGTATGAGGCATCTCCCTGGCCAAGCACAGTCGTAACTGCCCAATATAAAGATGCTCCGAATTCGCGCAGGGTCCCCTCTGTCTCCGCTGCCCACACCGCCAGAGCCGATAGTCCAAGAATCAGCCCGAGGATCAGCAAGACCGAGGCGAAAAACCTCCGGTCGAGCTTGTCGGTGACGCGCTTCACATGCCATGCCATCCGGCGCAGCACAGGTGTAGCGAAAAACGATCTCAGTCTCCCCATTCGGCGGTGACTCTACCCGCTAACCGGCCTGCGCGAGTCGCTCGAACCAGGGGAGGTGGGCTCCGTCGAAGGGAGCAGTGCCAATCTCGATCGCCACTGCAACAGCAGCTGTAGTCGCCCTCGCCTGGTCGACCAGCCACGCGGGATAATCGAGGGAAATGCGATGCTCTTCGAACTCGTCTTCGTCGAGCACCATGACCGTCCCGTCGACCAGCCTGACTACGTCGAGGTCGACGTCGATAGTCTCGTATCGATCTGGTGCGGGCCGGGTGGGCACCGTTGTGATGTCCACATAGATCTCGGTCTTGTCGGGTTCGACATTCCAGATCGGAATCCATGGATGGCCCGGCTGGATCAGTTGCACAAACGGGCGTTTCCAGCTCATCGGGCTCTCCTCTGCCCGCTGGATCACCGTCCCCGGAGGCGCTCCTAGCCAGGTGCCGTGTTCGTCTTCACCGAGCAGCACCAGGTCGTGTCGCCAATGCAAGGAGCGTGGGTATTTGTAGAACTGTAGAGTCACCTTGCTCATCCGGTCTGTCACCGGGGACCGTCCAGATCTTCAGGGATGATGCCGTAGAGGTGGGCGTCGACCCATGTGCCACGTTTCGGGTGGGCCCGGCGCACTGTCCCTTCCCTGGTGAAACCGATACTTTCGAGAAGGGCGATACCTGCGGTGTTACCGATGAAGACGTCAGCCTCCAACTTGACCACACCGAGCCCCGTGAACGCATGGTCGACAACGGCCGACAGCGCTTCTTTCATCAATCCCTGACGCCAATATGGCGGCGCCAGCCAATAGCCAACATCGCATCGGCCCACCGGGCCGCGTGGGTGAAGCCCGATACTTCCCATTGCCTGGCCGACATTGCCCGTGATATCGCCGGTCCGGTCGCGGAGCAACCAGTTGAAGCCGTCGGGATCGAACGTCCCGGTGGTGTGCCTCCTGAAGAAGCTTGCGATGTCCTCAACCGTCTCAGCTCCGTTCCAGAGCAGGGTGTCGGTGACTTTCCGTCCTGGATCACCGTGGACGAAGGGGAATAGATCTAGCGCATCCTGGTCGGTGCCAAAAGAGAGCTCCAACCGTTCTGTGGCGAGGACCGAGGTATTGGTCGAGGTCGGGTTGGGTCCCGGGTCAGCGCTCATCGGAGGTGGGTGAGTTCGCAGCTTTGCAGTTCAGATCGCCAACACACCCTGGATTGCCTCCATCCGCCGCACCCGGTCCATCGTCACCGAGCTGGACCCGTCGAGCAGCGCTTCGGTCTCTTCGAGGACAGCAGAAATAGGGAACAGCTTGATCCAGCTGTCCGAGGTCTCGATGCCGGGGCCGTCCAGGTTCCAGCCTGTCATCACGTCGGTATGCCCCTCGAGTAGACCGGCGACTGCCGTGAGCCCGAATCGACCGGCAAGGAGCCGGTCGCGGAAAGAAGCGTTGCCTCCCCGCACCAGGTGGCCGAGGATCGACGCCCTCACCTCCAGGACCGAGTCGGCACCGAGTTCGTACCTCACCCTGTCCACCAGGGTCTCGGTCGCGATGGAGACTCCTTCAGCTTTGAGGATCAGGACCTGGGTCTTGTCTCGTGTCCCTTCGAGGCTTCGGCGTAATTCGGCGACAACCGCTGCAACGATCTCATCAGCGGATTTGTCCTGTTCGGGAAGCAAGACCGCGTCGGCCGCGGTCGCAACTGCAGCGGCCATGGCGAGGTATCCAGAGTTCCTCCCCATGACCTCGACAATGAAGGCGCGGTGATGGGAGCGGGCCGTATCGGAGATCTTGTCGCATGCGTCGACGATGGTGTTGAGGGCGGTGTCGACGCCGAGTGCCTCCCGGGTGAGCCCGATATCGTTGTCGATGGAGGCGGGGATACCCACAACCGGGACACCGTGCTCGGCGGCGAGGACATGAGCCCCCGCCATCGTGCCGTTGCCCCCGATGACGATCAGCCCCTCGAGGGAATACTTTTCGACGACCTTCGCCGCCTCGACCCTGCACTCCTTGGTGTAGAAACGCTCCGAGCGTGCCGTTCCGAGAAGGGTCCCTCCGAGGCCGCCAGAGTGTTCGACGTCTGCTATCGGCATCCGCGGGCCCTTCTTCCCCGACCGGCGGGTGAGTGGTTGGAAGTCGCCGTCGATAAGGCCGTCGAAGCCGTCCTGTATGCCCCAGACGGCATGGTCATGGGAGGCGGCCACCTTGGTCACGGCGCGGATAGCCGCATTCATTCCCGGGGCGTCGCCCCCGCTGGTCAGCACTCCAATTGCCACGGAACGAGAGTAGTCAGATCCCCGCCCGTCCCCGTCTCTCGGGCCAATCAGCTGGAGTAGGCCGCAAGGCATCCGTATCCTGGGCAGGTGATCATTGTCCGCGACGTCCAGGTCGAGGTCGGGCCCCGGTTGTTAATCACCGGGGCCTCTTTCAGCGTGCAGTCAGGTGACCGGATCGGACTCGTCGGGCGCAACGGCGCCGGCAAGACGACATTGATGAGGATCTTGAAAGGTGACCAGGCACCGAACGAAGGATCAGTGCTCCGATCGGGAGTCGTCGGCTACTTCTCTCAGGAGGCCGCCCTTCCCGACCTCGAGCACGCCGATGCTACAGCTTTAGAGCGGATCCTGATGGCCCGGGAGATCGGTGCGATGCAACGACAGATCGAACACGCTCGCAAACGTCTGTACGACCTGACCGGGGACGAGCGCGATCGGGGAATCCTTCGCTTCTCCCGCCTCAACGATGAATTCGAGGCCAAGGGCGGCCTCGTTGCCGAAGCCCATGCCAAGAGGATGGCTGCTGCCCTGGGCATCGGCAACGAAGAGCTCGACCAGTCAGTGGCGACGATGTCTGGAGGCCAACGACGCCGGGTTGAGCTCGCCCGCATCCTTTTTGCCGAGACCGACATCCTCCTCCTCGACGAGCCCACCAACCACCTCGACCTCGATGCCAAGGCATGGCTGGTCGAGTGGCTCGCCGCCTACCGGGGCGGGATGCTGGTTGTATCGCATGACCTCCCCCTGCTCGATGAGGCGATCACCTCGGTGCTCGCGCTTGAGAACAACAAAATCGAGCCGTATCGAGGCAATTACAGTCACTACCTCATCGAACGGGAGCGCAGGCGGGACCAGAAGGAGCGTGAGCGCAAGCACCAGGACGAGGTGATCGGCCGTCTCGAAGACAACATTCGCCGTTTCCGGGGCAAGACCGAGAAGATGGCCAGGGTGGCCAAGACGATGGAGACCCGGGTGGAGAGGCTGAAGCGCGACCTCGTCGAATTGGAGAAGCGGGGCAAATCGGTCCGCGTTGACTTCCCGCAGCCGGAGCCGTCAGGCAGGGTGCCTCTCGCCGCCACCGGGCTGGCCAAGTCATTCGGGGACAATCTGGTGTTCGTCGACGTGGAATTCGCCGTAGAGCGCGAGGAGCGGATGCTGCTCATCGGTCTCAACGGTGCTGGAAAGACGACGCTTCTGCGAATCCTGGCCGGCGTCGAATCCGCTGATCTCGGTGAGGTCTCGCTGGGCTATCAGGCATCGTTGGGCTACTACGCCCAGGAGCATGAGCAGATCATCTCGGGCAAGACAGTCATCGACCACATGGAAGCAGCCGATCTCCCGGACTCCACCAAGCGAGCGTTGTTGGGCCGGTTCCTGCTCGCTGACAAGGTCGAGCAGGACGCGGCAACACTATCAGGCGGTGAGAAGACAAAGCTGGCGCTGGCGATGCTTGTCGCCGAGCGACCCAACGTCCTCCTTCTCGATGAGCCCACCAACAACCTCGATCCCCAGGCGAAAGAAGCTCTCCTGGACGCCCTCACCATCTACGAGGGGACCATCGTCATGGTCAGCCACGACACCGACTTCGTCGCGCAGCTCATGCCAGACCGGGCCATGCTCATGCCGGATGGCGAGATGAAATACTTCGACGAGGAGCTCCTCGACCTGGTCGCCCTGGCCTGACCTAAGAGGGGTCGGGAGCCGGTTGTTCGAGGTCTCGTCGTCGCAGCGCAATTCCGAGGAGCACCAGACCGGCGAGTACGAGTGCGGCGACCAGCACCTGAGCGGCCGTCGAGGCGCTTTGATCGGCTTCGACAGTGATCGCTTCCGCAGTCAATGGCGGTACGGTGTCCGTCGCAGCCGTCGACGCGATTCCGGCATCTGTCGAGGCCGGGGCGATCTCATGGCCTTCTGGAAGTAGTGCAATCGGCCCCAGGTACTGCACCGGGTAGGTGGCGACCCGGGTTACCACACCGGTGCTCAAGTCGGCCTTCATCAGGGAGCCGTTCTCCTGGCCGTAGACGAGGTCGCCGTCGGCAACGGTCTCGTAAGCGGCCCATTCGCTGAGATCGACCAATGGCTCGAGCTCCGGAGATGCCAGGATCCGGGCGATGGACTGGGACCCGTCGGACTGAGAGGTATGAATGATGATTCGTGTGTTATCGATCCAGCTGACCCACCAGCCCTCTGCGTCGATGCCGATCCGATTGATCTCATCACCGGAGGGGGAGTAGAGAATCAGGTTGGACTCCGGTGTGCCCGCGTAATCGACCTCGAGAGCTGCGATCAGAGTCCCGTCAGGGGAGGTGGCAGCTGAGGCGATTGCGATGTATGTCTCATCGTCTTCTCTCTGGATCTCATGCAGTGTCGTGATTTCGCCGGTGCCGTAGTCGAGGAGGCTGAGCCGTTCGTATTGGTTTCCATTGACGATGGCGAAGTGGTCCCCGATTGTCGCCTGACCTTCGGGCAGTTCGTGGAGCATAGTGAGGCCGTCGGTGGCGTCGTAGATAGCGAAACTAGAAACAGAGCCTGACCAATGCTCGCCGACGACCCAGACCTTCGAGGCATCGCTGTTCATGCACCGGGCAGCCGAGAACCAGGTGTCCTCCCCAAGGGTGGTCAGGTCGATCTCGTCGACGACACTCAGGTCCATCAGGTCCCTGATGATGAGGCGGTCGCTCCACAACTCAGCCATGAGGTTGCTGTCCGGGCATGCGGAGAGTTGCATCACACGAGGGTGTGGATCGAGGTTGCTCACATGTTGGCCGGCAACGATCCCGCCTGCTTCGTTGACGGTGAGGAAATCGAATCCACCGATCCTTGCCGACAGGAGGAAGCGTGCCGGGCCCTCCGCACCCGTTTCCAGCGGTTTCGAGGCAGCAAGGAGCACATCGGCGTCGATGGTCTCACAGAGGCTGCTGTGGTATTCGTCGCCGTCAACCCTGACCATGATTCCAGCGCGGTTGCCGACCCCGACTTCGATCCCGCATGAGGCCCCATCTCCCGCCGAGTGGATTTCGACGACATGTCCCAGATCCCCTTTCACCCAGGTCTCGACTTCGAATCGGTAAATGGTGTCAGCAGCGCTGCTGAACACCGCTCCGAGCTGACCGTCGACGTCGACCAGAGTGCCGACGAGGGCGGCCGGGTATTCGCTTAGTGCGGTGTAGGGGTCGAGCTCGGCACAGGAACAGGCGCCTGCAGGGCGGGGAGCGAGGAACCCGGCGGCCGATGTCAGGAGGACCAACAGAACCAATGTTGCCATTCTTCGCACGACTTTCTGACGTTAGCGATGTCCGTTGGGTTCCCGTGCCCAACTCGATGCCCCAGATATCAAATGTGAGACGCTGCGCCTTAGGAAAGGTTTTACAAACGAACGTTCGTTTGTTAAGGTCGTGGGATGACACCCGAAGAGAAGTTTCAGGCGATTGTCGATTCTGAGGACAAGATCGAGCCGACGGACTGGATGCCAGAGGCTTATCGGAAGACACTGATCCGCCAGATCGCCCAGCACGCCCACTCCGAGATCATCGGGATGCAGCCCGAGGGGAACTGGATCACCAGAGCTCCCACCCTTCATCGCAAGGCGATCCTCATGGCCAAGGTCCAGGACGAGGCAGGTCATGGCCTCTACTTGTACTCGGCAGCGGAGACCCTCGGCATCCATCGTGACGAGATGCAGGAACTCCTCCACAAGGGCAAGCACAAGTACTCGTCGATCTTCAACTACCCCACACTTACGTGGGCGGACATGGGAACAATCGGGTGGCTGGTCGACGGCGCTGCGATCACCAACCAAGTGATGCTCACCAGGTGCTCGTACGGGCCCTATGCAAGAGGGATGGTCCGGATCTGCAAGGAGGAGTCGTTCCATCAGCGGCAGGGTTACGAGTCTCTGATCAGGCTCTGTCAGGGATCGGTGGAGCAGAAGGCGATGGCCCAGGATGCTCTCAACCGTTGGTGGTGGCCTTCGCTGATGATGTTCGGCCCCAACGATTCTGACTCCACCCACACCGAGCAGTCGATGCAATGGAAGATCAAGCGAGTCTCCAACGACGACCTCCGTCAGCAGTTCGTCGACATGACCGTGCCCCAGGCTGACTATCTCGGTCTCACCATCCCCGACCCCGACTTGAAGTGGAATGAGGATCGGGGCCACCACGACTTCGGAGAGGTCGACTGGGACGAGTTCTGGCGGGTGGTCAAAGGCGACGGGCCAATGAACCGGGAGCGAGTCGAGAACAAGACCCGGGCCTGGGAGGAAGGTGCCTGGGTCCGCGAAGCTGCAAACGCCTACGCCGCCAAGCACGCGAAGAAGGACGCTGCCTGATGACATACGACGTACCGGTTGCCCCCGGCGAGTCCGGCGATCTCGAGGAGCACATCGACACCGGCCGGGAGGCATGGCCGATGTGGGAGGTGTTCGTCCGGGCGCGTCGCGGGATCTCACACGTCCATATCGGCAGCCTCCATGCCGCCGATTCGGAGACTGCCCTGCAGAACGCACGAGACGTCTACACGCGGCGCGGCGAAGGGGTGAGCGTCTGGGTTGTAACCAGCGAACAGATCCATGCCTTCGAGCCCGAAGATGCCGCCGACTATGTCGAAGCCAACGAAAAGGTGTACCGCCACGCCACCGCCTACGAGATCCCGGATGAAGTGGGTCACATGTGAGCGAGGCAGTCGTCTCCGGTGCTCCCCAGGGGATGCCGCTGCCACAGACGGACTCGCCGTCGGCATTGCTCCTCGGCCACGCCGACGACAACCTCGTGCTTGCCCACCGCCTCGGAGAGTGGATCTCGAAGGCTCCTGAACTCGAGCTCGACATCGCCCTGGGCAACATCGGACTCGACCACCTCGGCGTCGCCCGTGCCCTCTACCAGCACCTGGGTCGGACCGAGGGCCGGACCGAAGACCAGTACGCGATGGGTCGAACCGACCGGGAGTTCCGCAACCTCCTTCTCGTCGAACAGCCCAACGGTGACTTCGCCCACACCATTGTCCGTCAGTTCTTCGTCGATTGCTACCAGCTCCAGCTCTGGCCCGATCTGGCCGGCTCCGATGATGATGTAGTGGCGGGCATCGCGGCGAAAGCGCTCAAGGAGACGGACTATCACTACCGGTTCAGCCACGGCTGGATGTTGCGCATGGCCGGAGGCACTGATGAATCCCGCGAGCGCGTCCAGATTGCGATCGATGACATATGGCGATTCACCGGAGAGATCTTCGAAGGAGATACATCCATCGATCGCGATGGATGGAACGCCCTGGTCGACGGTATGCTCGCCGAGACCGGACTGACCAAACCCGAAGACCCCTATCAGAAGACCGGGGGGAGGGTCGGGTACCACACCGAGCATCTCGGCTACCTGCTCACCGAGATGCAGTGGATGCAACGGACCTATCCGGGCCTGGAGTGGTGATGGTCGGCACACTCACTCACGCCCGCGATGTGGTGGCAAGGGTGGTCGATCCGGAGATCCCGGTGCTCACAATCGAAGATCTGGGTGTGCTTCGCGACGTCACACAGGACGGCGAGCGGGTCGTGGTGACAATCACGCCGACCTACTCGGGATGCCCGGCCATGGGTCAGATCGAAGACGACATCAGACGCGCGCTGAGCCGCGCCGGCTTTAGTGACGTCGTCATCAACGTCACATATCTGCCGGCATGGACAACCGAGTGGATGAGCGACGAGGCCCGGTCCAAGCTCGAGCACTTCGGAATTGCCCCGCCGACGGCACCGTCCGACGTCAGGTGCCCAAAATGCCGCCACGGGGAGAGCAGGCTGATCGCCCAGTTCGGCTCGACTGCATGCAAGGCCCTCATGGTCTGCTCTGCATGCGGTGACCCGTTCGACTATTTCAAGGAGCACTGAGTGTCATCCCAACTCACCTTCCACGAACTGAGGGTTGTCGAGGTGACCCCTCTCACCGACGAAGCGGTTGCTGTCACCTTCGATGTCCCGCCCGACCTCGCTGATCGTTTCACTTACCTTCCGGGCCAGCATGTCACGGTCCGGGGCATCGTCGAGGGTGTCGACGTCCGCCGCTCCTATTCGATATGCGCCAACGCCAACAGCGGCAAACTCAGGGTCGGGGTGAAGAAGCTGCCCGGCGGTGCCTTCTCCACTTACGCAACCGAATTGCTTCAGGCAGGAGACACTCTCGAGGTGATGGCTCCAGTGGGAGAGTTCACAATCGAGCCCGACCCGGAATCGACCGCGCACCGGGTTGCCATCGTCGCCGGCTCGGGGATAACACCGGTCCTCTCTCTGATCTCGTCCACCCTCGAATCCGAGCCGGGGTGCTCCTGGACGCTTGTCTACGGGAACCGGACTGCCAACTCGGTGATGTTCCTCGACGAGTTGGAGGGGCTGAAGGATCGATATCCAGGGCGTTTCCAGCTCTTTCACATCCTCAGCCGGGAGGGCTCCGACCTCCCATTGCTCTCGGGTCGCATCGACGAGGACAGGATCAGGACCATCCACCGGATGTTCGGCGGGCGCAACGTCGCCGGCTGGTACCTCTGCGGTCCCTATGAGCTCGTGATGCTGGCACGCCAGGTTCTCGAGTCTCTCGGGGTCGACGATTCAGTCGTCCACGATGAGTTGTTCTTCGCCGGGCCGGTCGACACCTCGACTCTGCCTCCGGAACCACCCACAGGCGAGGGCAGCGTCGACCTGACGGTGATCCTCGACGGTCGCTCGGTGGAGACCCGGATGACCCCCGACACCTCGATACTCGACGCAGCACTCCGGGTCAGGCCCGAGATGCCTTTCTCCTGCAAGGGCGGGATGTGCGCCACATGCAAGGGCCGGATCGAGGAGGGGGAGGTGACGATGGCCAAGAACTTCGCCCTGGTCGACTCCGAGGTCGAAGCAGGCTTCGTCCTCACCTGCCAGGCTCACCCGATCAGCGACCGGGTCGTCGTCAGGTACGACCACCGCTAATGGTATCGACCCGCAACACCAGGGCCGATGTGGTGGCTACCGCCGGACGAATGTTTGCTGAGAAGGGTTACCACGGGACTTCGATGCGCGATCTGGGCAAGGAGCTGGGCTTGCTCGGGTCATCTCTCTACTCCCATATCGACTCCAAGGAAGACCTCCTGGTCGAGGTGGTCGACGAAGGAGCGCGCCTCTTCCTCGACTCATCCGGGCGGGCGATGGCAGTGGACGGTACGGCGAAGGAGCGGCTCAGGTCGCTTATCGCCGGCCACGTCGATGTGGTCCTCGACCACCAGGATGTGGTGCGGACGTATCTGAACGAAGCCCGAATGCTCGACGAGGGTCATCGCTCGCGGGTGGTGGAGTCACGGGACGCCTACGAGATGATGTTCCGTTCGGTCATCCAACACGGTGTGTCTGCAGGAGAGTTCAGAGCCAACGTTGATCCCAAGATCTCCGCCATCTTCATCCTCTCGATCCTCAATGCTCTCGAACGCTGGTACCGCCCCAACGGTGACCTCGATCGGAACCGGATCGTCGACGCGATCGCGACGTCAGCAACCGCGTCACTGTCTTAGAAACTCCGTCTGGATCGCGGAGAGAGCGTGACGCCTAGACGAAAGCTGCTGCGGCGAAAGCGAGGCCGCCGACCCCGATCATCGAACTGACCGTGGCCGTCACAAAAGTCCGGGTCTGGGCGCGCAGGCCTCCATGGAACTCCCACAGGCGCTCGTCGAACTTGACCATCAGCAGCTCCACCCGATCCATCCGCTCATCGAGGCGGGATACGTAAGTTCTCAGCTCTGCGACGTCGGTTTTCAGTTCTGCGACGTCGG
>JBGTNX010000051.1:0-19893 GCA_041742825.1 Acidimicrobiia bacterium | reverse complement strand
CGCGAGAGATACCTCTTGTCGTGTGCTATCGGCCGCATCTCATCAGGACGATCAGCGCCGCCGTCATCGTCGGAACGATCCTGTTCTGTGTGAACCATCTCGACGTGGTACTGGCCGGTGAGGCGACGACGAGCACCTGGGTCAAATCGGCCATCACGTATCTAGTGCCGTTCTGCGTAGCTAACTACGGAGTGGTGACCGCAACTCGAGAACGCGAACCCCCGATTCCCGCCATGAGGCCCTAGTCGCTTGCGTTTAGTCGCGGCGATCTCGAGGAGGCCGAGCCACGAGCGCCGAGGGCTGGTGGAATCCTCGCGGACTGCGTCGCGAGCTCTCCACCGCTCGGCGCCGCCTGGGGGAGATAACAGCCGAGATTCCTCGCGACCCTTGTACATGTGGTCACAAGATTTCGGGCGCGGCTACAGGCTGCGGCCCAGGGAGCGCTCCTTCTCTCGAGTTGGTGCCCGGCGTTCCTCAATCAGTCGAAGAATGTTCCGGGCCCGCTCGCCGGCCTCCTCCTCATCACCCGCGCCATCGGGGGTGAGATGGCTCGAACGGTCGGGATCGAGTCCCAGTCGGCGGGCGACCGCGGGCTGGTCGATCCATTCTCGAGCCAGGGCCCGAGTGAGTACGTCGAGGCTGGTCTGGTTGTCGTCGGTAACGACGTAGGCATGGTTGGCTTCTCGTCCTCGGGTTAGAGGGGTGTAGACACCGCGGCTGTCCGTTAAGGTATCCACGAGGAGAAAGGCTGTGTCGACGGTGCGGCCCTGAGTTGCGTGGCTGGTCTGGGCATATCCGAGTTCGAGATCGGCGGCCACGTACTCGGCTGGCAGGTGGAGGGTGCCGGTGAGGGTGACACTATGATCGGGGCGGATGTTGGTGATGGTCCAGTGGTCGCGGTTTTTGACCATCAGTCCCCTGTCGTTCCGGCGGGTGACGACCTCGTCGCCCTTCAGCATCCAATGCTCGTTGACTCGGAGCTGTGGAGCGGTGGTTGAATCGAGTTCCCCGGCCAGAATGCGAGTCTGTTGGGCGCGTCGATTGAGCAGGGCTACCAGTGGCGGTACCGACGAGAAGGACCACCGGGATTCCGGGTAGGCAGACATGTCCGCTACCGGTGGACCGACATCGCTGACTGGATCGAACACCAGCTCCACGATGTCAACCGATGAGGTGGCGATCTCAACCCGGACGAGTTTGGACGACAACCGAGGGACCGTATGGGTCCCGGTTCAGTGTTCTTTGCCGCACTGTGCCCCATTTGTGCCGCACGAGGATGAAAACAGGGCGAAACGGCGTTAAAAGGCTGAGAGACCGTGCGCGAGGTCGGATCAGCAGTTTTCGCTGGTGCTACCTGGCGTATTCGAGGTTCTTCCTGGTCGTCGATTTGTGGGCCCGGCAGGACTTGAACCTGCAACCAACGGATTATGAGTCCGCTGCTCTGACCTGGTTGAGCTACGGGCCCGTCACTTGCTTCTCCTCGTTTGAAGGCGACGCGCAATCACAATTTACCCAATAGCCGTCAATCGGGTAATCGAAGTCGTCTGGGGCCAGTGGAATATCCGTCCCGTTTTCTCTTGAGGTCCCTGGTCATTTCGTGGTCGACGATCTCGTCGTATTCGGGATGACGCCTTATGTACACCGCGATAAAAGGGCAGAGCGGTACCAGCGTCCTCCCCTGGCTGCGGACATCATCGAGAGCTGAGCGCGCCAGGTGGTTGGCCAACCCAAGACCCTGGAACGCGGGGTCGACTTCGGTGTGAGTGAAGACGTAGGTCTCCCCTCGCAATCGGTATTCGGCTTTGCCGGCCGCTTTTCCATCGACTTCTACCGTGAACTGCATGCTCTCGGGGTCGTCTCGAACCTCGATATTCGGCGCACCGCCTGGCTCCCGATCACTCATCGGAATTCCTCCCGATAACCGCCATGTCCGCCACGAGTTGGGCTGCGCAAATTCCGATTACCCCGATTGCCACCCACTGGGCGTCGAGAGCGCCAAGGAAACCGATGAGGACGAGGAAAGGGATTCCGCTCAGGCGAGTGATGGGAAGGAGCCGACGGGGGCTATGGGACGTCGAGGCGAACTGGATCAAGGCAAGGGCGGCCAGGACCACGCCTACCGAACCCACGAGCAGCCACCGGTCGGCACCTGGCATTGGGCCCTGGCCGGCACCAATCACGGCACGTTCCAGGCCGGCAGCCGTAGCTGCGAGAGCGGCGGCAAGAATGAGGTGGGTATAGATCCAACCGGTCGGGCGCCACGTGCGGCGAACCGCGGCGTCGCGGCGCACCACCGAACCGGAGGCATTGTCGAAATAGAGCCACCAGAGCGCAGTAACGATCCCCACAGATAGGGCGGCTGTGAGGGTGGAGACAAACTCCCAGGAAATGTGGCTAAGACCGGCCACCACAGCAGCCATTGATTCCCCCAGGACGAGGATCGTGAAAAGCCCAAAGCGCTCCGGTAGATGGGAGACGTCGAGGGGCACACGCGCCTGCTCCGAACGCATCACCCACGGGGTGGCGAGGTCGATTGAGAGTGCCACTGCCCAAAGCACAATCCTGGTTTCATCTGGAACCAGGGCCGAAGCGGTCCACACGATCGTGGCGATACCGAATCCGGTCAAATACCCTTTGACCAGAACCCGGGTTTCGGGAACATGTCGGTGGGCCCGCATGTACATGCCCAAGAGCAAGACCCGCGAAGTTGCATAAGCAAAGGCAAACGCCCGCGTCGACCCGGCCACATCGTTGGACAGGGCGGCAGCCAGGACGACGACTGTCACCATTTGGCCGGCGGCCAGGAGTCGGTAGACCAGATCATCGGTGTCATACCTGTCGGCGTAATAGGTATGGCTCGCCCAAAGCCACCACAGCAACGCGAAATACCCGAAGAATGAAGCTACCCCAGGGCCCGAGATGTCATCGAGCAGGCGCTCGACGAGCACCGCGACGGCGACGACGAAAACCAGATCGTAGAAGAGCTCGAGCCATGTAGCGCTCCTCTCACCTTCTTCCGCCGCTGTTCGAAGACGTGGAGGAGCGACCTGCACCAGGCTCAATCTGTCAACCTGGAGAGCGTTTCTGATTTTCATGGACGGCCGTCACATTAAGCGCTGACGGGTCGGCGCGAGTCGATGCCGGACAACGCGAAGCAGCATCGCGATGCTGGACTTATTATGAGGAGAGCGGCCATCGGCAAGCCGTGATGAGAGAGGCGCCATGGCGACTTGCGAGCACTTTGAAGAGTTGACCGCTCCGGCTGAGCCGACCTCAGATCGGTGCGACCGTTGCATCGCCTTGGGTGATGACTGGGTTCATCTCCGCGCTTGCCTCACGTGCGGTCTGGTGGGTTGTTGTGACAGTTCCAAGAACAGGCACGCACGCCAGCACTGGGTAGAAGACGGCCACCCCCTGGAGCGCTCTATGGAGCCCGGGGAGACCTGGAGTTATTGCTTCGAGGATGGGCTGGCGATCTTGTGAGTGACCGGCCAGTGATCCTCGCCATCGATGACGAACCCGAAGTTCTCAATGCGGTCCAGCGCGACCTTCGATCCCGCTATTCGGACGAGTACCGAATTATGGGGGCAACGTCGGGCCAGGAAGCGATCGATACCATTCAGGAGCTTGCCGTTCGGGGAACACCTCTGGCACTGATCGTCGCCGACCAGAGAATGCCCAACATCAGCGGAGTCGAAGTCATCCGGGCTTCACTGGAACCATTCCCGGACGTCAAGAAAACTCTGCTGACGGCGTATGCAGACACAGACGCGGCAATCAGTGCGATCAACGATGTCGGCCTCGACCACTACATCATGAAGCCGTGGGATCCACCGGAAGACAAGCTCTACCCAATTCTCAACGAGCTTCTCGACGACTGGCAGGCACATTTCAGGCCGGTGTACAGCGGCATCCGGATCGTCAGCCAGGAGTGGTCCAGGCCCGCGTTTGAGCTGAAGGCGTTTCTGGCGCGGAACCAGATCCCGTATCGCTCACTCCTGCTCGAGAAAGATGATGAGGCCGCCCGGCTGGTCGACTCGACACATTCGGAGCTATCGGACCTGCCGTTGGTCCTCTTCCCGGACGGCGAGACCCTGCGCTGTCCGACCCCGGACCAGATGGCAGAGAGGGTTGGCCTCACCAGCCACGCTTCCGCCGACGCCTACGACGTTGCGATCATAGGTGCGGGGCCGGCAGGGCTCGCGGCTGCCGTCTACGGGGCGTCAGAAGGACTGAAGACTCTGTTGGTCGAGGCCTCCGCGCCGGGGGGTCAGGCCGGCCAGTCGACACTCATCGAGAACTATCTCGGCTTTCCCAAAGGCATAAGCGGCGCAGACCTGTCCCGGAGGGCTAACTCGCAAGCTGCCCGGCTCGGCGCCGAGATCCTGGTCCCGATGCGGGTCGAATCGGTGAGCCGTAAGGATCCGTACCGGATCGTCCACCTCGCCGACGGCTCCTCGATCACCGCCAAGGCAATGGTGGTCACCAGCGGCGTCGAGTACCGGAAGTTGACCGCGAAGGGCCTGGAGGAACTGACAGGTGCAGGCGTCTACTACGGCACCTCCAACATCGAGGCGAGCTATCACCGGGATCAGCCGATGTACGTAGTTGGAGGCGGCAACTCGGCGGGCCAAGCTGCTCTCTTCCTGACCAGGTTCACCGACTCGGTGACGATCGTCATTCGGGGTGAAAGTCTCGAAGCGACCATGTCGAAATACCTCATCGACAACCTCGCAGCCAACCAGGCCGTCTCGATCCGCCGGACCAGCCAGATCCTGGAGGCAGGAGGCGAGAGCCACCTCGAAACTCTCGTACTGGGCAACCTCGAGACCGGGGAACAGGCTGAGGTCGAGGCCGGTGCATTGTTCATATTCATCGGACAGCGCGCACAGACGGACTGGCTTGCCGACCTGGTCCAACTCGACGACCATGGGTTCGTCCTGTCCGGCCCGGACCTGGGGCCACTGAAGGGGTGGAACGTCGAACGCGATCCCCTCCCTCTGGAGACTTCAGTTCCCGGAATTTTTGTTGCCGGAGACGTGCGCCACAACTCGATCCGACGGGTGGCGGGCGCTACCGGGGAAGGATCGACGGCGATCCGGTTCGTCCACCAGCACCTTGCCTCGTTGTGAGCAATATCGCCGACGCTCTCCGCGCCCTCCCCTACTTCGCCGACCTGCCCGAGAAGCTCATCCTCAGCGTATGTGAAGGGTCCGAGACTGTGGACGTCGAAGCGGGGACCGTCATCATCGAGGAAGGCAGCGACTCGGTGGAAATGTACGTGGTGGTCAAGGGTCAGATGACAGTCACCAAACACACCCCGGACACCGAAGTAGAACTTGCTCGGATCGGACCGGGCGAAGTAGTTGGCGAAATGGCCCTGCTCGACAATTCGCCCCGCATGGCGACAGTCCGTGCGGCGGAGAAGTCCCAACTGATCAGGGTCCCGGTCGAGGCTTTCGAGGACATGCTCGAAGACTCGAGAGTCGTGAGGAGGATGTTCAGGACGGTCACCGCCCGGCTCCGGGATATCGAGGACAAGATCCGCCATGAAGAACGGATGGCTGCCCTGGGACGGATGGCAGCCCAGTTGATGCACGAGTTGAACAACCCTGCGGCTGCCGTCGCCAGGAGCACCCAGGAGTTACTGCGCATGTACGCCGAGCTCGGCGACGAATCACGTGCACTTGCCGGCGTTCCGGATGAGGAGGTGTTTGGCCTCACCCCGCCCGAGGGGGACCTCTCCTCGATCGAGCGCGCCGAGGCGGAGGAATCTGTTGCGGGTTGGCTCACAAGGCATGGGGTTTCCGGGGCGTGGGACATCTCACCGGCAATGGTCCTGGTGGGCTGGACCCCGGAACTGTTGGACAAAGCCACCACAGATCTGGAGGGTGAGAGGCTTACCCAATTCGCCCGATGGGTCGGATTGCGTGCCACCTCCGAACAGCTGATCGGGGAGATCTCCATCGGTGCGGGGAGGATTTCAGAATTGGTGCGCGTCGTGAAGGACTACTCCTACCTGGACCGGGGGCCGATCCAGGAGATCGACCCCACCTCCGGGATCAGGGACACTCTGATCCTGCTCAAGCACAAGATGCGGGGCATCGACGTGGAGCTCGACTTCGGATCCGACCTCGAGACCGTTGAGGTGTCCGGACGTGACCTCAACCAGGTCTGGACCAATCTCATCGACAACGCCGCCGACGCCATGGGCGAGAGCGGGGTCTTGACCATTACTGCCCACAACCGGGATGGGGCTGTTGTGGTTTCGGTCACCGACAGCGGCCAGGGAATTCCCGACGATGTCGCCGCCCGGATCTTCGATCCCTTCTACACCACCAAGGAACCAGGCAAGGGGACGGGGCTGGGGTTGCACACCGTCCACACAATTCTGAAACGGGCAAATGGCGACATTTCGGTCACCAGCTCACCGCAGGGCACAACCTTCACTGTGACCATTCCTACCAGCGGTCCAACGGTCAAATAGGGCGAGCTTGTTTGCTACGGCCTGGTGATGGCGATGCGGAGCCGCCACGATGCCAGCAGGAACAACGCTGTGGCGTATCCGACGAGAACTCCAAGCTCGAGGAGGATGTCTCCGGTGTTGCCACCACGACGCACCAACTCGGCGTACCCGTCCAGTGCCCAGGCGTGCGGGGTGAAGTGGGCAACGGTCTGCATGGTCGGTGAGAACAGCTCGAGCGGGAGCATGCAGCCCCCGAGAGCCGCCAGGCCGAGGCTGAGGACCACTCCCACTCCCCCGGCCTGTTGGTCGTTGGAGAAGACCGAGCCCATGAGCACGCCGGCACCAGCGCCCACCGCGGAGAAGGCCACCAGCAAAAGGAATGACGCGAGGGGGTCGCCCCAGTTCACGCCGAAGATGATGAGTGTCATCACCACGATATAGAGACCCTGGACCAGCGCCACCCCGAAGCGTCCCATCGATTCTCCGAGAACGATCGATCGCACCGAGGTTGGCGTCGACAGCATCCGTGAGCTGATTCCGAGTTGCCTCGTCAGGATGAGCGCGGCGGACCCGGCGAGAGCGGTGAGAAATACGAAGAGGACCAGCTGTGAGGACGCCCCGAGGTCGAACTGGCCGAGGGTGTCAGGGAATATCGCTTCCCCTACAGCGGTAACCGTCACTTCGACGCCACCCGCCTGTCCCCCGACACTCCGGGCGACGTCAAGGGCCGCATCGAAGTCCGAATCGCTCTCAGCCACTGCAAACTGCGCCGCGCCAACCGGTTTCATCACGTCGGCGACGGCCGATCCGACTATTGCCTGCAGCTGTTGTCCGGTCCCATCCAGCCTCGAAACAAACCCGAGCTCCACGACGTCCGACGCTGCCGTGGCGGTGTCGATGTCAGCAGGGAGGAATAGCCCGGCCTGAACATCACCGCGCTCGACAGCGGTGATGAGCGCGGCTTCGGTATCGAAGTGACGGCTGTCGATACTCTCCCGGGATTCGACTGCGTCGCTGATCTCCGTGGCCAACTCCCCGGAATCAGCCAGGTATAAGCCAATCGCCGGTTTGACACCACCACCAAACTGGGATCCGATCAACAGGATCAATGCGAGCGGAAATATGAAAACAAAGAATATGTTCGACCGCTCCCGGAGCATTCTCCGGATGTTCGACATGCCGATGGCGAGCGCTTTCATCGACGCAACCTCTTCATCAACATGAACCAGGAGATGGCCCCGGTCACCACAGCAAAGATGAGCATCGCCCCGGTTGCCGGAAGCGCCGCGGTCCAGGATGCCCCGTCGGCGAGGTCGGCGAGGCCTCTCATGAACCAGGCATGTGGCGTGATGAAGGTGAGTTTGGAGAGAAGGTCGTCGCTCTGGCCGACCTGGAAGAAGACACCGCCGAGCATTCCCAGGATCACAGCGATTATCGAGCTCAGATTCTCTGCGCCCTCGGGCGTTTTGGCGACACCGGCGACAAGTCCAACTATCCCGACCGCAGATAGGACACCGGAAACAACGAGCAGCGCGACCCCGAGCGGAGCACCCCACTCTGCCCCCATCAGGAGCTGGGTAGCCACCACCAGGACGAACATCGAGATCAGGCCGAGGATGAACGAGAGAATCGCCTTGCCTCCCACCACCGACGCCCGGGCGATGGGCGCCGCCATCAACCGGGTCAGGGTGCCCTGTCTCTCTTCTTCGAGAAGGCCGAGAACTCCAAACCCGACTGTGAAGAAGAGAAAGAACACAGCCATCCCGGCGGCCATATAGGTGGTGGGGTCGAGCTGTCTGGTAGCGGCCGACATGTCGCCAAACTGATACGACAAGGCAGCCGTTCGGGGCTCGGACTCTAGAGATTCCAGGAATTCGGGTGTCACCGGCGTCGATGTCACCTGTGAAGTAGTGGCTATGGCCAGCTGTGCCGCTTCGAACCCGGTGGCGAACTGATCAGCGATTGAAGCCGCAATCTGGGTCGAAGTCGGAGAGTCAATACTG
This sequence comes from Acidimicrobiia bacterium, assembly GCA_041742825.1. Classification (GTDB taxonomy): domain Bacteria; phylum Actinomycetota; class Acidimicrobiia; order Spongiisociales; family ZC4RG35; genus MA-ANB-1. The sequence goes on along the minus strand of JBGTNX010000051.1, from coordinate 11,424 downwards.
CCGACCACCTGGATTGTTGCCGGCGAGTTGGTGCCAACGGCCTGCCCGAACCCTGGTTCCACCAAGAAGTACGAGTCCACTACGCCTTCTTCGATCGCCGCGTCCGCAGACTGCGCATCGGGGAAGCTTTCGAGTTCCATGATGCCGTCGGCCTCGACCTCCTCGAGGACGTCGGTGAAGCTCATCGAAATCTCGGACTGGTCCAGGTCGACCACCCCGTATTCGAGGCCCAGGCCCTCTGTTGGATCGAACGCACTGCCAAACACCAGGTTCAGGATGAATGCGAGCGACAGCGGTGCGATGATGCCGATGATCAGGGCCGAGCGATCCCGCAGCCGGAGCTTCAGGTCCTTGACGGCAATCCGCAGGGCTGTGCGCACAGTCCTCAGTCCCGCAGGGCTTTGCCGGTCAGGTGCAGGAAAACTGCTTCCAGGTTCGGCTCCACTACCTGGACCCCGGTAATCGAGGCGCCACTGGCCGTTACCGTCGTGAGGATCGAGGGCAAAATGCTCGAAGCGTCCACCGCGAGAATGTCGAGGCCGTCATCGGATGTGGCTGCGCCAACCACACCATCGAGGGCGCTCAATGCTTCGGCAGCGGCGCCGAGGTTCCCGGTCGCACTGATGCTGATCCTGTCTTTTTCCCCAACCATGGAGACGAGCTCGCGGCGGGTGCCCTCGGCTTTGATAGTTCCTTCGTCGATGATTGCGACGCGGTCACACAACCGCTCCGCCTCTTCCATGTAGTGGGTTGTGTAGAGGACTGCCATACCTTCCACCGAGAGGTTCTCCACCGATTCCAGGATCGCATTTCGGGACTGGGGGTCGACCCCGACCGTGGGCTCGTCGAGAATGAGAAGTTGGGGCTTGTGAAGCAACCCGATGCCGATGTTGAGGCGGCGCTTCATCCCACCCGAGTATTCCCCGGTCAGGTCATCGCGACGGTCGGTGAGGCCGATGACTTCAAGCACTTCGTCGACCCGCGATCCCAGACTAGGTCCCGCCATCCCGTAAAGCCGCCCGAAGAAGGTGAGGTTCTCGGATCCGGTCAGGTCCGGGTAAATCGCCAGGTCCTGGGGAACGAGGCCGATGGCGCCTTTTCCCGAAGTCGACGAAGTGGTTATCTGTTGGCCGTCGACGCTTATCGAGCCGGCGTCAGGCTCGAGCAGCCCCGAGATCATTGAGATCGTCGTGGTCTTTCCCGCCCCGTTCGGCCCGAGCAGACCGTACGTCTCCCCTCGCGAGATTCCGATATCGACGCCACCAACCGCAACGAGGTCGCCGAAGTGTTTCACCAGGCCGGCAGCTTCGAGGATTTGGGGCAACGAGATTCTCCTGTTCGTCGGCGCCGACTCTAACCACCCTGGCTATATCGCAAAATGCGCGCAACGGGGGGACCGCCCTTATCCGGAGATGTCGAACGCAAGTGCGATCCCGCCGATCAATCCGGATTTGTCCCCGAGTCCCGGGGCCTTCACGAAGTCTTCGAAATCATGCTCCGGCAGTACCGAATATCCGGCGAGTTGGGCCCCAAGCTCCTCTCGCACCGCGGAGTGGAAACCGGCCATTTTCGACACCCCTCCTCCGATGACCACCCGACCAGGCGACACCGTGTAGACGAGAGTTCGAACCGCCTGAGCCAGGTAGAACGCGGCGAGGGTGACCGCCTGCTCCCGCTCGTGCTCGCCGAGTTGTGCGGGGATCGCCCCGAATCTGGCCTGGTGTGCCGGCCCGGCAGCCAATCCCTCCAGACACGCTTGGTGGAACGAGCAACTGCCCGCAAATGCGTCATCGGGGTGTTTCTCTACGGCGATGTGCCCGAATTCAGGATGTGTCAGACCGTGAACGATCTTGCCACCGAGCACGATCCCGGCCCCGATCCCGGTGCCGACGGTGATATATGCATGATCGTCCAGCCCGACCGAAGCTCCCCACCTTCCCTCGGCGAGTGCGGCGCCATTGACATCGGTATCGATCGCTACCGGGACACCAATGCGGTCACCAACCGCTGAGACGAGGTTGAAATTGCTCCACCCAGACTTGGGAGTAGCGAGGATCGAACCGAAATTGTCGTGGTCGCGGCGGAGTTCGAGAGGTCCGAACGAGGCGATGCCAACCGAGCTCAGCTCGTGTTGGGAGAGGAATTCGACGACGGCGTCCACGACCTGATCCGGCTCCTCGCCCGTTTCGAGCCTCATCGACTCCCCCAGTGCGCCCTCGCCGTTGCCGACAGCGGCGAGAGTCTTGGTGCCTCCCAATTCCACCGCTCCGTAGAGATCCATCGGGTGATCTTGGCGTGCTCTTCCCCCCGCGCCAAGTCACAAAAGAAGGCCCAGGCAGGAGAAACATGCCCGCCACACCCGGCACGCGGTAGCGGGGATCTGATATGTTCCAGCCAAGTTCTCGACGAAAGGGACCTCCTTGTGAAAATCTCGATGACTGTCAACGGGCAGGAGGTATCGGCTGATGTCGAGCCCCGCACACTCCTTGTCCATTTCATAAGGGAGAATCTCCACCTGACCGGGACCCATGTCGGCTGCGAGACCGGTTATTGCGGCGCTTGCACGATCCACGTCGGTGGGAAGCCGGTCAAATCGTGCACGATGCTTGCGGTACAGGCCGACGGCGCCGTGGTGACCACTATCGAAGGGCTGGCCACCGATGACGCCCTGCACCCGGTCCAGGAGGGGTTCTGGGAGCGCCACGGCCTGCAATGCGGGTTCTGCACCCCGGGCATGATCATGTCAGCTGCCGCCCTGCTCGCCGAGAACAGCAACCCCTCCGAAGACGAAATCCGCCACGGGATCGAGGGAAATCTCTGCCGTTGCACCGGATACCACAACATCGTGAGAGCAGTTGAATACGCAGGGTCGAAAGTGCGCGGTGAAGAGCCGGCGGCCCCGGATTGGGAAGGAACCAGCTGATGGCCACGACAAGTGTGATGGGTGGCGCGGTCCGGCGCAGAGAAGACCCGGCACTGATCACCGGCCGCGGTACCTACGTCGACGACCTCCAGCCGACATCTCTCCTCCACGTAGCCTTCAATCGCTCCCCCTATGCCCATGCCCGGATCAAATCGGTTGACACTGCGGCCGCCAGCAAGATGCCCGGCGTTGTCGCAATCTTCACCCACGACGACGTCGCCCACCTCGGTCCTTTGTTGGCCCAGGTGCCGATCGGGAAACTCCGGCCGCTGCTCTCCGATGGCGAGATCAAGCACACCGGTGAAGCGATCGCGATGGTGATCGCCGAAAACCGATACCAGGCTCAGGACGCCGCCGATGCCATCGAAATCGACTGCGACGTGCTCCCCGCCGTAATCGGCCTCAAGGAAGCGAAGTCGGACGCCACCAAGGTCCACGAGGACCTCGATTCCAATGTCCTTCACACCTGGACCTACCACGGGTATTGGGAGGCTCTCGGCCTTGAAGATCAGACTCCTCTTGTCGATGCCGCTATGGAGCGCGACGACGCCGTTGTCGTGAGCCTGGAGATGACCAACCAGCGCCTGATTCCCGTCGCCATCGAGCCACGCTCGGTGATGGCGGACTATGACCTGGGGTACGACCGGTTCACGGTGCACAGCTCTTCTCAGGTGCCTCACGCACTGTCCGGGGCGATCGCGACCATGTTCGGGATGCCGCTGAGCGATGTCCGGGTAATCGCACCCGAAGTGGGTGGCGGATTCGGCGCCAAGCTCAATGTCTACAACGACGAGATCCTGGTCGCCTTCGCTTCCAAGCAGCTCGGTCGGCCCGTGAAGTGGACCGAAACCCGCCGCGAGGCCGGTGGAGCCACGATTCACGGGCGGGGTTGGTTGGGAACCGCCACGATTGTCGGCACCAAAGACGGGGAGTTCCTCGGCTACAAGCTGGAGGCAATCGCCGACATGGGCGCATACACCCAGAACTTCACTGTCGCCATCCCGCTGCTCGGGCTCTGGATCGCATCGGGCCAGTACAAGATGCCGGTATCCTGGACGGTCGACTGTGTGGTCACTCACACAATGACGACGGACGCCTATCGGGGTGCGGGCCGTCCCGAGGCGATCTACTACCTGGAGCGGATCATCGACGCCTACGCACGGGAGATCGGGATGGACCCGATCGAGGTGCGTCGGAAGAACTTCTGGAAGAAGGATGAATTCCCGGCGACAATGGGTTGCGGGTTCTCCCTCGACTCCGGCGATTACGACGCAGCCGTCGATCGACTCATCGATGTTTCCGGCTATCAGGACTTGCTCAAGATGCGCGACGAAGCCCGAGCCGAAGGCCGCTACGTCGGGATCGGGGTCGGGTCCTACGTGGAGGTCTGCGGCTTCGGCCCGGCGGTGCTGGCCGAAATCGGGTTCTCATGGGCCAGCTACGGTCTCCCTGCCGCTTTCAATGGCACGGGCATGGTGCGGGTCAACCCTGACGGGACGGTCACGGTTCTCATCGGCACCGGTCCCACCGGCCAGGGTCACGAGACCACGTGGGCCCAAATCGTCGGCAGCGAACTCGGTATCGCCGCCGAGATGATTCGGGTGCGCCATGGAGACACCAACGATCTGCCGATGGGTATCGGAACCTTCGGGAGCCGGTCGATTGCAGTCGACGGGGCCGCTGCCTTCAATGCGGCCACCCGTGTGAAAGAGAAGGCCGCAAAGATTGCCGCCCACCTCCTCGAAGCCGCTCCTGAAGACGTGGTCTTCGAAGATGGCGCGGCCCATGTGGCCGGATCACCGGAGAAGTCGGTGGAGTGGGCCGCGATTGCCAAGGCCGCCTACCAGGCACACACGCTCCCCGAGGGCGTCGAGTCAGGGCTCGAAGAGAACGTCGTTTTCAGCCCCGGCAACGCCACATGGCCGTTCGGGACGCATCTCGCAGTAGTCGAGGTCGACGAGACCACCGGTGACGTCAAGATCCTCAAGTACGTTGCAGTCGACGATTGTGGGAACCTCGTCAACCCGATGATCGTCAATGGTCAGGTCCACGGCGGAATCACCCAGGGAGTCGGCCAGGCCCTCTTCGAGGAAGCGGTTTACGACGAGTCGGGCAACCTGCTCACCGGATCGCTGCTCGATTATCCGCTGCCTACGGCCTCTGACCTCCCGTACTTCGAGCTGTCCCACACCATCACCCCCACCGACGTCAACCCGATGGGTGTGAAAGGGATAGGTGAGGCCGGGACCATCGGATCGGCGCACACGATCGTCAATGCAGTGGTCGACGCACTTAGCCCTCTCGGGGTCAAGCACATCGACATGCCACTCAGACCGAAGCGGGTCTGGGCCGCCATCCAGGAAGCGAGCAACTGATGTACCCACGTGAATTCGACTACGTCGCACCGGCAACCCTCGAGGAGGCAATGGGTGCGCTGGGAGAGGACGCCAAAGTGATGGCAGGCGGGATGAGTCTCATCCCATTGATGAAGATGCGGCTGTTCTCCCCTGCAGTTGTGGTCGACATCGGCAGGCTGCCGGGGTTCGACGCAGTGGAGGAGCAAAACGGCCACGTGAGCATCGGGGCGCTGGTCCGCCACTCCGCTACCGCCACCAGCCCTCTGATCAACCTGGTAGCAACCGCTCTTTCGACAGCCGCGTCGCTCACCGGTGACGTTCAGGTACGCAACCGCGGGACAACGTGTGGGGCCATCGCCCATGCCGACCTCGTTGCAGACCAGCCGGCGGCGGTTCTGGCCCTCGGGGCGACGATGGTCGCCCAGTCATCAGGCGCGAGCCGGGAAATTGCAGCAGCCGATTTTTTCGTCGATGCCCTCACCTCAGCCCTCGAGCCCAACGAGATCCTCACCTCGGTGCGAATCCCGAAGCATGGACCCGGCGAAGGTTCTGCCTATGACAAGCTGGGAAGGCGCGGCGGGCGATCGGACTATGCGATCGCCGGCGCGGCGGCATGGGTGAAGATGGATGGTGGCTCCATCGCAGACGCCCGGGTCGCCCTCACCGGCGTCGGGACGAAGGTGTCGCTGGCAAACGAGATGGCGGCGGCCCTGGTCGGGACCGACGGGTCGGAGGCAGCTGTCAAGGAGGCTTCACAGAAGGCGTCCGACGACGTGACGATCATCGAGGATCTGTACGGAACCGAAGAGTACAAAACCCATCTCGCCTCGGTATTTGCCGCACGGGCGGTCCTGCAAGCCATCTCCAATGTGAGTTAGGGAACACCGATCACAGCGGCGGCGTAATCGGCTGCCCGCTTGCCAGTTGGCGAACTGCCTCCCGGCCATATATCGAGCCGACTACGTTGCCGTGGCCCGAATATGCACCTATGGCAACAACTCCGGGAGCCATTCCAGCGAAGACGGGGCGACGGTCGTCGGTGAAGGCGGCGTGACCATACCAGCGTTGACTCACCGGGGCCTGGACGCCGAGCCCCGTGAGGATTCCATCGAGACCCGCTTGGATCGCGCTGATGAGGCCCTCCTCCGTCGTCCACGAGGTCTCGCGAAATTGGTGGCGCAGTCCGCCGAGGGCGATGGTGCCATCGGCCAGTTGTTGGAAGTAGTTGTGCCCGAAATCGGTGTAGACGGGCCGATCGAATCGGATGGGTTGGTCCGGCTCCGTGGCGAGCATCTGCAGAGACGCAGTTCGGACCGTCCCAGCCAGCTCGGGAAAGATCGACTCGAGGCGCCCGTCGACGGCCACAAGGATAATTCCGGCCGCGACGGTACCAAACGCGGTGGTCACCCGTCCCTCCGCGATGTCGACCACTGCTGATTGCTCGAACAGCTGCGCTCCGCCGTCTGTGACGAGACCGGCCTGTTCGCGGACCCTTGCCAGCGGATTACCCACACCGTCCCAGGGAATGAGCATGCCTGCTCCCTCAGGCCCCTCGTACTCCTCGACGAAAAAACCGTCTGTGGTCAGTGCGGCGATCTCCTCGCCGATGTCGCCCAGCTCCTCGTCATTTGCCGCAATCCGCAGACTTCCGGTGCGCTGCGCATTCCCGGCTCCGAAGATCCGGTCGAGCTCGTCGAGAGTCTTCTGATAGAAACCGAGAGCGTTCTCTGCTCCGTAGGCAACACGGGCGGTGTGGTAGAAATGGGGCATTCCGGCGAGGAAGAAACCTCCGTTCCGTCCTGCCGCCCCGGATCCGACCTGCGCACCATCCAGTCCGACAACCGAGAGCCCAAGCTCCAGTCCCGTCGCAATTGCCGAGAGCCCCGAGCCACCCAACCCGACCACGCACAGGTCCGCCTCCACGCCAACCGTGAGCCGGGGAAACCCGGTCCAGCCCCCCTTCTCCCAAACCGGGGCAAGGTTCATGGACGTCGGAACTGCGACGGGCCGCGAGCAACCAGCACATCACATGGCGCGGCCCAAACCAGGCCTTCGGCAACTGTGCCGAGCAGCACCATACGGGTCGAAGAGGCTCCCCTGCTCCCCACCGCAACGAGGTCCGCTCCTCTCCGCCGCAGCGTCTCTGCGATCGTCGATGTGGGCGGCCCGTCGACAACCTCGGTGCGGACCGACCCTTTCCACCTCTCTGCGAACTGCTCCATGCGCTCCTCAGCCCGCCCAAGCCGATGGCTTCGGGATGCAGTCAGCTCCACGTCGAACAGCCCGGCGTCGGCAAGGAGCGGGTCAAAACGTGCCGGCAGCGAGTAGAGAACCGTGACTTCCGCCTCCGGGAAGCTCGCCAATGAGTGGTCCACCGCGACCCGGGACTGTTCGCTGAAATCGACCGCAGCGATTATCCGCCGATAGGGCACCCGCGGTTGACGTCTGACAATGAGGGTGTCGGCCCGGCTCATCCGCGCCACACGCAGTGCCACCGGACCCACCGAGAAGTTGTCGATCGAGGAGGACCCCAATACCACCAGGGACGAGGACTTGGCGCGTTCGGCGATCGCCCACGACGGCGAACCGGTGACGACTTCGAGTTCGACAGGGACCGACGACCTGGCGTCGATCCATTCGGCCAACTTCCTCGCCTCGATGCGCTGATGATCCCGCATGAGCCTGGCATGCGCCGGTTCGATCATTGCCTCGGCCACAGGCTCGAGCACATGGACGATCTGGAGAGTGGCTCCGGACGCCTCAGCCATCATCCGGGCGCGATCTGCTACCCGTCGGCCCATTGAACCTATATCCACACCAGCTAGAACGGCCCGCAACTCAACTCCCTGTGTTGGCCGCGGACTCTAACGCAGTCACCGGGCACATTCGCTCAGCGGCCAGGATCAAACGGCGAGGAGGCATTGAGAGCATCCGGAAGTCTCCGCAGGTACTCGTGCCGGCCGATCACGACAGCACCCATCCGCTCCAGATGGGGCGTCAACCATTGCACGTCGAGCATGCAACCGGGGCGGTCGGAAAGCATTACGACGAGGTGGACGAGGGCAACCTTGGAGGCGTCACTCACCTCGTAGAACATCGACTCGCCGGCAAAGAGGCCCCCGATCGCCACTCCGTACAGGCCTCCCGCAAGGTTTCCTTCGCTGTCCCACACTTCGATCGAGTGAGCCCAACCCAGAGCATGGAGGGTGCTGTACGACTCGCGGATGTCGGGGTTGATCCAACCGTTGGGCCGCTCCGGATTTGCACACGAGTCGATCACAGCTTCGAACTCCTGATCCACGCTCAGGGTGAACCGGCGCACCGACTGACGTAGTGAACGGGATATCTTGAGGCCATCGAGGGGCAGAATCGCACGTTCCTGTGGTGACCACCAGGCCAGGAGGTCATCGGGCAAGTGCATCGGAAACATGCCTTTCCGATACGCCTGAAGGATCGTCCCGGGTGTCAGATCACCTCCGACGGCGATGACGTCGTCTTCGATCGCCCGAGGATCGGGAAGCTGGAACTTCGACGGCATCGGTTCGACGGGCACAAACCGATTGTGTCAGAGAAGCCGGGTTGATGCCCGTAATGTGGAAATATGCGCGCACTGATCTGTAACGAGTACGCCGGTATCGGCTCTCTGACCGTGGCTGAGCTCCCCGACCCCGACCCCACACCCGGGATGGCCCTGATCCGGGTGAAGGCGGCCGCCGTCAACTTTGCCGACGCCCTCGTTGTGGCTGGCCAATATCAGGTGAAGCCCGAACTCCCTTTCGCCCCCGGTTCCGAACTTGCTGGTGAGGTTGTCGACGCCGGTGGCATCGACGGTCTGGACGTAGGCGCCCGTGTTGCGGGTTTCATTGGTTTCGGGGCAATGGCGGAAAGGGCCCTGGTCCCGGCCAATTCGCTGCTTCACCTCTCCGCCGAGACGTCGTTCGATGAGGGAGCGTCGATTCCGGTCGCATACGGCACGTCGTACCACGCACTTGTCGACCGGGCCCACCTCCAGCCCGGGGAGACCCTCCTCGTCCTCGGCGCCTCAGGAGGCGTAGGAGTTGCCGCCGTTCAGATCGGAAAGCGTCTCGGGGCCACGGTTCTGGCAGCCGTCTCGTCGGACGAGAAAGAGACGCTGGCGGTGGAGAACGGGGCCGACCACGTAATCCGCTACGACCGGACGCCTTTGCGCGACGGGATCGCCGAGGCGACCGGGGGCATCGGCGTCGACGTCGTGTACGACCCTGTCGGCGGCCCGGGAACCGAACAGGCCCTCCGCTCGACGAGGTGGGGTGGCCGTCTTCTCGTGATCGGGTTTGCCGCCGGGGAGATTCCTTCGATCCCTCTGAATCTGACACTGGTCAAGGGCAATTCGATTGTTGGTGTCTTCTGGGGCCGACACCTGAGCGAGGACCCGGCCGGTGAGGCAGCAAACTTCCGGACCATCATGCAATGGGTGGCTGAGGGAACCGTTCGGCCCGTCGTGTCGGAGACATTTCCCCTCGACCTCGGCGCCGATGCGATCAGGTGGGTGGCAGAACGTAAGGCCCTCGGAAGGGTGACCGTCACCCCGTGACCGACTTCGTCGTCATCGGTGGGGGCATCGCCGGTGTCTCCGCCGCTGCCCACCTCGCCCCACACGGCAGTGTCGTCCTGCTCGAGCAGGAGGCCACGCTCGCATATCACACCACGGGCAGGTCAGCAGCCACCTTCATCGTCAACTACGGCGCCCCGGGATCTCGGCCGCTGGCGCGGGCAAGTGCCAGATTCTTCGACAAACCCCCGGGTTACGCCACTGATGCCCCGCTTCTCAGCAATCGGGGGGCACTCTGGGTCGCCCGGCCCGGGCAACTGGACGCCCTCGACCAGATCGCCTCCGAGGGAATGAGTTCGGGGGCGGGCTCAGAGACCATCGGTGCCGAGGAGGTGCTTCGCCTCGCACCAGTCATGAGGCCGGACCTGCTCGGTGGCGGGCTCTACGAGCCTTCTGCGGCCGACATCGACGTAGCCGCAGTGCATCAGGCGTTCGTCAGGATTCTGCGCAAACACGACGGGTCGATCCGCACCGGGTCTCCGGTTGTAGGTATGGAGCCCATTGGAGACCGGTGGCGGGTCGTCACTCCTGGGGAGAGCTTCGATTGCCGCGCTGTTGTCAATGCATCAGGAGCTTGGGGTGACCACGTCGCCGAGACCGCCGGCATCGAACCAATCGGGCTGGTCCCGATGCGGAGGACTGCGTTCATGGTTCCCGGCTCCGAGGAATTCTCCGCCCTTCCGATGGTGGTGAGCGTCGGACATGACTATTACTTCCGGCCGGACGGTGTCCAGTTGCTCTGCTCGCTCTCCGAGGAAGAGCCTGACGCGCCCGGAGACCCGAGGCCTCAGATCGAAGATGTTGCGTTGGCCATCGAACGGATCAACGAAGCGACGGTCCTCGGGATCAGGACGGTCAACTCGCAGTGGACGGGCCTGCGCACCTTCGCACCCGACCGCGACCTCGTAATCGGAGAGGACCCCACTGCCCCGGGGTTCTTCTGGTTGGTTGGTCAGGGAGGCACCGGCATCATGACCTCACCGGGATACGGCGAACTTATCGCCAGCCAGGTCCTGCATCATGACCTCCCAACAAACCTCGCCGAAAGCGGCGTCGACCCCAAAGTGACCTCCCCCGCCCGTTTCCGGGACTAAACCTTCGACTCTCCCGCGCGCGCGAAGGGAGTACCCCAACACGCGAGCTCTCCCTCCGCTCGCGCAGGGAATACCCCGACACGCCAACTCTCCCTCCGCTCGCGGAGGGAATACCCCGACACGCCAACTCTCCCTCCGCTCGCGGAGGGAGTACCTCCGACCGAGGTTCCTCTCTCCCTCCGCTCGCGGAGGGAGTACCTCCGACCGAAGAGGTCGGAGGGGAGGGTGGGGCGTTCCCACCAACGGCACTCGATCTCCCGGCTCGGGAATCTCTCCCTCCTAATGGGGGTGGTTCTGGTTTTTTGTGTAAGGCTGGGATCGTGTTGCTGGTCGGTGAGCGCTGTTCCCTCCTGTGACGTTGATCACTTCAGGTAGATCGCGCTCCGACCGGTTTGAGGGTTGCCGTTGAGCACTCATGGGGTGTCGTGCCGTTTGAGCACTGGTCCATTAGGTCGTTGC
>JBGTNX010000050.1:0-11295 GCA_041742825.1 Acidimicrobiia bacterium | reverse complement strand
AGAGCTTCCTGGCGAGCCACCCCAAGGCCCGAGCCGCCGACATCGCGACTGATCCTGCAGTAAATGGCCGCTGCACGGACGCGAGGTATCGGTGCCACTCGAACTAAAATAGTACGAAAAGTGAAAGGTGGCGAGGATCATTTTCACCAGATCACGAAGGCTGATCTCTCCCGAGCCGTCCAGCGAGGGTGGCCTGGCCTCGTAATACGCACCGTGCAGAATCGGGACGTGGAGTTCCCGTACCTCTTCCGCGGACCGTATGCAGTGTTCGACCGGTACCGCTGAGATCAGAGCCGAAAGGAAGGAAGTCTTACCCGCACCCGGTGGCCCGGAGACGATCGTCGAGGCAGAGGACTCCATCGCTAGCGCGAGGAGGTTTGCCGCTGGAGCTGTCAGTGAGCCCAACTCCACGAGGGAGTCCAGAGACTGGCGGCGCAGCGCGTAGCGGCGGATCGTCGCTGAGATGTGGTCCGATACCGGAGGGATGATTGCCGTGAGGCGCGCCGCACCTGAGAGGACCCGCGCCTGGACGATCGGACTCGATGCGTCGAGACGCCGATCGGTTGCGGCCAACAGCCTCTCAACGACCTGGCGGTTTTCCAATTCGGTTGTCGGAGTGTCCAGGGCCACGAGGCGCCCGCTGGTCTCCAAGAATGTGACCCGCTCGCCCTCGATGAATACCTCCTCGATGTCGTTGCGCCGCAACAGTTCACTGAGATGGCCGTGGGCACTCACCGATTGCAGAAGTCGCTCGACCGTGGCCGCCGGATCCGCCAGAGACCTTCCCTCGCCAACCTGGGTCCGCTGCTGATACTCCTGTACTGTGCCGGCGATGAGGTTCTGCAAGGCGTCCGAGTCGGTTTCGGGGTCGATGCCCGCGCTATCGATCCTATCGAGAGTGCGCCTTCGGATCTCCTCATAAGCATCAACGGTCATCGCGGACGCACCACATCGAAGATCCTCCCGAGCCGGCGCACCGAACGGTTGAAGGGCCCTTTCTCTAGAGCTGATCCGTTCCATGCGGCGCGCCGTATGTCCCGATCTTCTGGAACGAGAACCACTGGAACGCCGGGGATTGAGCCAGCCAGGACCGAGACCACCTCAGACCGCTCTCGTGCGCTTCTCTCGACCTTGTTTACGACGAGACCCATCTCGCAATCTGGTGACAACGAAGTGGCGACTCGCTCGGCCGTCCGGGCAAGTCTGGTGACGCCAACCGGATCGCCGGTTCCAACAACGAGGATCGCGTCCAGGCAGCGGACCACGTCGGCAGGGAGGTCGATCACGTGGCCGAGATCGACAACCACATGTGAATGGGACTGACCGAGGCCAGAGATCAGAGCAACGAGATCGGCAGGTGAAACCGTCACAGCTCCTGGATTCGCAGGGCCAGGGATCACTGCGAGAGCTCCGACAGAATGTGCCGCTTCGTCGAGGCGGCCCGGTTCGTGGAGCACGAAATCGATGCCCGTCCGGAGATTGGGGTGAACCGGAAGACCGAGGCGCTGCCCGACCGAGGGCCAGTCGGGGTTGGCGTCGACCAGGGAGGTCTTGTGCCGCCGGCTGAGTTCGAGGGCGAGGGCGCACGCGATTTCGGTAACCCCGACCCCGCCGGGCGGGCCGGTGAGACCGATCCGGAATCCGCCGCCGCTCGTCTCGACAGCTACCTGGCGTGGAGGGGTGGAATGCGAGATCGTCACGGCGGCAATTTCGAGAAACTCCTCCGCACGGGCATCGGATTCGATCACATCGCTGATCCCCGCCTCGAGGAGGCGCCTCTTGGCGTCGGTTCCGTCGGAGGGGGCGAACACGCCCACTATCGACTTCCCGGAGGCCCGAACATCGATGACCAAACGTTGATTGAGGAACGAGCAGACGTCATCGATGAACAGCACGTCGAATTGTGACGACACCGCTTGGGCCGGGGACATCACCCGGCTCCGGACGGTGCCGCCACCGTGGTCGAGCAGGAAGCGATGAAAGCGGTCACTCCATTCACGAGCCGAGGCGGCGAGGCCAATTTCAGGACCCATTGCTTCCCCCAATCGGAACTGCCCCAGAAGAACGGATCACTTCGAGCGAACCCGAATCGATGGCACCAGCCAGCTCGAGCGCCTGAGCCGCGTCGACGGCGAGAACAACGAAATATCCACCCACCGAGCCGATCCCGCCGCTCTCGGCCGCCAACCCCACGACTTCAACTCCGCTGACCACGAAGGCCGGCCCTGCGGCGCCCACTGATATCACGTCGACCACATCGCCGATTTCGAGCAGACCCCCGGCCGCATGTTCGTGACCTACCGGCACGCTCATCGACCGCAGGCCATCGCCACCAAGGGGTTGGGTGAGAGCATCGACAGCGATAACTCCGCCCTCGGGGACCGGTCGGGTCAATACCCAGCCGCTCACCGAGGTCCACCTGTCCTGCTCGACGAGGGAGGCCAGACCCTCGAACCCTGCCTCGATTGGCACGAAGCGGATGTCAGCGGAGTCGAGAGATGTTCCCGCGTCGAGAGGGGCGTTCGCCACTGCTACCAGGGCGGTGCTGTCCCGATCCTGGAGTGCGAGGAAGTTGAAAGTGAAGGCAAGCACGACCGCCAGAGCGATGAGTACGTGCGACAGCGAAGGGTGGCGACAGCGGCCTGGCTTTGCCACTGGTGAGGTGCCCGCTCCCCTCGTGTCCACTAAGGGCGTCACATTCACGAAAAGCAACCTATCCTCGGACCACGACCCGATGTCGAGAGCGCGAAAACCCATGGAAACCACACCTAATCCCGACCGAGACCTCGCCTCCCAACTCCGCGACTCCGCGGGGCGGGAGTGGGCCGAGGAGGCCGCTGAAGACGAGACGCAGACCGAAGTCCTCCGGCAACGTCAGATGGACCTGCTTGCAGTGGCCGAAGATGCCGCCCACCGCGGCGACCGTGCCACCGTTGAGATGGGAGAGTCGACACTGAGCGGGCCGATCATCAGCACCGGTGCCGACTACCTGACGATCGGGCTCGCCGAACAGGAGGCAGACGTGATGTTCGGCGCCGGCATCTGGTCGTTCGTGCCGGGTGACAATCCCAGCGCCGGGCCGAAACAGAGCGGGATGTCCTTCCTCGGGCTCCTCAAACAGCACGCGGGTACCGGGAACAGGGTCCGCGTCGAGTTGGACGGCGGACGGGTGGTAATGGGGGTTATCCAGTTGGTGAGCTCCGACCACGTTCGGGTCGAAGACCCCGACGGGCGGCTCGCCTACGTTCCCACAGTGAACGTGAGAGCGGTCATTCGTTCGTCCTCGCACTGAGTTCGCTTTCCGCAGTCACCGGGTAAGAGCGAAGCCAATCGAAGATCTCGTCTCGAAAGAACTTGAAGGTTCGCCCGCCGGGGAGTTTGTAGGCGGGGAGCCGCCCTTCCCTGGCATAACGACGCACCATCTGCACGTTCATACCCAGCAATTCTGCTACCTGCGCTGCGTCGAGGATGGGCGGGTAGTCGCCACTGCGTTCCTCAGACATTGACCGTCCTCATCATTGCTCTACGGCATCGTACGCCACCCAACGTTGCAATGGAATGGGTCTGCACCGGTCCGGCAAGGCTCTCAAGCCACCCCCTATCCCGCGAGCCGGATACGTCCCGCAACAACTCCAATGCCGACCGCTATCAACCAAAGATGGGTTGCGCTGAGTCCAAGCCGCTGGAACAACCCCGGCGCTGTCGCTCCGAGTGATGCTCCCAGGAACGCCAGTGTGATCACGCCCACCGCCAGCGAGACCACCGACCGCCGGATGTGCCCCCGGCGAAAGAACGCTATCGAAGCCAAAAGCCCGGCCAGTGACAGGGACAGATAAGCAAGAACTGCGAACACCGCATGCAGAAAGTCGATGTCCCCTGAACGACCCGTAGGGGTGAACATCACCCCAAGAGTGCACACCGTGTTCAGGCCCAGAGCAATCGCGGCGGGCGTGCCGATGAGCCGACGAAGCGGCCAGGCCGCCATCCCAACGCCGACTGCAACGGCCGCCAACCCGATCGTCATCAACACCCGGGTGGGAGCATCGAAGGCGGCCAGATCGCTGATGGGGTTATCGACCGATGAATAGTCAACGGCCACTATGCCGCCCAACGTCCAGGCAATGATGAAAAGACCTGGTCCCCAGATCGCTCCAGCCGCCATCCACCGTTCGCGTTGTGTAAACAAACCGCAACGAGACTACAGGGGGGGGCGAGACAGCGACCGCACTCAACGCCGACCACCTACGATCCTGACCCGTGCAACAATCGCTAGATACGCTCGTCGACCTGCTCACCAGGTCCGACTTCCACACCGGGCTGATCACCGGGCTCGTTGCGCTGAGCCTGCTCGTTGCCCTCGTCAGACTGGGGGCGGCCAGGTTCGCCGTTTGGGGAGTGGTTCTCACCACGGCCGGAGTTGTCGGCATCCACTTCCACATCGGCCGACGTCTGTCCCTCATCCTCGCCCTAATCGCCGTCGGGGTCGGCGGATGGCTGCTCGATAGCGCCGCGGCACATCGAGATCGCCGCATCCTTCAAGCGCTCGCCTGGGTCTCGGTGGTGTTCGGCGCAATCATCTTCAGCACCCGTTCGGGTCTTCCCGAGATTCTCTGGGTCAAGATCGCCGCCCCCATCGTGCTCGTGTTCGCCGCAATGGCTCTCCGGGAGTGGGGTGAGGCTGAGCGCCGGGAATATCTCGGCCCGTTGTTCCTGATTTCCGCTTTCGGGATATGGACTGCGGTCCCTGCTACCGAAAGTGCGAGGATCCTGCTCGGCGCGGCGGTCCCGATGGCCCTGGGAACGCTGCGGCCGATCGGGGCACGGATCTACGGTCCTGGAGCTTTTGCTTTGACCGGGCTCGCCGTCTGGCTGGTCGCCCGTGGGGGTGAGCCCCGACCGGCGTCGATCATCGGAGGATGGGCGTGTTTCGGCATCCTCGTCGCACTCCCCCTCCTCCTCCGGCTACGGCCCCAGGTTGGGATCGAGATGTGGAAAGTCGTCGCGGCCCATGCGGTCACGGTCCTGGTTGCCTCGAGGATCATCGGACTTCAGGAGTCGACTGTTGTGGCTTTCGCCGGCGTGATGGTGCTCATCGTGGCACTTGGCGTTGCCGGTGCCCTTTTGCGACCATCGACCGAAACGGCCCACACACAATGAGAAGGAGACCGCTGTGCAGGTGACCGCCACCGCCATTCCCGGAGTCAAGTTGATCACCCCCGCCCGGCATGAGGACAACCGGGGATTTCTCTCAGAAGTTTTCAGCCAGAAAACACTGACTGAAGGGGGTATCACCAACCACTTCGTCCAGGAGAATCACACGTACTCGATCTCGGCCGGAACCGTCCGCGGGCTCCACTATCAGGCGCCGCCGCTGCCACAGGCCAAGCTGGTCCGGGTGCTGCGAGGGGCGATATTCGACGTCGCCGTCGATGTGCGCAAGACCTCGCCAACCTTCGGCCAGCATGTAGCGGTGGAGTTGAACACCGAGAACTGGTCCCAGCTCTATATCCCGGAAGGCTTCGCCCACGGGTTCTGCACGCTCGAGCCCGCCACCGAGATCGCATATTGGGCCAGCGCCTACTGGGACCCGGCCCTGGACTGCGGGATCACCTGGGACGACCCCGACCTCGACATCCCCTGGCCGGTCGACCCTGCTCGCGCTGTTCTCTCCGAAAAAGACCGGGACCTGCCACCACTCCGCGAGACTCCCTCACACTTCGAATAGCCCTGCAAATGCGCTGTCTGGCCTTTCCGTAGCAACTCATCCCCGGTCGAAAACATCGAGAAACTCCACCACCCTCGATTTTTCGCCTTTTGGAAGGTGGTCGGATATGGCAGACTCAGTGGTGAGAGAAGCAGGTTGTAGGGGTGAAATGGGGGCTCAGACATGAGCAACGGGGTTGCAGTTGTCGGATTCGGTTATGTGGGTTCCTCGGTGGGAGCCGTCCTCGCCGACAAGCGATATCAAGTAACCGGGATCGATACCCGGCAAGAAATCGTCGACGGCATCAACCGCGGCGAAGTCACAATCAACGAGCCCGGTCTCGGAGACCTCGTCAAACAATCGGTCACCGACGGGCACCTCAAGGCCACAACCGACATCGCCGCAGTGGCCGACAACGACGTGATCATCGTCACCGTGGGCACTCCGATGGCCGACTTCGAGCCCGACACCACACAGGTTGCTGCCGCCTGTCGCGACATTGCGCAGCACCTCCGAAAGGGACACCTGGTGATCCTCAAGAGCACGGTTCCCCCGTTCACCACCGAAGAGTTGGTGCTGCCGATTCTCGAAGCCAGTGGCCTCAAGGCAGGAGAGGACTTCTTCCTGGCTTTCTGCCCCGAGCGCCTCGCGGAGGGCAAGGCCTTGCGCGAGTTGCAGGTACTTCCGATTGTCGTCGGCGGCGTCGACGCCGCGAGCACCGAGAAGGCCGCCGAATTCTGGGAGGAGGCCCTCGGCCTTCCCACGATCCGCGTCGCCAATGCCCGGACCGCCGAATTGTCGAAGCTCGCGGACAACCTCTGGATCGACCTCAACATCGCCGTCGGAAACGAGCTTGCCCTCCTCAGCGAGAAACTCGACATCGACGTCCTCGAGGTGATCGAAGCGGCCAATAGCCTTCCCAAGGGCAAGCACCACGTCAATATCCTGCTTCCTTCAGTCGGCGTCGGCGGATCTTGTCTGACCAAAGATCCCTGGTTTGTCGACCACATGGCGAAGAATCACGACGTCGAGCTGAGCCTCCCGGCAACCGGGCGCCAGATCAACGACTCGATGCCACGGCATACGGTTCGCCTCATCGAAGAGGGACTCGAAGCGGCCGGGAAGACTCTTGCCGACTCGACGGTCGCCGTTCTCGGCCTCGCCTTCAAAGACAACACCGGCGACATTCGCCTCACCCCCACCAAGCCGGTGGTTGCCTTCCTCGAGGAGTCCGGGTGCAACTTGCGGGTCTTCGATCCGCTCGTAACCGACGACGACATCAAGACGATTACCGATACCGCACCGGCAGCCGACCTCGAGAGCGCCCTCGATGGCGCCGACTGTGTCGCCTTCCTCGCCGGCCACGACGACTTCCGGCGACTGACCATCGCCGAACTGGCTGCGGCAGCACCCGGAGCTGTCGTGGTCGACGGCAGGATGTACTTCAGTCGCAGCCACATCGATGCGCTCGGTGCCGCCGGCCTCATCTACCGGGGCATCGGCCGTTGAGGGTTGCGATCACAGGGGCCGCCGGTTTCGTCGGAAGTCACCTCACCGAGGCGTTGCTCGCCCGGGGCGATTCAGTGCTCGGCATCGACCGGGCGGCGGGGCGTAACCTCGACGCTGCATCCGAATCGCAAGGGTTCACGTTCATCGAGGGTGACATCCGCGACCCCGAGCACACGATGGCTGCGCTCGGCTCCGACCTCGACGTCATCTTCCACCTCGCCGCGGTGGTTGGAGTGCAGAACTATCTGGCTAGCCCTTTCGACGTCGTAGACATCAACGTGACCGGAACCCGGAACGTACTCGGGGCAGCGGCGGAGTCCGGCGCCAGAGTCGTCCTGGCATCTACGAGTGAGATCTATGGCAGGAACCCGAAGGTGCCCTGGTCCGAAGACGACGACAGAGTCCTTGGCGGTACCCAGGTCGACCGCTGGTCGTACAGCACATCGAAGGCCGCGGCCGAGCACCTCGCCCTCGCCGCTCACCGCCAGCTCGGGGTCCCGCTCACCGTGGTTCGCTACTTCAACGCCTACGGGCCCCGGCAGGTACCGACCTACGTGATCTCGCAATCGGTGAAGCTGGTGCTCCGCGGTGAGTCGCCCGTCCTCTACGACGGCGGGACCCAGACCAGGTGCTTCACATTTATCGACGACATCGTGGCCGGGACGATCCTCGCCGGCACCCACGACGCTGCAATCGGCGAAGTCTTCAATCTCGGAAACTCGACCGAGACCACGATGCGAGAAGCAATCGAGGTGATCATCGAAGAGTCAGGAAACGACGTCGCATGGGAGCCCCTGATCACATCGGAAGCATTCGGGGCTGCGTATCAAGACATCACCAGGCGGATCCCTGACGTGTCGAAAGCGAAATCGGTGCTCGATTGGAGCGCCACAACTCCCCTGCGCGAAGGTGTGAGACGGACCCTGGAATGGGCCCGGAGTCATCCGGAATGGTGGGCTTGACTCGCGACGACGGCGTCCGAGCCGAGGACGAGCCGATGCCAGGCCTCTCCTCCCTCACCCTGGAAACTCGCATCGCGGCCGAGGATCGATCGGCGCACCTGTGCGTTCTCGACTCTGGAACCGGGCATCAAGATCGAGTTTGTCACCACACTCCCGGCAACCGACGCCCCGGCACCGACATGGGTGAACGGGCCAACTGTGGAACCGATGAGCAGGGCACCTGCGTCGACGACGACCGGACCAACCAACTCACAGTCCGTGACGCTTGCAGTCGGGTGGACGGCGACGGGTGGGCCACCACGCCGTTCGTCGCTGAGGATGCGTTCGTGGCCCGCAAGAACGTCTTCGACGGTTCCGGTGTCAATCCACCAGCCGTTGAGCTCAGCAGGCCTGACCAGCCCACCCGAGTCGACGAGGTGCTGGATCGCATCCGTGATTTCATACTCGCCCCTGGCGGAGGGGGCAATAGCAGACACCGATGCCGCGATCTCGGGACCGAAGGCGTACACCCCGACAATCGCCAGATTGGTGGGCGGGTCGGGCGGCTTCTCCAACAGGGCAACGATGCGGCCGTCCTCGATCTCGACGATGCCATATCGGCTGGGATCGTCGACCTCGCGGACGAGGATCGTCGCCGCGGCTCCGCTGCTCTTATGATCATCGACGAGATGTTTGATCCCACCGGTGAGAAGACAATCCCCCAGCATGAGCAGCGAAGGCCCATCATCGAGGTACGGGACTGCGAGGCCGAAGGCAGCAGCCAGACCGTTCGGCTCTTCCTGGACCACAAACGTGAAGTCGAGGTCGAACGATGCACCCTCGATGAACTCGGAGACCGGGCCGCGCGATTCGGGACTGGTGATAACGACCACTTCGCTAATCCCGCATTCCGCGACGTCGTCGAAGACATAACCGAGAACGGGCTGGCCCCCAACCGGGATGAGCTGCTTGGGCATCGAGTAAGTGAGGGGACGCAGCCTTGTCCCATGCCCTCCGGAAAGCACAACAGCCTTCATTCAAAACCCTCCTTATCCCTGTCCGGAAGGGTAACCCAACGTCTTGCCCGCCCGGAATTGAGCCGGAGTTGACGATCTTCCGCCGGCTCCAATCCTTTGCCGAAGGCGGCACCCCGATTCGGGTCGCTGTGGTGGGTGCCGGATTTGTTGGCCGCGCTCTCGTGCACCAGATCAATCTAACGCCGGGGATGGAGGCGTCACTTCTGGTCAGCAGGAAGCCGGAAGCAGGGGTCGAGGCCTTCAACAAGGTTGGATTCGACAGAGGTGAGATTCTGGTCAGCGACAATCCCCGCGAACTCGACGAGGCCATCGGCGCCGGCAGGAGATGCGTCAGTCCCGAACCGTGGGTGCTCGAAGACATGCGGGCCATCGACGTAGCGGTGGAAGCGACCGGCGACGTCGAACACGGTGCGCTCGTCGCTCTAGCTGCGCTATCCGGTGGCATCCACGTTGTGTCGCTGAACTATGAGACCGACGCCACAGTTGGACCCCTCCTCGCCCATTTCGCCCGGAGGCAGGGAGTTGTCTACACGGGCTCCGATGGCGATCAGCCCGGTGTGATGATGCGTCTCGTCGAGTACGCGCAAGGTATCGGCCTCGAGGTCAAGGCGGCGGTCAACTGCAAGGGATTTCTCGATATCCACGCGACACCGGAGACGATTGCGCCGTGGGCCGAACGCCAGGGGACGTCGCTGAAGATGACCACAGCGTTTACCGACGGCACGAAGATGAATGTCGAAAACTGCTGCGTCGCCAATGCGACGGGGCTGAGGGCCGAGCGCCGGGGCATGGTCGGCATCGAGACAACTCTCGATAAAGCACTTGATGACTTCGCCGAGGCGATGGGCCAGTCCGGCATCGTTGACTACACACTCGGGGGCGACTTCGGCAGCGGCGTCTTCGTCATCGCCACCGGGGCACACCCCGAACTGGCGGCCCCCTACCTGCAGTATCTGAAAATGGGGCCCGGCCCGGACTATCTCTTCTTCAGGCCATGGCACCTCGTCCAACTGGAGACACCTCTGTCAATCGCAGAAGCCGTCCTCGACCGCGAGCCGACGATCGCGCCCCTGGGAGGGCCGACGGCGAGGGTGGTCACGATTGCAAAACGCCACCTCGAGGCGGGCCATCGGCTCGACGACATCGGCGGCTTCGACCACTACGGCGAGGTCGACAATCTCGATCAGACCGAAGGGCTCCTCCAGGTGGGCGTGGCCGCCGGTGCGGTGATGACCCGCCCGATCGGGATCGACCAACCGGTGAGCCTCGACGATGTCGAGCTCGACGACTCACGGCCGATTCTCAAACTCCTCGAAGCCCAGAAAACGATTTTCGCCGCACCGGACGATCCCCACCCCGAACTGGCTTCGGTGTGGAATTCTGTCCACCCATAACAGACGATTCACCAACGCCCCTTGATCTCCCAGCCCGAGAGGACCTCTCCCTCCTACCTTCCGCCCTCCTTCGTCGGGCGCAGGAACCAACCTCGGCGCAAACGGGAGGACAGCCAAAAACGGGAGTACCCGACATGCGACCCCCTCAAATCTGGCGACTGCTCTCCGTGACAGACTCTGGCTCCGCTCACACTCCGTGGCCGAAAAATGTTCGGTTTCTTAGATTTCCGGTCGACAGTGTGCGTTGATTGCGATAATGTGATGTTGCGACTCGACGAGTCGACCGCCCGGACCTCGCGGCTTTTCCTCTAGCGGAGGTCCCGGCTGTGGACACCAACGAGCGGCGATTGTCCGAACTGCTCAGCAACTTCGCCCGCACCATGGTCACGAACTACCCGATTCAGTCGATTCTCGACCACCTGGTCGTGAAAATCGTCGAAGTATTGCCGATCGACTCCGCTGGTGTCACCTTGATCTCGCCCCAACACGTACCCCGCCACGTGTCAGCCTCGGATCACTCGGCACGGCGATTCATCCGAATTCAGGAAGAGTTGGGGGAAGGGCCCTGCCTGATTGCCCACGATACCGGAGTGGCGGTAGCCGTAGCCGATCTCGCCAACGATCCCCGATTCCCGGAGTTCTCCCGGCGCGGTATCGAGGAGGGTCTGGGAGCAGTGTTCAGCTTTCCCTTGCGAGACGAAGACAATCAA
>JBGTNX010000049.1:0-6221 GCA_041742825.1 Acidimicrobiia bacterium | reverse complement strand
CGGGGTCACATCTTTGATGAAGGTGACTTCCATGCCCATGTTCTGCAGGGTCCGCACCGCGGTGTCCCGGCCGGAGCCGGTCCCGCTGACGATTACGTCGAGCTTGCGGATGCCATGCTCTCCGGCGCGGCGTGCGGCCTCTTCGGCGGCAACCTGGGCGGCATAGGGCGTCGACTTGCGTGACCCCTTGTACCCCACCGAGCCTCCAGAAGTCCACGCGACAGAGCCGCCGTTGAGATCGGTGATGTTGATGATCGTGTTATTGAAACTTGCTTTGATGTGGGCCTGGCCGTGGGAGATGTTCTTCCTCTCACGCCGGCGTACCCGCTTGCTACCTGGTTGAGTCGCCACCGATACTCCTACTTCGTGACCTTTTTCTTGCCGGCAATTGCAACACGGCGGCCCTTGCGGGTCCGGGCGTTGGTGTGGGTGCGCTGCCCACGGACCGGGAGACCGCGACGATGGCGGATCCCCTGGTAGCTGCCGATCTCAATCTTGCGCTTGATGTTCTGCTGGACCTCACGCCGCAGGTCACCCTCGACGTCATAGGCGGCCTCGATGTGCCTCCGGATCCGCGCCACCTCGTCGTCGGTGAGCGAACGGATCTTGGTGTCCGGATCGATGTCGGTCTCGGCGCAGACCTGTCGGGCCCGGGTCGGTCCGATGCCATAGATGTATGTCAGCCCGATCTCGAGCCGCTTGTCTCGGGGGAGGTCGACTCCCGCAATTCGTGCCACTAATGACCTCCATTGGAAATTTGGTCGGCCGTTAGGCCGAGGCAGTGGTGCTGCTCGCCAGGACGCAGGACGAAGGCGCACCCGGTGCGGTGCGTCGAGGACGAGGACGCCGCGAGCGGTGCCAATGTCCGGCGTAACGCCAGCATATTTTCACTGGGGGTCATTCCAATCCTCATCCTTGACGCTGCTTGTGACGGGGGTTCTCACAAATCACCCAGACGCGGCCACGGCGTCGGATGATCCGGCATTTCTCACACATTTTCTTTGTGGAAGGTCTAACTTTCATTCTGGTTTCTCCAAAGAATCTCTTGTCCCACGCTGCGGTCAGTCAGAAAGACCGTCATGGCGCGAGTATCACCGAGACACACCCCCATAGCTTTTGAGCTGATTACAGGGTTGTCCCGGACCGAATAATGCGCTCCAACCACAAAAAAGGGAGGAGACTCCCAAATGTTAGCCACGACTGGCCGCCTCCTCAAATTCAACAGGGACCGGTTGGTTGGCGGCGGTGAAGACCATCGGGCCATCGGGGGTGATAGCCACAGTGTGCTCCCAATGGGCGGAGAGGCTGCCGTCGGCGGTGCGAACGGTCCATCCGTCGGGATCGACCTTTGTGTGTCGCCTCCCGATATTGAACATCGGCTCGATGCAGAGGGCCATGCCCTTGCGTAGCTTCATCCCGGTCCCGGGCTCTCCGTAATTGGGGACCTGAGGCTCCTCGTGCATCTGACGGCCGATGCCGTGGCCCACATACTCCTCGACCACCCCGTAGCCGTGCTCGGAACCGATCCGGGCCACTGCGGAGCCGATGTCGCCGAGGCGATTCCCGGCCCTTACCTGGCGAACGCCGGCCCATAACGCCTGCTCGGTGATCGCGATGAGATGCTTCGCCTCGTCGCTGGTCTCACCTATGCCGATTGTGAACGCGGCGTCGCCATGAAAACCCTCGTAGATCGCACCGGCATCGACACTGAGGATGTCCCCCTCTTCGAGGCGATAGTCAGTGGGGATCCCATGGACGATGACATCGTTTGGCGACAGGCACAGCGTCGCCGGGTAGGAACCGTGGTAGTTGAGGAACGAGGAGGTACAGCCGTTGGCCGCGATGATTCGCTCAGAAATAGCTTCGAGGTCGAGCAACGATGCCCCGGGAACTGCAGCTTCTCTAACTGCCTGATGGATTTCGGCGACAGCGGCGCCTGCCTTTTCCATCTTGGCAAACTCGCGACGGCTCTTGATGCTGATCATCGGGTCACGCCTCCGTTGGGGCGGCGACGCCGAGCTTGTCGAGGATTAGCTCGGTGATCTCATCGAGGTCTCCGATGCCGTTGAGCCTTACTACCAGGCCGCGGTCCTCATAGGTCTCGAGCAGCGGCGCGGTCTGGTCGAGGTAGATCTGAAATCTGGTCCGGATCGTTTCCTCGGTGTCATCGTCGCGGCCACGGGCGAGGAGCCGATCTACCAGCGCTTGCTCTTCGACGTCGAAAACCACGACATGGTCGAGCCCGTTCTCACCGAGGAGGCCATCGAGAGCCTCGACCTGGGCAGCAGTCCGGGGGAAGCCGTCGAGGATGTACCCTTCGGCCGCATCGTCCATGTCGAGCCGACCTGCGAGCATCGCGACGGTTATCTCGTCGGGAACGTAGTCGCCTCGCTTCATGATCTCATCGACCTGCCGGCCGAGGTCGGTCCCGGTGGAAACGTGGTGGCGGAACATGTCACCGGTCGAGATATGGGGGATGCCCAGCCTCTCGGCGATCCTGTCGGCCTGGGTGCCTTTCCCGGCTCCCGGAGGCCCGACGAACAACAGCCGCATCGTCACGTGAGGATGCCCTCGTAGTTACGCATCGTGAGCTGAGACTCGATCTGTTTCATGGTTTCGAGGGCGACCCCGACCACGATCAGGATCGACACGCCGGAGAAGGCGATTGCAATACCCCACACCGCACCGGCGATTGCCGGCAGGATCGAGATGATCCCGAGGAATATCGAGCCGGGCAACGTGATCCGGTTCAGGATGAACCCGAGATGCTTCGCCGTCTGTCGTCCGGGACGGACGCCGGGCACGAATCCGCCTTGCCGCTGAATCATCTCCGCCTGTTTCTCCGGGTCGAACTGGATGGCTGTGTAGAAGTAGGTGAAGAAGATGACGAGGCCGAAGAGGATGAGGATGTACCACCAGCTCACCCCCTGGGCGCCACCACCGAGGTTCTCGTCGATCCATCGGTAGGTCGCCTGCACCCAAGCTGCGTCGGAGGGGATTGCGGTGATGATCAGTGAAGGGATCAGCAACACCGAGGTCGCGAAGATGACCGGGATCACACCTGCGGTGTTCACCTTCAGCGGGATGTAGGTCGACTGGCCGCCCATGACCCGTCGTCCTCGTACCCGCTTGGCGAACTGGATCGGGATCCTGCGCTGTCCCTGATCGACAAAGATGATCGCCACGATCATCGCTGCGAACACGAGCATGATGAAGATGAAGCGGCCGGTGAATCCGACTGCCGCGGTCTGGCCCCAGATCTGGCCGAAGATGAAGGGGAACTGGCTGAGGATGGAGACGAAGATGATCAGCGACATCCCGTTGCCAACCCCTCGTTGGGTGATCAGCTCACCGAGCCACATAACCATTGCAGTACCCGCGGTCATCGTGATCACGATGAGGATCACCCGTGCCGGCGTGTAGTTGGGGATCAGGTCGATCCCGTTGGTGAAACGGCCCGAGTGGAAGAGGAAGGTGAAGCCGGTCGACTGGATCAGGGCCAGGACGATTGTAACGTAACGGGTCCACTGGGTGATGACCTTCCGACCTGACTCACCCTCATCCTGAAGTGCCTGAAGTTTGGGGATGACAACAGTCAACAGCTGCATCATGATCGATGCGGTGATGTAGGGGATGATCCCCAGGGCAAACACAGAGAACTGTTCGAGGGCGCCCCCGGAGAACAGGTTGAGCAACCCGTATATGCCTCCGGCCTGTTGCTGGGATTGGAACAGCGCCACGGCGTCGAGGTCGATCCCCGGCACCGGGATGGTGGCACCCAGACGGTAGACGCCGAACATTGCGAGGGTGAAGAAGATCTTCGCCCGCAAGTCCGGGATCTTGAACATGTTTCGGTAAATGGAGAGCATTCAGGTCCTAGGAGTAAGTGCCTACGTCGGAGTTCAGAGAACTTCGACTGTGCCGCCGGCCTTTTCGATCTTCTCTTTCGCCGCAGCGCTGAACGCATGCGCCTTGACGGTCAGTGCACGGTCGAGATCTCCCTCGGCGAGCACCTTGACCAGCCCGCGATGGCGGATCAGACCCTTGTCCCGCAGGGTCTCCGGGGTCACCTCGCTTCCCGCTTCGAAGTCGGCGAATGAAGTCAGATTGACAACCGCGTAGGCGACTTTGTTCGGGTTGGCGAAGCCGCGGAGCTTGGGAAGACGCATCGCTAGGGGGGTTTGCCCACCTTCGAAGCCGGGGCGCAGCGAGTTGCGGGCCTTGAGGCCCTTGGTGCCACGGCCGGCGGTCTTGCCGCGGCGTCCAGCCTCACCACGTCCAACGCGGATCTTCCTCTTCTTCGAACCCGGCGCGGGAGCGAGATTGTGCAGTTTCAGCTGCTCTTTTTTCTCAGTCATAAGTAACTCACTAAATCGTTGTCGTCGGGTCAGTTCTCGTCGATGTCAACGAGGTGGCGGACCTTTTCCAGCATCCCGCGCAGGCTCGGAGTGTCATTGTGGACCCTCGACTGGCTTATCTTGCGCAAACCCAGCGACTCCACAGTTGCCCGGTTTTTCGGTTTCTGGCCAATCAGGGACCTTCTCAGTGTGACGGTGACAGTCTTGGTCTTGGCTTTGGCCATCATTCACCCGCCTTGGAGTGGGCTCGCAGTGACTCGGTCGAGCGGTAAGCGTTGAGCAAGCCGGGAGGGACGATGTCCTCGGCCCTCTTCCCGCGCAAGCGGGCGACTTCGTCGGGGCGACGCTGTCCGGTGAGGGCGTTCATCGCCGCCTTGGCCACATTGAGATGGGTCGGCGATCCAAGCGACTTGGCGAGGGCATCCTTGACGCCTGCAGCCTCGAGGATCTGCCTGACCGCCCCCCCGGCGATGACACCGGTTCCGGGTGCGGCCGGCTTGATCAGCACCCGGGAAGCGCCATGCTCACCGATCTGTTGATGGACCACCGTCTGGCCGGCCATGGGGATCTCGACCATATCGCGGCGCGCGATCTCCATGCCCTTCTGGATGGCAGCCGGGACTTCTTTGGCTTTGCCGTATCCGACACCCACCTTGCCGTTGCCGTCGCCGACGACAACGAGGGCGGTGAAGCTGAAGCGGCGTCCCCCCTGGACGACCTTGGACACCCGGTTGATCGTGATCACCCGCTCGTCGAACTGACTCTGTTGTTGATCGTCTCGTCGATTCTGCTGTGCCATCAAAACTCCAATCCGGATTCGCGGGCGGCTTCGGCGAGGGCCTTGATCTTGCCGTGGTATTTGTATCCGCCACGGTCGAAGACCACGGAGGTCACGCCCGCTTCTTTGGCGCGATCACCCAGGAGCTTGCCGACCTTGGCAGCTGTGTCCTCGGTGAGCGTTGCGGAGCGAAGGTCCTTCTCCTGTGACGAAGCTGAGGCAACTGTGTGCCCGGCGACGTCGTCGATGACCTGGACATAGATGTATCGGTTGCTCCGGTAGACGGCCATGCGGGGCCGCGCCGCGGTCCCGGACACGTGCTTGCGCACGCGGAAATGGCGGCGTCTGCGGGAGTCAGTGCGGGTTGCGCCCATCACTTACCTGCCTTTCCGGCCTTGCGGCGGACGTGCTCGCCCCGGTACCTGATTCCCTTGCCCTTGTAGGGCTCGGGGGGGCGTACCTTGCGGATGTCTGCGGCGACTTGTCCCACCATCTCCTTGTCGATACCTGACACGATGATCTTTGTGGGCTCGGGAACGTCGAATGTGATCCCTTCGGGGGCCTCGACGTTCACCGAATGGCTGAACCCGACCTGCAGCTCCACGTCCGAGCCTTTGAGAGCAGCGCGGTAGCCGACTCCCTGGATTTCTAGCTCCTTGGAGAAGCCTTCGGAAACACCCTGCACCATGTTGTGGAACAGGGCACGGCTCAGTCCGTGCAGGGCCTTCGACTGCGGGCTGTCGCCGTCACGGGTGAGGGTGATGACGCCGTCTTCGTTGACGAACCCGACGCGGTCGGTAAATGTGCGCGACAACTCTCCCTTGGAGCCTTTGACGGTCACCGAAGAGCCCTCGATCTTCACTTCCACCCCTGAGGGGAGGTCGATCGGCATTTTTCCTATTCGACTCATATCACCACACCTCGCAGAGGACTTCGCCCCCAAGGCGGCGGCGGCGTGCTTCGCGATCGGGAAGGAGACCCTGGCTCGTGGACACCACGGCGACACCGATGCCACCCTGGACACGAGGCAACTCACCCGCGCCGCGATATACACGGTGACCGGGCTTGGAGATTCTCTTGATCCC
>JBGTNX010000048.1:0-2763 GCA_041742825.1 Acidimicrobiia bacterium | reverse complement strand
TCCCCAACCACAACGATGGCTTTGCGATGGTCGCCGATGACACCGTCGGTGGACGAGCGCGTTGACTGCCTGACGACAAGGCACGGTGGGGACGGCGGCACCGGCGAGGAGGGGGCGTTGTTCGCACCGGCTTCGGTTGTGTCAGTCCAGCGACGCGGTCGGTGCCGGGCAGTCAGCCGACTGATCGGGGTGCGTACATGATGACGGCGACGCCGATGAGGGCAACTCTTCCGGACAGAGCTCCCCGCAGAGACGGCCGGTTCGGTCAACAACACCGTCCACTGGCTGACCGGCATGATGTGGGGAACCGCCCATGGCATCGTGGCCGGCTCCATACCGGCACCCGTCCTCCTGCTCGGAACCGGCGACCGGGGCGACGGCCTGGGCGACCGCCTACACCGTCCTTGCCCCCGCCGACCTGTACAAGCCCATCTGGGAATACGACGCCAAGACCCTGTGGAGGGACCTCAACGCCCATTTCGTCTACGGCACAGTCACCGCCCTCGCATTCCGGCTCCTCACCCGCACGGCCACGACACGGTCCTGAATGAGGCCGGCGGGCTCACTCGTCGAGGTGACGTTCGGCGTCTTCCCGGTAGAGGACCCCCAACAGTTCGCCCGAGCCAGAAGTGACCAGAATCGACGCGACACGGGCCTTGCGCATCCGCTTGACGATCGACTCCAACCCGGTGTCGGGTCGGATCGAGGTGGGACCCAACTCCATCACCTCCTCGACCAGTGTCTCCCCGTCGACGTCGGTGAGATCGGTGGGGCGGATCCTTCCTTCCACCACGTTGTTGGGGTTGACGGCGATACACGCATCCCACCCCTCGGATCCCAGCCGGCGGCGAACGTCTTCCACCTGTTCGCCGGGACGACAGGTGAGCGGGTCGGGACGCGACACATGTCCCGCCCGCACCCGGTCGGCCCTCTTCCCTTCGGTGGGCATCCCTGCCGCAAGCCAGTCCTTTTTCCCGGCCAGATAGTCATACACATGGGTGAACCCCAACGCTTCGAGCCGCCACGCGGCTCGTGGGCTCAAGTCTCAGGTGTAGTCGTAGCAGTAGACGATCACCGGTCGGGCCCGATCCAGCACCGGTGTCGTCTCATGGTCGAGCCGTTTCAGCGGGATGCTCACCGCTCCGGGGAGATGTAGCGCCTCGTAGCTGCGGCGGGGAAGCACCTCCACCAGCTGAGCGCCCTCCTCACGGACCAGTCGCCGCACCTCTTCACGATCGATACCAGTAGGCATGTTCGTCTCCTTCCGTTGTCTGCAACTGCCAATGTCGATTTGCGACCGAGATCGAAGGTTTCGCAAAGGTTGCCGGCCGGTCAGTCGTCACGGCGGTCCTCGATGAGTGTGGTGAGGTCGCTGAGTGGCTCGAGGCCTCCTTCTCGGTCGCCTTTGCCCAGCATCTCTTTGACCTTGGCCATCGCATAGCCGAGCACGAAACGGGTCATCACCTTGGGCGGCATCACGATCTCGGTGGGATTGATGTGGACGTCGATGATCCAGGGCCGGTCGGATGCGACCGCCCGCTGCAGGGCGGATTCGAGTTCGTCGGGGTCACGGACGGCCGCCCCTTCCCCGCCGCAGAGCCGGCCGAATTCGGCGAAGTCCGGGTTGCGGAGACCGGTTTGGAATTCGGGGAAGCCCTGGGACTCCTGTTCCATCTGGATCAACCCGAGTTTGTGGTTGTTGAACACCACAACGGTGATGGGCAGGTCGAGGTCGACGGCGGTGAGGAAGTCGCTCATCAGCATGCTGAACCCTCCATCGCCGGCCAGGGCGATCACCTGACGGTCGGGAAACGCCAGTTGCGCTCCGATGGCGCCGGGAAGCGCGAACGCCATCGAAGCCAGGCTGGAGGAGAGGGTGAAACGCTGCTCGCCCCGGATCGCGAGGTTCCGCGCCGCCCACACGGTGACCGCACCGGTGTCGCAGACGAACACCGCTCGATCGTCGGCGACATGTCCCACGGTGGCGGCTACCCGTTGCGGACGCAACGGAACGTCGTCGCTTTGCTCGGCAGAGGCCATCTTCTCGCGCCACTCGCCCATGCCCTGTCGAGCCGCAGTGAGATGTGAACGATCGTCCTTTGGCTGCAAACGGGAGAGGAGGGCGCTGAGCGCGAGATGGGAGTGGCCCACCAGCCCGACATCGACGGGGAACCTCCTCCCCAAGTGTTCGGGTCGAAGGTCGATCTGGACCGCTCTCGCCTCGGAGGGGTAAAAGTCCTCGTAGGGAAAGTCAGTGCCCACCATCAGCAGCGCATCGGCGTCTTCGATCGCCGCCACAGCCGGTTCGGTTCCGAGCAGACCCAGACCGCCGACACTCAGCGGGTGGTTGTCGGGTATCACGTCTTTTGCTCGCAGGGTCTTCACTATCGGCGCCCCGAGCGCTTCGGCTACCGCCACCACCTCACCGGCTGCGGGGCGAGCGCCGATTCCCACCAGCATCGTGACCTTTTCCGCCTGGTTGAGGACCGAAGCAGCGGCGTCGAGATCGGCCTCACAAGGCGCGGTCTCGGCAGAAACACCGAACACCGCATGACGTTCGGTGTCAGGAACCGAAGCTGTGGCGATGTCGATGGGCAAACTCAGATGAGCCACCGTCTGTTGCGCCAACGCCGTTTGAATGGCGTGCACCAGCATCTGCGGGAACTGCGCCGGGTTGACCACCGTCTGGTTGAAGCCGGCAACATCCTTATACAGGGTGTAGAGGTCGACTTCCTGGTGGTAATGCGACCCGAGCTTGTTGGT
>JBGTNX010000047.1:0-10464 GCA_041742825.1 Acidimicrobiia bacterium | reverse complement strand
GCGCGTTCCAGGACGACGTCCTCGACCGTGCGACCGTTGGCCACTGGCTCACCGACCAGATACGCTCCGCCCGGGTCGTGCTCTACCCGTGGCAGCGCGTCGCCCTTTGGACCGCACTGACGCTTTACGGCGTAGTCCTCTGCTTCAACCCGATAACGACGCTGATCGGGACTTCGGCAGCGATCAGCCTGGTCTTCCTGGCGTCGGTCCTGTTCAAGTTTGTAGTTTCGATGGTCGGGCTGCAACGTGAGGGATACGAGGCGGTAAGCGCCGAGGACATCGCCGCCCTCAGAGACGCCGATCTCCCCCGTTACACGGTCCTGGTGCCTGCCTACAAAGAGGCAAACGTTGTGGCTCGGGTAATCGAGAACCTGGACCGGCTCGACTATCCGAAGGAGAAGCTGGACATGATCCTCCTCCTCGAAGAAGACGATGAGGAGACCATGGCGGCGGTCCGCGCTGCGCACCCTCCGGCCACGAGTACTGTCATCGTCGTCCCTGATTCGCAGCCCAAGACCAAGCCAAAGGCCTGCAACGTCGGGCTTGCGTTCGCCCGCGGCGAGTTCCTGGTGATCTACGACGCCGAGGACGAACCGGAGCCCGACCAGCTGAAGAAGGCGGTTGTCGCCTTCCGCAGGGGCGACCCCAGCCTGGTCTGCGTCCAGGCCGCACTCAATTACTGGAACGCAGACGAGAACGCCTTGACCAGGATGTTCACCCTGGAGTATTCGTTCTGGTTCGACTACATGCTTCCCGGTCTCGACCGTCTCAAGCTGCCGATCCCCCTTGGCGGGACATCGAACCATTTCCGTACCGCTGCCCTGCGGCGGATCGGAGGTTGGGATCCTTACAACGTCACCGAGGACGCCGATCTGGGGATCAGGGTGGCGGCGGTCGGTGCAACTGTCGGTGTCATCAACTCGACCACCTACGAGGAGGCGAACCGCGCCTACGGCAACTGGATCCGCCAGCGTTCCCGTTGGATCAAGGGTTACCTGCAGACCGCCCTCGTCCATCTCCGGGACCCCATCGGCCTGGTCCGGGTGGCCGCCCGGTCAAGGCCTCTGCGTTCATGCTCCTCGTCGGAGGGACCCCGCTCACCTTCCTCGCCACACCACCGCTGATCGCGCTGTTTCTGGTGTCCCTCTTCGTCGACCCGACTTCACTCGAGAAGTACTTCCCCGGCTGGGTCCTCTATGTCAGCGTCTTCAACCTCCTCATCGGAAACGCTCTGATGGTCTACCTGACCATGATGGGGGCCTTCAAACGGGAGGCATATCCGCTCGTTACCTGGGCGCTGCTCAACCCGGTCTACTGGCTCCTCCACTCAATCGCTTCGTACAAGGCCCTATCGCAGCTCGTGGTCAAACCTCACTATTGGGAGAAGACAACCCATGGTCTCAGCACGCACGGTTCAGACACCGTCGACGACCAAGTGGAATCCGCGTCCATGGCCAGTTAGTTCGCCGGCAAGGGTCGGGTTCAGGGTCCTGGTCGGGCTTC
The DNA here is from genome assembly GCA_041742825.1 of Acidimicrobiia bacterium. Classification (GTDB taxonomy): domain Bacteria; phylum Actinomycetota; class Acidimicrobiia; order Spongiisociales; family ZC4RG35; genus MA-ANB-1. The sequence goes on along the minus strand of JBGTNX010000047.1, from coordinate 8,961 downwards.
CCCTTGCCGCGCTCGCCGTCTGGACGGCGCTGCAGGGCTATGTGGGGCCGGCGCGCGGTGAACTCATCTCTCAGGTCGATCGCCTCACCGACGGCGGGTTCTCTCTCGGTGCTGCCGGTGCGGCGTACCCGCCTGCGCCGGTGCTTCTCGCACTGGCGGTAGGCGGGTCGGTGGTCGGGCTGGGAATCATCTCCTCGTTCCTCGCCGGGAGTGCGCTACATGCGGCATGGGAGAGGATGGTACGCCGGGAGATCCCTCAGGGCACTCAGTTGATCCTCATCGCATCGGCCAAAATGGTGCCTTCAGCCTGGTTCGTCGCGACCCAGGACCTGGCGGCGATCGGCGGATTGACCATGCTTGTGATCGCCCTCGAAGGGTTCTTTCGTTTCGCGTTCAACGGAGAGACCAGTGGCGGGTTCACGGCAGGTCTATTCCTTGCAGCCGCTTTTCTCTTCGACCCGGCGGCGCTCGCCTATGCGTTGTCATTGGCGTTGGCGACGCCGCTGCTGTGCGAGGGCCCGGTATCGGCGCCAGGTCGGATCGATCCGGGCGCTCATCTCGGTCCTTTGCTTCCCGGTAGTGGCGGTCCTCGGCTGGGCGTTCCTCGAATGGCGGTTCGCCGGATCGGCCTTCTCGTTCATCACCACCGACCTCGGCCTGTTTCAGCCGGGCACATCCTCCGCCATCGGGTCGGCAGCGGCGACCGTCGCCCGCGATGTCGGGATGGCTCCCGTATTTCTGGCGGTCGGGGTCCTTCTCGTCATCCGGCGTCCGATCGCAGCCCTCGGCTACGGCATCCCGATCGTGGGCCTCATCCTGGTGAGATGGTCCGGCCTCGAGTACTCCCCGGCGACGACCATCCTGCTGCTCACTTTCATGGCGATGGTCAGCGTCCCCTACCAGCCTCCTCGCTGGGCGCGCTGGCTGCTGATCGGTGCGGCAACCACCCAGCTGATCCTGGGGATAGTCATCACCTCGTCCACACCGGGCTCTCCGAATGGTTCGCAACGATCTGAGGCTGACCGGTTTTCTATGGGTTAGTAAGCCCTCCGGCATGGGAGGTACCGTAAATGGCATGACAACAACCTCCCCAGAAGGAGCCAGCACCACCACGCCGGAATGGAAGCGGTTGGAGCGTCTCGCCGAGGCGAGGTCCGGTTTCGACCTGCGTGCTGCGTTTCGGGCCGATCCCGGACGCGCGGAACGGTTCACGTTCGAAGCGGGTGACCTGGTCGTCGACCTCTCGAAGCACCTGATCGATGCCGAGGTTATCGAAGCTCTGGTCTCCCTCGCGGGGTCGGTAGGGCTCAGTGAGAGGATCGGGGCCATGTTCGTCGGAGACCACATCAATACGACAGAGGACCGCCCCGTCCTCCATACCGCTCTCCGCGCTGGCGCCGGGACGACGCTCGAAGTCGACGGGACCGACGTGGTCGCAGACGTCCACGGAGTCCTCGAGCAGATGTCGGAGTTTTCCAACCGGGTTCGGTCCGGGTCATGGCTGGGTCATACCGGGGAGCGGATCCGCTCGATCATCAACATCGGCATCGGCGGGTCAGACCTGGGTCCGGCAATGGCCTACCGGGCGCTACGTCCCTATCGCGAGACCGACCTGAAAGCCCACTTCGTCTCTAACGTCGACCCCTCCCACCTGAGCGCAGCCCTCGCTGAGGTGGATCCGGCCTCCACCCTGTTCATCATCTCGTCGAAGTCGTTCACGACCACTGAGACCTTGACCAATGCTCGCACCGCACGTGCCTACCTTGTCGACGCCATAGGCGAGGATGCTATCCCCAAGCACTTCGTCGCCGTATCCACCAACACCGATGAGGTGACCGCCTTCGGCATCGATCCGGCGAACATGTTCGGTTTCTGGGACTGGGTGGGCGGCCGCTACTCGCTGGACTCGGCGATCGGCCTCAGCTTGATGATCGCGGTGGGTCCGGATCGTTTCCGTGAGCTGCTCGACGGTTTCCGTGCCCTCGACCGGCACTTCCGAGACACTCCGATAGGCACCAATGTGCCGATCTTGCTCGGGCTGATCGGAATCTGGTACCGGAACTTCCTCCGTCTCCCCACCTACGCGGTGCTTCCGTACAGCCAGGAGCTGGACCGATTCCCCGCCTATCTCCAACAGCTCGACATGGAGTCCAACGGGAAACGGGTACGTCACGACGGCGCCCCAGTGGAGTTCGATACCGGCCCGATCGTTTGGGGGGAGCCGGGCACAAACGGGCAGCACGCTTTCTATCAGCTACTCCACCAGGGGACCACGGTTGTCCCCGCCGACCTGATCGGCTTCGTCGAACCCCACGATGATCCGGTCGTCGGCGGTGGGCACGACATCCTCATGGCCAACTTGATTGCCCAGGCGGAAGCCCTTGCTTTTGGCAAGAAAGCCGACGAAGTGAGGTCCGCGGGCGTGCCCGACGACCTGGTGGCGCACCGGACGTTTCCGGGCAACCGGCCGACATCGGTGATCCTCGCCCCCAAGCTGACACCCTCCGTCCTCGGACAACTGGTCGCAATGTACGAGCACAAGGTGTTCACCCAGGGCACGGTCTGGGGCATCAACAGTTTCGACCAGTGGGGGGTCGAGCTGGGCAAGGAGCTGGCAGAGGAGATCATCGGCGAGGTCACCGCGCCGGAGACGCCGGCCCTAGGCCATGACACCTCCACCAACGCGTTGATCCGCCGTTACCGTCAGGGCCGAAGGCGGCCGAAGTAGCTTCCCGCTCATAGGAGGCGGCGGCCTCCGGCGGCGTTGCTCCAGTCCGGCGACGGCAGCCCAGGCGATCAGGCAGACGAGGATCACAATCCAAACCCATCCGGATTCGATGACCTCGGCGACGATTCGGAAGTTTGCGTTGTGGTCGACGCTGCTCATAAACATTGAGCCGGGCATTGCGGTGAGCCATGAAGACCTCCTTGTGAGTGGCGGTTGCAATCACCACTCCACTCGGAGGTCTTCACTCATCCAAACCAGTCACCAACGTCCCGGCCGGGTAAACCTAGGCACAAGGGGCCCTCTAGAAGCCGTTTTGAGTAGGCAACGATCCGAATGCGGTCGCAAAAGGAGAAACACTCATCGGTCGGGTGGGCGTCGTTGCTATTGTTGGTGCCGGCCCGGTATGGCTTCACTGAAGAGTCGGTTCGAGGATGAGATCCGGCCACGCAAGTTGCGCAATTGCGTTTATAGACGTTCCTCATTGTCTACCGGGCCACACTGTCTGCTGATAGGAAGGACCGCAGCTCTCCGATTAATGTTCGGCTGGTGCGGTAGCATTTCGGACCCGACGACGAGGACGCCTTCTACACGGCAAGAGACGAGTTGGTTGCCCGCTTCGAACAGAGCCCCGGCGACGCCGAACTCGGGTGGTTGGCTTCGCAGATCCTTGATTTCAAGTGGGGCTATCTCGACGCTGACCTGCGACGTTGGGATCCAAACGACATCGCAGAGATTCTCCTCGGCCTGTACCCAGCGAAGGTGATATTGGACACCGAAGACCTCGGGACGGTCGTGAAAGGTTTCGCCAGCTTTCTTCGTTTTCTTGGTGCTGAGGGCGTGCTGGCAATCGATGAGTCTCACGCGCTTGGTGATTTGGCCGACGCTTTGGAACCGGAGTTCCGTTCCGCCGCTCTCGACGAGCGCAACTGGTCGATGGGAAAGCGGCTGTGGAATCAGGCCCAATCCGAGGGTGTCGACATCGCTGATCCAGACTCGGTGCAGGGCTTCATGGATGACTTCAACGCTCGGCCGTTTCTGGAGCGGGACACCATCCTTGGCCCGCCGCCGGGTTTGGACGCGTCATCCCTGGAGACCACCCTGGTCGGAGCGTTGCCACCGGTGGTCCTTCCCCCGGTTGAGGAGTTGGAAGAGGCCGCCGCCGAAACGGTTGTCTTCAGCAGACTCCGGCGTCTTGTCGACTACGTTGGCGACGGACGCGCCCTCACCGGCCGGGGCAATCTCAAGCTTGCCGACGGCGAGGTGTTGGTAGACCTGCTCGAGACGGAAGATCGATTCAACCCGGTATTCGGGGACCGGGTCTTTAAAACCGTGTCGACGACTGAGCTGGCAGGGGTCGACCTGACCTATAGGTTGGCCCTGGCAACCCGGATGCTGATCCAGAAAGGCAAGAAGGTTGTGCCCGGCCCCAATGTCGACTGGGTTGGTGACCCTCTCGCCGCTATATACGGTGCCTGGCTGGGACTGCTCCGAACAGTCGGCCCTACCCAGTATTTCTACGGTGACGACACCTACGGCTGGGGTTGGTTCGCAGAGAACTTCGACGAGGCAATCCCGATGTTCCTGGTCGACCTCTATCGAGACGGAGAGACTCCGATCGAGGAGGGCGCCGACCGGATGTGGGACTACCTCGCGAATATCTACGAGCTTGACGACTTTCCCCAAGACAAGATCGACTTTCACCAGGATCTGGTTCGGAATTCGCTGCGCTGGGCGTTCAGCCGACTTGCCGAACTGGGGTCGGTCGAGGTGTCCGGCGTTACAACCACACCGACCAGTTACGGCGGAGCGGTAACTTCGGGCGGCACCGTCGGGCTGACACCGCTGGGTAAATGGGCGGTGCAGCGATTCGCTTCGAGGATCACGTCAGCACCGGTGGTGGGTGAATTGCGGTACGCGACGGCGCGTGACCTGCTCGAAGCGGTTTCGGATATCCCCGAACAGGTGGCGATCGCCGAGATCGACGTCTGGATCGACCACCACGGTGAGGAGGCGGCCCTGGAACTGGTCGAGGCGTTACCCGGTGCTGACGAGACGGGACGCGGGCTCGCCTTCCGTGCCCTGCTCCGGATCGGCCCCCGCTGCCGCCGAACATGTGGAGAGTCTCGCCGATCATCCAGAACTGGGACCGTACGTGACGATCTGGCGGGTAGACACTCTCCAAGCCGGACCGAAGGAGATGGACTGCAGCAACAACCCGGAACGGTTTGTCCACCTCCTCGCCGCGGTCATCGAACTGTGGGGTCCGGAGCTGGCGGTCAGCGGGTGGGCGGGGCCCGCTGCCGGTTCCGACGGTCTGCTCCCCATGCTCGATCGGGTTTGGCGCTTGGGCCTCCCCGCCACCGAGACCGTACTCGCCGCAATCGGCGCCGACCACGCCGACAAAACCGTCGCCAAGGCAGCCCGCAAAGCCCTATTCAAATATCGCAGCGCCGGCTGAGCCCGTCACCATTCGGAAGAACCATTACATGGTAGACTGATGGGTATGCGTACTACCATCGATCGGGCAGGACGGGTGGTAATCCCAAAACCCCTCCGTGACGAGTTGGGCATGGGAGTTGGTGAAGTCGAGTTGAGCCGCGACGGCAACGGGGTCCGGATCGAGCCGGTTGCGGGGGAAGGGACTGTCACCAAAGACGACCGGCTCGTCATCGACGAAGACATGTTTATCGACGATGACGCTGTCCGCGACCTGCGGTTCCGAGACCAGCGTTGACCAACCCGGAGTTTCTGATCGACACGTCGGTCGCAGTCGCCCTCACCGTGGCCGGACACGAGTTCCATGCCCGGACGCTCGACGAGATGCATGGCAAGAGCCTCGGGCTTGCCGGCCATGCCTGGTTCGAGACCTTCTCGGTCCTAACCCGGTTGCCGCCACCGGCGCGCCGAAACCCTACCGAGGTTGTCGCAATCATGAACCACAACTTTCCCCATTCGAAGTTTCTCTCAGCTGAAGGTCACCGCGACCTGGCCGACCGGATCACCGCCCTCGGTATCGCCGGAGGTGCCGTCTACGACGCACTGGTCGGTGCTGTAGCCGCCGAGCACGAGCTCACCCTGGTGAGCAGAGACCGGCGGGCAATCGATGTCTACCGGGCAGTCGGCACCAACACCAGACTTCTCGGCTGATGTCGGCCAAAGGATTGCGCCGGGCCCGACGACGGCGCATCAACCACGCTACCGGCACGACTTGGTCAGCGAACTGAACCATCATTGCGTTCGCTCCATACGTCTGAGGCCCTTCGGCGGTGAACCCCTCAAGGGCTACATTCTCTCGATGCGACGGACACTGGCGACGGGATCTCTCTGGGTCTGATCTGTGCGGACGCCAACGGATGGCCGGTGGCGACAACATTGGCCCAGATGCGGTGCCGCAGATCGAGCCGGTGGCTTCAAATTATCCCCGGGCCCTTTGGTTTATACCGTGGGCGATTCTTCCAGCTCCGACCGCCCCGCGGATCCGCGGAGCCGGTGGTCCAGATCGCTCAACAGCCTCTCGATCCGGCTGAGCGACTTGATTGCGCCCTCGTCGGAGTCGGGAGGTCGCAGAATGAGCCGGGTAGAGCCGTCGCCGCCTGACGTGACCACCCACCACACCCGGGTCGGGTTGCCGGCGAGGGTTTTGATCGGGGGCTCGTTATGAGCGGCCTCGATGGCACGGTCCAGGGCCCCGAACTCCCCGTGAGTAAGCACCCTCAACCCCTTCTCGCCCGGCGTCCGTTCCTCGAAGACGAAGGCGAGAAGCTCATAGGGTGCGTTGCTTTCACCAGGGCCTGGGCCGCCAAGTCTCCGACTTGTGACACTTTTTGTGACCAACGCGGTGACTCCTGAGGCTGCCGCCGCCGCGGCGAGAACGTAGAGCCAGATATTCTCGTCGTTGACGTCGCTCAAGGCACCGAGCCCCTCCGGGTTCCTCACCACTTCAGGGCCCGGGCTGGTGTCTGAAGGTTGGGGAGGAGAAGGAACAGGGGCTGGCGCCGGTTCCGCCGGTTGGGTCGGCTGTGGAGCCGTCGGAACCGGGATCACGGTCATTGGGGGAGTCCCACCCTCCTGAGCTCGAGCCTGGTCGGCGAGCCCGAATAGGCTTGCCAATACCAAGAAGACAACCATGAAGACATGTCTCATTGCTGGGTCACCGGGACCAGGGTGACGATCACGTTGTCGTTGTAGCGCCGAATGTCGGGGTTGAAATCGCCCCCGCAGGTCACCAGCCGGACTCGAGCCGATCCGGTACGGTCGAAGAGTGCCCCGACGTCGAGAGCGCTCTTGGCGATCCGCTCCACCTTCTCCACCACAAACTCCCCGAGTGAGCCATCGTCGAAAGCTATCGCCACCGCGTCGCCCGGGCTGAGGGTGTCGATATCGAAGAAGACTCCCGGACCTGAACCCGCCAAATCCACGTGGGCAGCGAGAACTGCAGAGCCCGCCTCACCCGGTGACGCTCCGAACTCGTACCAGGCCACATCTTCAACGTTCCCGGGGACCTCCATTTTTCCATCGGCGTCGATGCCCATGGCTACGACAGGGGCAGCGACACCCAGCTTGGGGATTTGCAGCCCTATCGGACCAGCTTGGGGTGCGGGCCGATCGGCGACGGAGGCAGATGCCCAGCCCACGGTGGCAGGAGCAACTCTTACGGGGTCGGTCTCAACAGCGTTTTCTGGAGTTCCAGTCGTGGTCGTCGCTTCGGGAACCGATCTCGTCCCGGTGAGCGAGTCAGCTGGCTGGGGGTCGAGCCTCGATGCCCCGGCGTCGAGAGCAGACCCGTCTCCGCAGGCCGACATGACGAAAAGGAGCATAGCGATCAGCAATCTCCGGAGGGTCACGTGGGCCGTCGGCAGGCAACTGCCCATCCCGCCGTGACCGCCACCAAGAAAGCAGATGCGGCCCACGGCAAGAAGCTCCCTGGAGACTTCATGCCTCCGTCTCCGGTGGGAACACCCGTCGGGGAAACCTGGGAGATGGGGACCTCTTGGACCAGCAGGTCGAAGTTGGCTTCAGCGGGATCGCCGACAGCGTAGAGGACGGTGAGCACCCCGTTGGCAATGTCGAGGTCGTCGGAGAAGATGCTCTCGCCGGTGTCGTCATTCAGCGCCAGTGGCACGATACCCGCCTGGACGATCGTCGAGGCTTCTTCGGTCTGGGCAATGGCGCCGAGGCTGACTCCGTCACCAAAGCTCACCTCGAGGGTCGGGACCGACGAGGTCTGGCGGAAGGTGATCCGACTCTCGCCGGGGCCGACACCGCTGAGATCGTTGGCGTAGATCGAGATCACCGGTGAGCCGTCGGCAATTTGGGCCACGACCGAGTAATTGATTCCGGCTTCGAATGTCACCGGAGTGGAAACGGCAGGGCTGTCGCTCTGGGGGTCGGAGCCATCAGCGTAGATCTCCAGTGTCGCCGACCCAGGAGCCAGCTCGAAACTGTCGCTACTCGACTCGAAAACGAAGCCGTCGATGATCAGGTCGCCGTCGAGGTACACGTCTGCGGGAAACCCGTCCTCGGCCGGCACCGCATGGAACACGGTCACGACTGCTGGTTGTTCCTCCTGTGCTGACGCCACACCTCCGAGCAACGCCAGGGCGACAAGTACGGCGGTAACAAGAAAGCTATTACGACTCAGGTTCATTTTTGGCCTCCCAGGCCTCGGCTTATCCTCTATTCGGTACCGGTACCCGGTTCGGATGACACAGAAACTGGCAGCGGCCGCGTTTGGAGGGGACCCTGAGGTTCCTAGTCTCATTTCGATCCCCTCGCGGGTGCCCGGCGGGTGTCGATTCGGCCCGAGATCGAGATGTTGCAGCGAGGAAACTGTTGGGCGGCGCACACAAAGAGGTCGAGCGTCTCGAAACCTCCTGGCTGGTGACATCAACCTCGCAGGTGGGATCTAGGTTGTACTCCGATGACAAGTCTTCCCCTCGAGACAATCTCCACCGCAGCCGAGTTGTCGCCCGATCGACTGGCGGAACTCACCTCCCGGTTTGTGTCGGTCCCCACGGTCAACGGACAAAACTCTGTGCGTGACCTGGCCGAAGTAATCGCGACAGAGCTCGAGACATCCGGATTCGAGACGTCGCTGGTTGGCTCCGATGCCCGTCCCAGCTTGGGAGCCCGTTGGAGGGGAGAACCGGTTGTCCTCCTCAACGGTCACACCGACACCGTCCCGGTCGACGATGCCCCCGAGTGGCGGTTCGACCCGTTCTCAGGCGTGATCG
>JBGTNX010000046.1:0-8908 GCA_041742825.1 Acidimicrobiia bacterium | reverse complement strand
CTGTCCGACGTCAGAGTCTGCGAACTAGCCGTGGAGATCAGCGAAGCCCAGACACGGGAGATTGCCGAGATGGAGTGGCTAATCACCGACATCAAGGAAAACGGCCCGGCGGACACGGCCGCCGAGGCGGAGTCGAGGCCCATTCCCGAGTTCGCAGGGACCGCCATCAGGGATTGCCCAACAGGCTGACACCCCTCAACTTGGTCAGCCAGCGACCATGGGATACAGGATGGGGCCGGCGGCGGCTGCGGCAGCGGCCATTGCGGGATTAGGGATGCGCCGGGGGGCTTTTCCAGAGTTCGAGGAGGAAGCCGAGGCGAAGAGGGCTGTGGGTATTCCCCCTGGACCCGGGGTGATCATGGCCACGGCGACGGCGCCGAGGAACTTTTTTAGGCGTCGAGTCAATCAGGTTCTGGGTTACACCTACGAGGATGCAGCCAACTTCTGTGACTGTCCCGTAGGCACCATCCGATCCCGGGTCGCCCCGGGCAAGGTCACAACTCAACGCCCAACTTACGCTTCCGAGTCGTTGGCTGACAGTTTCTACGGGCTTCCCGTGTTTGGTCGATGATCCTGCCTCTCTCATGTCCCGGGCTCGGCGAGCTGGACCCGGACCTCTCCGACAGACATCTCACCTGCGGGACTGTTGCGAAGCGTTGGCAACTTCTCCCCGTCGAGCGTTGGGACTAGCGTTTCTCAATGGATTCCCACCGACGCGGCGCGCCTCATGGTCACCCGGGCGAACAAGCTCATGATCACCACGAACATGCCAGCCCAGCCGCCGGTACGGGGAGCTTCCTGGTCCGGGTCCGTCATCTCTTCTCACATGGCCACAGTCATGACCCTTTCGCCGGTTTTCGGGACACAGGCGCAGAGGGCATTCGCGCTACCAAAATCTCCCTGATCGGATTAGGTGTCACCGCCGCCCTTCAAGCAGTCATCGTCGTGATCAGCGGCTCGGTGGCCCTCCTATCGGACACCGTCCACAACGTGACCGACGCTCTCACCGCCATACCGCTCTGGATGGCATTCGCCCTCGGACGACGTCGTCCGACCCGAACCTACACGTACGGGTTTCACCGAGCGGAGGACGCCGCCGGTCTGATAATCCTTCTGGCGATCGGCTCCTCTGCCGCCTTCATAATTTGGGAGTCATCCCGCAGACTGGTCGAGCCTCGCATCATCGAACACGTCCCTTGGGTGATCGCCGCCGGGCTCATCGGCGCTGCTGGCAACGAACTGGTGGCCCGCTACCGGATAAAAGTCGGCCGAAGCATCCAGTCCGAAGCGCTGGTGGCGGATGGACAGCACGCCCGCGCCGACGCCGTGACTTCACTGGCTGTGGTAGCGGCCGGTATCGGCGCAGCTCTTGGTGCTGCCTGGGTCGATCCTGTCGCTGGGCTGGCGGTAGCAGCGATCATCCTCGGCCTCTTGGTTCGGTCGGCGCGGACGATGATCCGACGACTCCTCGACGGCGTCGAACCCGAACTGGTCGACAAGACCGAGGCGGTGATCGCTGGCGTGGACGGGGTGCGCGGTGTCGCCGACCTCAAGGTCCGGTGGCAAGGACATCAAATCCACGTGTCCGCGTCAATTTCCGTCGATCCCGAGATGACAGTGACGGCCGGACACGAGACAGCTCATGACGTCGAACACGAACTCCACCACGCTTTCGATGTCCCCGTGACCGCAGTCATCCACACCGACCCCCACGGCCGATCCGAGGCCCACGACACCACCGCACACCATCATCGATGAACATACGGCTTCGGACCGGATTGACAAAGGTCCCGGCTTCGGTCCGACTCGTCGAGGTAGCTGGCCCAAGAGTCCGATACGACCCTGAAGGCTCTACTGATGGGTCGACGGCTTCTTCCTCAGAAGAGCGTGGAATCCGTCGCGACCAGGCTTCCCACGGATGCCACAGTCACAGTCAGTACGATGATCTCGAAAATCACTGACCTTCAATCCACCGAACCCATGAAGGCCGCCCTCGGGTAAATGACCTCACCGTCAGGGCTCCTCAGAACGAAGTCACACCTCTCGCCCTGCTTGAGATTCCTCCGTAGCGGTTCGCCTTATACGTCATTGACTCCTCATCTGTTGCTTCCGGCGGTCCCTGTCTACGGAACGCCGCGCGCACTGCGACAAGCGAGTGGTCCGTTGACCTTCCCTAACGCTCCAGGTGGCGTATAGCAAACGGAGGCCGAGGAGCCCTCTCTCGAAAACCGTGAATGGGAATCGGCAGCCATCCGCCATCGCTCTCTTCGTGCAGCTCCAGCACCTCGATCGCATGGTCTCGGCACACGGGTCCTGCTGGTGTGATAAAGGAGGCCTTTTCGTCGCACAAGCGGCAGTCAATACGAGTAGGCGTTCGAGTGGACGTCATACCGTCAGTTTTGCTGGGCGACCTAACCTGTCACCTACTAAACCACAGGCACAAGATTGCACTAGTCACCGGACGAGCCAGGAGTTCAGCCCGGGAGCCCCGATGAGCTTTGGGGGCATTGCCGACAGAAGCCGCTCCCTCGTAGAACGCCCTTCTGCCGGGTCGGTCCACCCACCACTTCAGAATCGGAACAGGGGACGATCCACGGAGTTTGGGCCTTTGACCGAAGGGGTAGGAGTCATCTAAGTCCGGCGCCCCTCCCCTGGGTTGGCTGGACGCGAAAGACCCCCCGGTCCGCCTTGCCTAGACATCTCCAGTGAGGTACGGCCGCCCGAGGGGTCTTCTCTTAGTCCCGGGATCTCGGCTCCGGGCGTGGAGCGCTTCCGCTCAACAGATGTTCAACAAGAGGTCGGAACGCGGTCGACCGGCTTGCGTCGCCCGGTGGGTACGGTATTCCGGTGCCTGCTTTGCCCTTTTTCATGCTGCGTCCCGTGCTGCTGGCGAAAGGGACCCTGCTCGACCGAAGCGAGCCCGACCTGGATCGGATCAGGTCGATCGACGATCCGGAACGCTTTGGCTGGGCAGTCCTCCCGCACGTGGCGCGTTCGTTCGGCGCCAGCATCGTGATGCTCCCCGAGGCCCAGGCGCGCGCCGCCTGTGTCGGTTATCTGTATGCGCGGATGCTCGACACACTCGAGGATTTAGTGCCCGAGCAGGCGCAGAGGATTGCCGGCCTGCGGTGGTTCGCTACCCGATTCTCGACCGGCGCCATGGACACCAAGGCGCCCACGATGGAGATCGTGGCGTCGAGCCCACAAGAAGACGTGCACAAGCTCCTGGTCGAGCGATGTGAATTAGTCGATCGGCTTTATGAGAGGTTGCCCGAACGCGACCGGTCCCAGGTCGCCGAGCTCGTCACCAGGATGGCCGCCAGCATGGAGCACTGGAGCAAGACGTTCGCTCACCAGGGCGGCGTTCTCGAGACGGACGAACAGTTGGCGAAGTACTGCGACGACGTCATCGGCGAGCCCGCTCGCTTCGCTCTCGGCCTCATTGTGCGTAACCAGGTCTCCGAATCGCACGGGCGCCGGATCGTGGAGGTCAGTGAACTTGTGCAACTGGCAAATGTCACACGCGATATGGAACGCGACCTGCAGCACGGCGTCGCGTACCACCCGGCGCTCAAGCCATTCCTCGGATGCTCTGCGGCCGATCCCCTTGTGCGGGGCCGGATTCGTGCGGTCCGAGAGGAACTTCTGATCCGAGCTCTTAGGTGTGTCCCGGCTTATGCCGCGCTGCTCGACGAGTTGCGCCTCCCGACAGTAAGCGCCGTGCGGGGCTCGGGCGTGTTGATGCTGCTCTTCACCGATCGGTACTACCGGGCGTGCGCCATGAGGGTCGGCCGAGAACCATGGCCCGGTTCGAGGTCGAAGATCGGCTTAATCGGGTCCGCAGTCATGTCAACTGTGTCCCGGCGCTAGGCGGTGCGAGTTGCTCGACGAATCGAAGCGAGATTCCTTGTCGCCGCCGATAGGATCGAAGGATCGCCGGCGTAGGGAACCTGTCCCAGCATCCGTAGCCGATGACAGATCGAATCGCAGCGGCAGGAGCCCCGACAGGTCTCCGTCAACTTCGGTAGACCTGTGGCACAGATCTCAGTCGAATGAGCAGGTGATTGCCCGTTCACGAGCAGCAAGCGGGATCGGCTACCGATTCGGTGACGACCAGAGGGCAGGTCGCTGAAACCAGCACCGTGTCAGGATGTCGAGAACTGGCAACCGGCTCCGTCCGAGAACAAAGCGCCCCATCTCAAAACCGCGGCCAACCCACAACGAGAGGAGAAGCCCTGCATCCGAATGAATCACCGAGGTTCTGGACCGGCCGATCAGCCAGGAACTGTTGGCCCGCGACCTGACCCGCCCGGAGGTGACCTCGTCGTCTGACGAGGTCACCTACCAACGCTCGGCCTTGCCGGAACCAGACTCAGGAGATCAGGGCCAGTTCGGGCTCGTTGGGCTGGCCGACGACGGGGCCGCCGTCGATGTCGATCGTGGGGAGAAGGCGATCGAGCCATGCTGGCAGCCACCAGTTGGCGTCGCCCATCAGCTTCATCGTCGCCGGGACCAGGACCATCCGAACAACGGTGGCGTCGATGAAGATCGCCGTCGCCAGACCGAGACCCATCATCTTGATCCCCGGGTCATCACCAAGTACGAATCCGAGGAACACCGAGATCATGATCAGCGCCGCGGATGTGATCACCCGGGCGGTGCTCGAGATCCCTCTGATCACAGCACCCTCGTTGTCACCCGTGGCCAGGTACTCCTCTCGCACCCGTGACAGCAAGAACACCTCATAGTCCATCGACAGGCCAAAGAGCACGGCGAACATGAACATGGGTATGAACGAGATGACGGGCACAGTCGACTCGAGGCCGATCAGGTCCTTGCCCCATCCCCACTGGAACACCATCACAAGCACGCCATAGGCTGCGCCGATACTCAACAGGTTGAGGATCGCTGCCTTCAAGGGCACCAAGATGGAGCGGAACAAGACCACGAGCAGGAGGAACGATAGGGCGATCACCGCAGCGATGAACAGCGGGAGCCGGTCCTTCACCTGGTCGCCGATATCCGAAAAGCTGGCGGTTGCCCCGCCGACATGCGCAGTCGCTGAAGTTCCCTCCAGGACCGCCGGGAACACCTCTGAGCGGAGACGCTCGATGGTCTCGACTGTCGCAGAGTCCTGAGGGGACGACGTGGGGAAAGCAACCAGCGTCGCCACACCTGCCACAGGGTCCACGCTCGCCGGAGCGACAGCGGCGACACCCTCATCGCTAGCGACCGCGTTTACCAGCGGCTCGACCACCGAGACGTCCTCGGAGATGTCGACGGCGATCAGCAGCGGCCCGTTGATGCCGGGGCCGAAACCTGCCGCAACCAGGTCGTAGGCTCGCCGCTCGGTGCGGGTCTCGGGCAGCGTCCCCTCGTCGGGGAATCCGAGCTGGAGGCTCAACACGGGTGCGGTCAGTGCGAGAAGCGACAGAGTTACCCCGATGGCATAGGCCCAGGCATTCCGGGACACGTGCTCTCCCCAGCGTCTCCAACCGGAGCCCACCGTGGCCGATGGGTTCTTTCCTCGGCGGCCGTTGATGTGGTGACCGGCGAGCCCGAGCAGGGCAGGGAGCAGAGTAACCGACCCTATGACCATGATCCCGACGACGACGGAAGTTGCGACACCGGCGGCGGTCATGAAGGGCAGTCCGGCCACGGCGAGACCGAGGATGGCGATGACAACCGTCCCGCCGGCAAAGATCACTGCTTTGCCCGCAGTTGCGACGGCACGGCCAGCCGATTCCGCGACATCCAGACCCTCAGCCAGGAACTCACGGTGCCTGGTGAGGAGGAAGAGGGCGTAGTCGATCCCGACTCCGAGGCCGATCATGCTGGCCATCTGCGGCGCCCAGCTGGGTATGTCGATCAGATAGGTAACCAGGCCCATAGAGGTGATGCCCAGCGCCAGCCCCACCAATGCCATCCCGATAGGCAGTCCCATTGCGATCACCGATCCGAAGGCGACCAAGAGGACAACTACCGCGGCAATCAGGCCGATCATCTCCCCCATGCCTGTTGGTGCCTCTTCGAAGGAGAAGAACAGGTCACCGCCCATCTCGATTTGGAGCACCGAACCCGCACCGGCCTCCTCACCGAAGGCTTTCAGGTTCTCCAGGTCGGTGACGCCGAGCTCTTCGAGCACCGGGTATTGCACCCGAATCAGCGCCACCTCCCCGTCGGGTGAGAAGGCGGGGTCGGGAGAATTTGTCACGTTGGGCAGAGCGGCCAGCCCCGCCTGAAGATCGGCCAGAGCCTCCCGGGCCGGAGCCGACTCGGTGAAGGTCAGACCATCCATCGGCGTCGCCACCACCTGGGCGGTCAGCCCGGCCGAGTCCGACCCTGAGGCGGACAACAAGTCCACTGCAACCTGCGAGTCGAGACCGGGGACCTCCATCGAATCCTCCAGATCCCTGCCGAACGCCGAGGCCGCAGTGATGACCACCAAGGCGACGGCCACCCATGTGGCGATGACTACCCAGGGACGCCGTGCTGCGAAGTTCCCGAGCCTGTAGAGACGGTTTGACATGATTTTCTCCAATCGATCCGAGTGATGTCTCAATGGGAATCGTGTCGGATCGGTCGGTTGGGCACATCAGCCGATGGGTCGGACTTGTCCTGGCCGTTGGCACAGTTCCGAAATTGGACTTTCGGCTGATTCGCCAGGGGGAGTCCTCACGTAACGTGGACCCAGATGAGAAGTGCATTGCGCTCGCTCTGGGCGGAACCGAGAGCACCGGGTAACCCGGGAATCGTCTGGTGGGATCGCTGGCTGGTGACCGCGGTGGTGGCCACTGCAGTCGTCGAGGGAGTCGTGCGCTGGGAATCGCTGCTTTGGGGGCCTCTGGCGTTGGTCTTCGCCGTGACCCTCGCCATCACGCTGCTTTGGCGGCGAACGCACCCCCTGACCGTCCTGGCGATCGACTTCGGTGCCATCACCGTGATGAACTTGGTCGTGTTCATCACCTCCGACCCCGAGTTCGGTCTCTACACGATGGTCCTAATCCTCCTCATCCCTTATTCCTTGCTTCGCTGGGGCTCAGGCCGGGAGATCGTCATCGGGCTTGGCTTGATTCTGCTCGGGTTCGGCACCGGCCTCGCCGCCGACTTCACCGACGTTGGAGAGGCCGTCGCCGGGTTCATCTTCGGAATGAGCCCTGTCCTGATCGGAGCGACCGTGCGCTACCGCTCTTTCGCCCGAGCTCGCGACCGTGACCGGGCGGTGCTCCTGGAGAGGGCGGAGCTGGCCAGAGAACTCCACGACACGGTGGCACATCATGTCTCCGCGATCGCCATTCGAGCCCAGGCCGGACGGACCCTGGCCGGTTCCAACCCGAACGCGCCCCTGGAGGCCCTGCAGGTGATCGAGGAGGAGGCGTCGAAGACCCTGGCCGAGATGCGTGCGATGGTGGGGGCACTCCGACGCGGGGAAGAGCCGGAGCTGGGCCCGGTTCCCGGAATCGCCGATATCGAACGACTCGCCCGCGATACCGACGAAGGGCCCGAACTGTCAGTCTCCATCTCTGGAGATCTCGACGGAATCGCGCCGGCCGTCGATGCCGCAATCTACCGGCTGGCGCAGGAGTCGATCACCAACGCGCTTCGGCATGCCCGCCATGCCACGACAATCGAGGTCGCTGTCACAGGTGATGCAAAATCGGCGAGAGTTACGGTTCACGACGACGGCGAGTCCCGTCACACCGGCAGCGCGGAGCCGGGTTTCGGGATCATCGGGATGGGCGAGCGAGTCAAGCTCCTCGGAGGGAGCCTGGAGACTGGGCCCGGTCCGCTACGCGGGTGGGTGGTCAGCGCCGTGCTGCCTAAGGACGGCTCCTCGCGATGAGCATCGGAGTGCTCATCGCCGACGACCAGGAGCTGATCCGCACCGGACTGGCGATGATCCTCGACGCCCAACCCGACATAGAAGTGCTCGGCCAGGCCGTCGACGGCCGCCAGGCGGTGCAGCTCGCCCGCGAATTGCAACCCGATGTTTGTCTCTTCGATATCCGGATGCCCGAGATGGACGGCCTCGAGGCCACCCGGCTGCTCGCCGGCCCTGATGTGGCCGACCCGATGGCCATCGTCATCATCACGACCTTCGATCTCGACGAGTACGTCCATGGCGCACTGAAAGCGGGAGCCCGGGGATTCCTTTTGAAAGATGCCGGCCCGGAGTTATTGGTCCAGGCGATTCACGCTGCAGCAAACGGCGATGCCTTGATCGCGCCCAATGTGACCGTCCGGCTGTTGGAAGAGTTCGCCCGGGCGGGAGAGCGGAGCGCGCCAACTCAGCCGAACTGGCCACTTACCGATCGTGAGGAGGAGGTCCTGATGACCGTGGCCAGGGGATTGACCAACGCCGAGATCGCCGAGACACTCCACATCAGCCTGAGCACCGTGAAGGCCCATCTCTCCAGTCTGATGACCAAACTGGGAGCCCGCAACAGAGTCGAGCTGGCGATGTGGGCCTACGAGACCGGTCGGGCCTGAGCTTTCCGCCGCTCGCCCGGTCTGGCAAAACCCTCGATCCGGCACCTGTCGGGTTCGACTGAACGGTCTCGGTCGCTCCCACCCGTTCGATCTTTTGGCGGGGCCGCCCAAGAGCATTGGGGATAGAGACCGTGCCGGTAGCAAGTCGTCCGTCAGTCGACGCCGAGCCGGTACGCGTCCAGACGCTCGGCCAGTCCGACCGGGTTGCTCAAGGCAACCAAATGACCTCCGTCGATCTCATCGACTTCCAAATCCAGCCGTTCTCGTGCGATCCGTCTTTGAAACTCGAGTGGGAACATCCGATCGTGCCGGCCGGCAAGTATTCGAGTCGGAACGTCGGGCCAGGTCTGAAGCGGCCAGGGCTCATCGAGCGGTGTCATCGACTGGTCCTGCCATGCTCTAGCCATCGCCTCGGCAC
>JBGTNX010000045.1:0-93442 GCA_041742825.1 Acidimicrobiia bacterium | reverse complement strand
ACGCGTACTGAGGTCCTCCCGTTTTTGGCTGTCCTCCCGCTTGCGCCGAGGAAGGTCCCTGCAGCCGCCGAATCGGCGGCTGGAGGTAGGAGGGAGAGGTCTCCGCGGGCCGGGAGATCGAGGATGCCGTTGGCGGGACCGCCCACCCCCTCCGCAAGCGGAAGGAGAGTTCGCGTGCCGAGGTGCTCCCGTTCTCGGCTGTCCTCCCGCTAGCGGGAGGAAGGTCCCTGCAGCCGCCGAATAGGCGGCTGGAGGTAGGAGGGAGAGGTCTCCGCGGGCTGGGAGATCGAGGATGCCGTTGGCGGGAACGCCCACCCACTCCGATCTTTTGGTCGGAGGTACTCCTTCCGCAAGCGGAGGGAGAGACGCGTGTCGAGTTGCTCCCGCGACCGTCGCCCGCGCCGCCCGTTTTCGGCTGTCCTAAGTCCCCCTCCTTAGATCAAAGCCTCCCGGTATAACCTGGTGATTTCCGCCCATGCGCCTTGGGTGCGATCGCGTCGGGGGCGGCCGACGTCATCTGGGAGGCGGTCGAAGCCGTCCTGATGGAGTCTCACTCGGGTGCCACGGTCTACCGGTTCGAAGGTCAGGGTGATGTCGGTCCCTTCGCTGCGGTCGAAGAAGAGATGCCAGAGGTACTCCACCCGATTAGGTGGGTCCCAGACCCTGACCTCGCCCCATTCGTGCTCGGACCCGTCGGAGCCGCGTTCGTAGATCCTCCCGCCGGTCCGCGGCTCGAAAACGACGTCGAGGTCGGGATCTCTCGTGGCCGTGTGCGAAACCGGCCACCACAGCGCCGTCCGCTCGGTCCACATCCGGAAGGCGTGCTCCGGCGCGCAGTCGACGTTGAATTCCACCACAATTGGCTCTGTCACTGCTCACCTTCGGTATTCTCCGCGGCGATGCGAAAACGAGTTACAGCGTCTCCCCACATCTCCAGCATGTAGGTCTGGATCGCTTCAACCCCCCGGTCGTCGAGCGAATATACCCTTCGGGTGCCGTCGGCCTGATCTGTGACCAGGCCCGCGTCCTTCAAGAGTTTGAGGTGGCGTGATACCGCGGGCCTGCTGATCGGCAGGTCGCCAGCGATCTCCGACACCGACCGCCCACCATGGGCCAGCGATTCCACGATCGCTCGCCGATGCTCGTCGCCGAGCGCCGCAAACGGGTCTGCCGCTGAGCCGTCAGCCGCCGCCACTGCGCTCCGCCTCGGCCTTGACCGCATCACCGAACATTCCGAAAGACTCGGTCATGTCGGGAATCGACTTGGTGATCAGTGGCGC
Organism: Acidimicrobiia bacterium; assembly: GCA_041742825.1. GTDB lineage: Bacteria > Actinomycetota > Acidimicrobiia > Spongiisociales > ZC4RG35 > MA-ANB-1. The sequence goes on along the minus strand of JBGTNX010000045.1, from coordinate 92,162 downwards.
CAAGAGCCCGGAATAGACCTCTTCCATACGAAACTCGCAGGCGCCCTCCCCTGCGGGTCTCACGGCGAAGGTGCGAACGCCTTTGAAAAGGCCGAGCGGCATCCCGTCCCACCACACCATGCTCCTCGGCGGCTCCACGCTGGCCACGTTCAGCTTGAACTTTCGCTCCGGATTCACAATCGAAACCAGTTCGATCCGCTCGCCGTCGGCAATCCGGCCACTGAGGGAAAGAACCGCCGGGTTCCATTCCGTATACCGGGTTGCATCGGTGATGAGAGCCCAGACGACCTCTGGTGTTGCCTCGATTGTTCTGTTCACTGAATAGGTGGTCATTTCTGCGTCCTCACTATCGGCCGCTCACTATGGTAATCATATTGTTACGGAGTTAGGAGCCACAATGCCTGCCACACCATTCACCGGAACCGGGACCGAAGCCGATCCCTGGGTCCTGAAGACTCCGAGCCTGGGGTCAGAGATCCTCATGCATAGGGATACCGACCAAGAACCACCCGTGCTGGTGTGCACCGTAGGCAAAACGGTCCTCCACTACGACCTGCGGATCATCGACGACCTCCACAAGTGGCTGCAGGAGCAGGGTGACTGGGTTCCGTTGGGGAATGCGGACGAACAGAAACCCGCAGCAGACGGGACTGTGGAGGCGTGGGCAAGATCAGCGGAGAACCCGATCGGTGGCTGGTACGGCCTCAAGAAGGGACTTCGCGGCCGGGTTGGGAACTATTTACCCCCGGTTCTCGAAGCGCTCGGCCTTGCCGAAGTCGAGCACAACCCTCGCAACAACCGGATGCGAGCTATCTAGGTCATTCGCCTGATTCGGCGAGGTTCCAGTCTTCCCATTCGTCGATCTCGGTACCTTCGGGCGACTCGAACACGGCGTTGGGGGTGTCGGGGACTTCTTCGATGTACTCCAGGTTGGCGATCAGAGGCTCGTCGCCTTCATCGACTTCGATCCGGAAGTATCCAACCAGCCCGTAACGCTCCAGGTCCTGGTCCAAGAGCCATGCTGCAGCGACCGGGTCGTGGCCGAGGTCTCCGCGGGTCACCACCAGGGTCGGGTACCTCAGCATGAGATCGATCATTCCCTCGATCAGGTCTTCGGCGGTTGTCGCCTGGAAGAAGTCTGAGGTGACGTCTTCAGCAAGCAGGTCAGAAACTCCTTCCCAGTCACGAGCGTTGAACCGCTCGACAAATCCGACGAGTTGGTTGTCGCGATCAACGCTGTAAGACGCAGCAAATGGCTCGGTCAGCGCAGGCTCGGTTGGCGCCACGTCAATCCAATCCTCCTCGAAGGGTTCGCCGTTTGGGTTCTGTGATGGCGGGAAGGAATCGGGGCGGTCTTCAGGGTTTTGCGAGGTCATGAGTACATTCTGCCCTGTTTCGTCAGCGGTCAATCCTTGATCCGTAAATATCGGGTGCACTTAGACAAAGAGCGGCGAGCAGCACTTTCGGATAGCATCTCCCCGACAACGCCGGCCCCGAAAGGACTGATCGTCGTGTACGAATTCATATGCGAACGGGTGATCCCCGGCTGTGCTCACAAAGAGCGCGGATCGAACCGCGACGAGGTGCATCAGCGAGCGATGGAGCACATGCGTGAACATCACAAAGACGACCACGCAGTCGAGGAAACCAAGGACCGGGTAATCGGAGACGCGATGATCTTCATTCCGAGGTGAGTCTCGGAATCGGACTTCTCAGTGCCCAGATCCGACCAGGCGAAAGCGACTGGTCCCGGGTTTACGACGAGACCATCCAGGTCGCCGTCGACGCCGAGCGTCTCGGATTCAGTTCGGTCTGGACCACCGAGCACCACTTCGTCGACGACGGCTACATGCCTTCCCTGATGGTGGTGAGTGCAGCCATAGCCGCCAAGACCGACCGGATCGAGATCGGCAGCGGGGTGCTTTTGGCGCCCATGCATCATCCGCTCCGGCTGGCCGAAGATGCCGCCACCGTGGACCTTCTCAGCCACGGCAGACTCCTGCTTGGTCTCGGTCTGGGGTGGAGCGACATCGAGTTCGAGGCGATGGGTGCACGGATGGGCGAACGCGGCGCGGCAATGGAAGAGATCCTCCAGATCCTGCCCAAGGCGTGGTCGGGCGAGCCGTTCCATCACCAGGGTGGGATCTACGACTACCCGGAGCTAGCGGTGCGGCCGACACCATCACGGAAGATCCCGGTCCTCATCGGTGGCAGTGCCGAGCCGGCGATCCGCAGGGCGGCCCGCCTCGCCGACGGAATCTTCTCAAACGCACCGATCGCCAAGTTCCTCGAACAGTTGGAATGGGTCAACGACGAGCTCGACAAAGCGGATCGCGACCCGTCCGATTTCCGAATCATTCATTACTCCGTCCTCTTCCCCGCCGACTCCCAGGAGGCTGCATGGGTTGAGGGACTAACCCACATGTGGTCGATGATGTGGAAGTACTCCGACATGGAAGCATCGGCATCGCGGTCGGGACCTCCCCCGGTACCACCGCCGCCTAGCGACCAGTCACGAAAGATTCTGGCGGGCCGGGCCACGTTTGCAGGCACCGCCGAACAGATCGTCGACCAGCTGAACGAGGTACGGAACAGCGCGAACGTCGATGTGGAATTCGTCGCCCGCAGCTGCTTCCCCACCATGGGCTATGACCAGCAGCTAGAGCTCATGGAGCGTCTCGCCACCGATGTCGTCCCCCACCTCTGAGCTACACGGGTCCGCTCTTCCCAATGTCTGAATCGCCGGCAATATGCGATTTGATTCACCAATTGAGTCTTCCGCACTATCCCTGAAACTGTGGTTGCGGGCCGGAGGTGTCGATGTAATCGGTATGACGCAGAACCGGACGACGCAGATACGTGCTTCCTGGCTTTCCATGATCGTGGGCCGCCATCCTGTGACCAAGACCGTTTCCAGCGGGCTGTTCCGCTGCCCCAAAGAGCAGCTCGAGCGCGCCTACTCGGGTCATAAGGTACGCAACTGGCACACAGTCTTCTCCGTCCCGGTGTTGCCCGGCAAGGTTGTCGAGGAGTACGTCGAATGCTTCTGCTGCGGATCCACCTGGCACCCGGGCATCGTCAACTCGACCCACCCGTCCCTAAGAGCCAGATAGAGCTTTCGCTGCGGGGCCGTCACGGGCTCATGCCACGTTCTGCAAAGAACACGACTCCACTAATTTGGCTCGATGAGTCAACCCACCGCCCTGCGGAGCCGTATCCTCTGGCGCGCGGGTAGACCGGTGATCAGGATTGTCGGCCGAGTGGGCTTTTCTCTCCAGGTCGAAAATCAGGCCCAGCTTCCCGAAGCTCCATATGTGATCGCCGCGAATCACTACTCGCATTTCGATCCTCCCGCGGTTGGTGTTGCTGCCGGGATTCCGATCCGATTCCTGGCGCTGGATGACCTCTTTGGCGTGCACAAGCTCCTCGATTGGCTGATCACCGGATTTGGCGCGATCCCGATCCCGCGTTCGCGACGGCCAATTCGGGCGGTGCGGACCGCACTCGCGGCCCTCGAAGCGGGCGAAGTGGTCGGCGTATTTCCCGAGGCTACGCGGGTCTCCCACTGGGGGACTCTGCCGCCGAAACGTGGTGCTGCGTGGTTGGCAAAGCGAGCAGGGGTACCCCTTGTCCCCGTCGCCGTGATCGGGACCGGGCTCGGGTTCGGTCTGGAGAACCGCATCCGCCGCGCGAAGATTCGGGTGATAGTTGGCGCACCCCTCGATCCCGATTTGGGCGACGTCGATGACCTGACAGGGCTCTGGGCCGAATGGATAAGTGAACAGGTGAGCAGGCACCCGGATTCGGAAGCCAAAGGGCCTCCACGGGCCCACTTCGCCGGCTAAAGGCCGCTCACGCCGTCTCTTCCTCCGCTTGCGGAGGGAGTACCTCCGACCAAAAGGGCGGAGGTAGGGTGGGGGCTCCCACCAACGGCCCTTGATCTCCCAGCCCGGGAGAACGCTCCCCCCTACCTCCACTCGCCTAATCGGCGGGTGCAGGAACCAACCTCGGCGCAAGCGGGAGGACAGCCGAGATGGGACTACCTCGACACTCGTCTCTCCCTCCGCTTGCGGAGGGAGTACCTCCGACCAAAGGTCGGAGGGGAGGGTGGGGCGCTCCCACCAACGGCCCTTACGACGCGACCGCTCTCAACTCGGAGAGCCTCAGTCCCCCTTACCTCCCGGCCCCCATTCGGCTCCGCCTCCGGGGAACGACCGCGCGAATCTTCTCCCGCAATCGGGCGGAAGCCGTGGGCGCGTAACATCGGCGGGTGACCTTTCCAGACCACCTACTCATCGACGGAGAGCTCGTTCTTGGCGACGGCAATGAGTTCGGCGTAGTCGACCCGGCAAACGGAGAGACCTACACCTCCCTGCATGCGGCAAGCGCAGGTCAGCTGAGCCGGGCCACCGCTGCTGCAAAACTCGCCCAACCGATCTGGAGCGGACTCGGAGCGCCTGAGCGGACGCGTGCATTGCACGATGTTGCCAACCGGATCCGCGCCGATGGGGAGCGCATCGCCGAGGCCTTGACCTACGAGACAGGGCGCCCGCTCACCCGCAACCGCCTCTATGTAGATATGGCCGTCGACCTGTTCCGCATGTATGCGGAGCTCTCCCGGACCCTGGGAGGTCGGGTCGCCCCTTCGAACGAACCCGGCCAGCTTTCCCTGGTGTTGCGCATCCCCTACGGTGTCGTCGGGTGTCTCGTGCCCTGGAACTACCCGCTGATTCTCCTCGTGTTCAAGGTGGCGCCGGCCCTGGCCGTCGGGAACACAGTTGTTATCAAACCGGCGTCTGAGACCCCACTCTCGCTGATGATCCTTTCGGAGATCTTCGCAACCGCGCTCCCGCGGGGAGTGGTGAACACGGTGCTCGGCAGCGGCGAGAGCATCGGGGAGGGTCTTGTCGTCGACCCCGATGTCGACATGGTCGCCTTCACCGGATCGACAGACATCGGCCGGCGATTAGGTGTGCTCTGCGCAGAAGCCACCAAGCCGTCGCACCTCGAACTGGGCGGAAAAGACCCCGCCATCGTGTTTGCCGACGCCGACCCTGCCAATGCCGCCGAAGCGGTCGCATGGGCCGCCTTCCTGAATGCCGGCCAGGTGTGCACATCCACCGAGCGGGTGTACGTCCACGAGTCGATCCACGATCGCTTCGTCGACGAAGTCGTGCGGGTCACAAGGACGATCAGGTTGGGCGACCCTTTCGAAGCAGCCACCCAGGTCGGACCGATGAGGAGCGATGGCAGGCGCCGCAAGGTAATCGGCGAGATCGAGTCGGCGGTTAACGCCGGGGCACGTGTGGTCGCCGGAGGCTCGGCAATCGATAGGCCCGGGTTCTTCATGGAGCCCACCGTCCTCGTCGACGTCGACCACGAGATGGGAGTGATGAGTGAGGAGACGTTCGGGCCGGTGCTCCCGATCATGTCCTTTTCTTCCGACGACAAAGCCTTCGCCCTGGCTGCCGACACGCCCTACGGCCTCGGCGCGAGCATCTACACGAGCACACCCTCTCTCGTCGAGCGTGCCTATCGCGAGCTGAACGTGGGCACCTTGTGGGTCAATGACCCCGTGGTTGATAACCTCGCCGCGCCGTTTGGGGGCAACCGTGCCAGCGGAGACGCCCGCGAACTCGGAGTCGAGGCGCTGGAAAGCTTCACCACGGCCCGCCACGTCCATTGGAACCTGGCCCAAGAGCCAAAATCGTGGTGGTTCCGCTAAGGCGGTGACCTTCGCTCAGACGGGTGCGGTCCTGGAACCGACGGCGATCGAGTCCCTGGTCATCTCCAGCCTGGTGCGCACCTCTTCGGCAAGGTTGTGCACGCCTTCTTCTCCAACGAGTTCGAGCATGACGGAAGGGTCCATGAAGTCGATCATCACCCGATCGCCATCGGCCTGACGGACCACGACGTTGCAGGGGAGCAGCACTCCGATCGACGGCTCGTAGGCGACTGCCTGCCGGGCGAATCCCGGGTTGCATGCGCCGAGTATGAGGTAGGGGTCATGGTCGACTCCAAGCTTCTCCTTCAAAGTCGCCGCGAGGTCGATCTCGCTGACGATTCCGAAACCATGCTCGGCGAGAGCCTCACGGGTCCGGGCGACTGCTGCATCGAACGTCTCCCTGATCGTCAGGCTGAAGTGGTACGGGGTCATCGCGCTCCTTGGTTGCCGTTATCCCAACTTAGGGGAGGTGACGCTCTGTCGGTAGAGGACTAGGTCCCGAACATGGCAAAACCGGGCGTTTCGGCTGAAGGGAATCTGTCACACCCTACCCACATACTTGTGGTGAAGGAAGAGGAGGTTGAAAGTGACTGCAGAGATGATTGCCTTGATAGGCGTTGGGGGACTTGTCGGCGTCGGCCTGATCGCTCTTGCTGTCGTCCTCAAGGGGCACCCCTCCCCTGCCTCCACAACTGCCGCTGCCGTACCAGAGGTTGATCCCATCGCCGAGCTGAAGACGCTGCTCGCCGGTAGAGACGGCGCCATCGACGCCAAAGTCTCCCAGCTCGACACCAAACTCGCCGCCCTTCAGGAATCGGTCGTCACCCGCGAGTCCGCACTCAACGTCCAGTTCGCCGGCATCGGGTCCCAGATGAAGACAATCACTGGCCTGTTCACCAACGACCGCCAGCGGGGCAACTGGGGGGAAATCTCGATGGCCCGGATTTTCGAGCACGGCGGACTGGTCGAAAACCGCGACTACACGACTCAATTCAACGGGGACGGTCGCCGCCCCGACGCAGTTGTCCACATCCCTGGCGGCTGCGATGTCGTGATCGACTCGAAATTCCCCCAAGTCCGCTATCTCGAGGCACTCGAGTGCGAGGACGAAGCCGACCGCAAGCGGCTGCTTCGCGCCCAGGGCGCCGAGCTGGAAGCGGTGGGCAGGAACCTGATCAAGAAGGACTACGCCGACCTCGCTTCCGGCGGCTACGTCGTGATGTATCTGCCTTCCCAGGCGGTCTACGAAGCAGCGATCGCAGCACATCCCGAAGTGTTGGAACATCTCATGGAGGCAAGCGTCATCGTCGCCGGTCCCAACGCCCTGTTCGCAGTTTTGATGAACATTGGCTCGCTCATGAAGGAGCACCGCGCCATCCAGCAGGCTGATGAGATCCTCATCCAAGCCAAAGAGCTCCAGGTGCGGATGGCAACGTTCCTGGGCCATCTCCGCGGCGTTGGCGAGTCCCTGGGACGAACTGTCACCGCTTTCAACGGAGCAGTCGGGTCCTGGACGGGCCGGGTCTCCCCCGCTCTCGCCCGAATCGGAGAGCTTCGCGGTGAAGAGGTCAACGCAGAGATCATCCCAATCGACGAAAGCGTCCGCGAGCTACCCGTCGAGGAGCGGCCACTAGGGCTTTATGCAGCAAACCGATAACCACCCAAGGGGGAAACGACAATGAGCGGCACCACAACACCGGTCCACATCTCAGTGGTCCTCGATCGATCTGGCTCGATGGCTTCAATCGCCGACGACATCGTCGGGGGTTTCAACACCTACATCGAGCAGCAGCGGAACGCGGCGGGCAAAGCCAGAATGACCCTGGTCCAGTTCGACTCCGGAGATCCATTCGAGGTCCTCATCGACGGCGAGGACATCGACCGTGTTAACGACCTCGACCCGAACCGCTACATGCCGAGAGGCAACACCCCGCTATGGGATGCGGTCGGTCAGATGATCTCCCGCATCGACAACGAGATTTTGACCCGAGCCGACGCCGGGGAGCCGATCGAAGACCAGTTGGTGCTCATCGTCACCGACGGGTTCGAGAACGCCAGCAGAGAGTTCGATGGCCATACCCTCGCCAACCTCATCGAGGCCCGCAAGAACCGATCTTGGACATTTGTCTTCATCGGCTCCGACGAGTCGACATTTGCCGAAGGGGCCAGGATCCGGGTGTCGTCCGGGAACACGACACGCTGGGACAAGTCGGCCCAGGGGTCGAGGGACATGTTCGCGCAAGTGAGCAAGGAAACCTCTGACTTCAGAAGCCTGCAGGCCGAGCAGCGCCGCGTCAAGTCGGACAAGTTCTTCGAGGACGAATCCGGCAAGGACCCGAACCGATAGGGGTTGTGGCTTGGAAAGCCGTTCTCTAGACCGCCGTGGCCACGCGGCGTAGCAAGGACCTACGGAAGGCAAATGCCGCCACAAGTCCGAAGATAAAGCCACCAACATGGGCTTCCCAGGCAGTATTGGTTCCCCCGAGACCGAACTGGGCGAAGAACCAAAAACCGAGGAACAATATGGCCGGGAGTGGGATGAGGAACCAGCCCAACAGGGTGAGTACGCGGTGCGTCGGGAACAGCACCGCATAGGCGCCCAATGCGGCTGCTATAGCTCCCGAGGCACCGACCAACGGCACCGTCGAATCGGGGTTGGCGAGGATGAAAGCGAACGTAGCCACGATCCCCCCGGCCAGGTAGAGCATCAGGTATCCAATGTGCCCGAACGCCTCCTCGACGTTGTTTCCGAAGATCCACAACGACCGCATGTTGAAGAGGAGATGAGCGAGGCCGCCGTGGAGAAACATCGAAATGAGCACCGATAGCCAGGGTTGTTTGTCGGGGAACACGGGCACCCCACCTGAGGCGTCACAAGCGCCCTGGTTGATCTGCGGCAAGCTGAGCGGTGCGCCCCCGAGGATCTCACACGAGATAGCAGCCCGCTCATAGAGGAACTCGGCCTGGTCGGCGGGGGTGGTCTGGTTCTGGAACCCGAAGAACACCAGGACACATGCCGCAATCAACAACATGGTCACCCAAGGAGTCGTCCGTGTGGGGTTGACATCGCGTATCGGCAGCATGCCCTGGGATCATACGACCCCGAACGCGGACACTCTCCGCACACGACAGATTCATCGAGGCTCGGGCATCTGATTCCGCAGGACTATTCCTACCCCTGAAACCTTCTCCTACGTTGATGGCTATGGGAGGCAAGAGCGTGAGAATCGACGAGAACAAGGCGTTGTTCCGGGGTATCGGCATGCTCGCCGTCGGGGGACTCGTTACCTTGAGCACCTACATCAGCGGGGGTCCCGCGGAAAACCATATCGTGACAATGGGACTCCTCGCTGTCGGAGGTCTCAGCCTACTGTGCGGGATCTACTCCCAGATCAAACACGGGTCCCGGACATAAAAGAGCCGACCCTGCTCAAGAAATCCCACCCCCGCCGCCGATAGGTACGACGATGAAGAATGTGGAAACCAGAACCAGGGGACCGATCGCCGTGTTGGTCGTGGCTGTACTCGTCGCTGCTTGCTCGGGCGGGACGATCGATACCACCACATCCACCACCCCAGCCACCACCACCACTTCCACCATCGTGGTCGAACACGTCTCGACCCTCCAGGACGTCCGAGGAGCCGTGGTCCGTATCACCGCCGAGGGCACATTCGAATACCCGGAGGGGACCAGTTTCGATGAGGTCGGTTCGGGGAGCGGCTTTCTCATCTCCAGCGACGGGACCATCGTCACCAACAACCATGTGGTCGCGGGAGCGGGGTTGATCCAGGTCTACATGGATGGCGTAACTGAGCCCCTCAACGGACGACTGGTCGGATCCTCGGAGTGCGCGGACATCGCAGTCATCGACGTGAACCTCGACGACGCCCCCTATCTCGCGTGGTCGGACGCTCCGGCCACGGTTGGTGAGGACATCTACGTGGCCGGGTTTCCCCTCGGCGACCCCGAATACACCCTCATCGACGGGATCATCTCGAAGGAGAAGGCTGACGGGGAGACAGACTGGGCTTCGGTTGAATCAGTCATCGAACATACCGGCGACACCCTTCCCGGCTCCAGCGGGGGACCGATAATCACCAGCGACGGTCAGGTGGTGGGGGTGAACTACGCAGGGGATGATCTGGGACAAGCTTTCGGAATCTCAGCGACAACAGCGCGAACCGTCGTCGACGACATTCTGGCCGGAGTCGAAACGTTCGGCTTCGGCGTAAACGGATACGCCTACGAAGACGAGTACGGCACGGGTGTCTGGGTTTCCAGCGTCGTGCCTGCCAGCCCCGCCGATCGAGTCGGGCTCGAAGCGGGAGACTTGATCACTGCCTTTGCTGGGCTGACGGTCGCCAAGGACGTCACACTCGAAGGATATTGCGACATTCTCGAAGGCCATCTGCCTGATTTGCCTTTCGACATCGAGGTATGGAGAGAGTCGAACGCCTCCTACTACGAAGGAGTCGTCAACTCCGACCAGGCGCTGACAACGGTCGAAACACCGGTCGACGAAGAGCTCGTCGGGGAATGGGAAGAACTTCCCGCAGGCGAGTCCTACGACGGCTACGAGCTGATATTCGACGAAGCAACGCTCGTTAGTTTCGAAGCGCCTACCGCCTGGTCTGAACAGGCCCAATTCCCGTGGGTCGTAGAAGAAGTCGAGGTCGGCACCGCGGTCAGCGTCGCTGCCGACCTCGAAGGTTTCGAGACGGCGTGGAACGTGCCGGGAGCGACAATCGCAGTGTCTGAGACGCTCGCTCTTGAGTATCCGGACCCGGCCGACTATCTGGCCGAATATGAACCGCCAGACTGCGTGTTCGCCGAGCAGGTTCCCTACGACGATGGCTTCTACACCGGGGCAGCCAACGTTTGGGCGGACTGTGGGGGCACAGGTGCAGTGTTCATCGATTGGGCAGTCGTCGACTCCAGCGGGCAGTACCTGGTAAATGGAATCTTCAGTCTTGTCACCGAAGCCGATTTCGAGGCCTTCACACACATCCTGGAAACGTTCTTCCTGACCAAAGACCTGTAAAAAGAAGAGTCCCCCAAGTCCGACCCCGGGAGCGATCCTCAGAGGCTGGGGATCTTTGTATCAAGGGCCGGCGATAGGTCTCTTTCGCATGTCAGACCGACATAACCAGTGGTTGACAATGTCTGGCAACTGGGGGCAGAGGGCCCCGGAGCATCTTTCCTCCGCTCCGGGGCTTTCGCTACTACCTCCGCCTGCGTCCCATTGTCAGCTTTACCCGCCGCTCGATTCGCAACTTGGATCTTGCTTCGGGGCCCTGCGCCGAATCTACTCCTCAGGAGTGACAGAATGCGGGTGGATCGACAACAACAGGCGCGGATCCTCAGAATCCGAGGAAACCGAGCTCATCTAGGGTGGCGAGGTCGCTGCTCATAATTCCTTTGTTCGAAACCGTGTACAGCGTGTCACCGACAACGACGGATCGGGTGATCTGGGCTCTCCAGTCCCACTCCTGGCTGTCCCCACCGGGATGGGCGAAGCGGCGAACCTCGGAGAGGTCGTTGCCGTCGAGCTCGAATCCGACTGCCCCAAAGAACATGTCCTCCTTGTCCTCGTCCCAGAACCACTGTTGCACCGGCACCATCGCCAACCCGGTCGGCTCCCAGTAGAGGAAGGCGTGATGGTCGTATTCGACCTGCGAGCTCGACCCCTCGCTCAATGTGATCTGGTCGAGGCGGGTCGGATTGGCGGGATCGCTGACATCGAACAGCGACACCTGGGTTCCCTGAACCTGTCCGGTCTCGGTCGCATCCTGGCCGATGCCAAGGAGGAGACCCTCCCCTACCGGATGGAGGTATGCCGAATAGCCGAGGATCTTCAGTTCCCCCACCACCGCGGGAGCTGAAGGGTCTGAGAGGTCGAGCGTGTACAGAGGGTCGGTCTGGCGGAAGGTGACCACGTAGGCCATGTCACCCATGAATCTCACCGAGTAGATCTGTTCGGTCTTCCCCAGGCCGTCGACCATCCCCAACTGAGATAGCCGGCCCTCCCCTGAGTCGGCGAGAATCGTCACCAGCGATTCGGTCTCGAACCCCGAACCCCACCAGGAAGGGCTCGTTGTCGAAGCAACACGGAGGTGGCCGTTGTGCTCGTCCATCGAGAACTGGTTGAGCAGGTATCCCTCAACGGTGCCCGTTGATTGATAGGTGGTGACGGACGGGTCGCTGATATCGAACTTGTGGATGTCGGTCGTCACAGTCTCCGGCTGATCATCTGCAATCCCTTCCATGCCCCAACGCCAGGTCTCCCAATTCTGGGTGGCCACATAGAGGCTCTCGGCCGAGGCGTAGACGGTGCTTCCGTTGGCGAGGACTCCGGTGGAATCGATCACCTGGAGCCCATTGCCGAGGTCGATGGTGACTACCGAGAGCATGTTGAACCCTGCGAACTCTTCGGGGTGGGCGGCGCGGTTGCAGTCGAAGAGGGTTCCCTCATCGGTCGTGCGGCCGTCGGCGTCGGAGACTATGTAGTAGGGGATCCAGTTGTCGGGCGTGGACCGGCGGATTATCTCTTGGTTGGCCTCGATCGCCTGTTGTTCGGAACGCAGCCCGGTACCTTCGGGAAAACTCCACTCGAGGCCAACCGGACCCGAGCTCGAGACCAGCCTGATTGTGTCCCCCACCATTCGACCCGATACGAAGAGACCGTCGATTGTCATCGAGCGAACAACCGTCGGATCTCCGCTGATATCGACCTCGACCAGCTCCATCGAAGGTGACTGGTACTGAGGAGCGAATGAGGCGTCGGCTTCGGCAAGAGGGTGGAAGGCAGTCCACAGCGAACCGAAGAGAAGGACACGGTCTTCGAAGAGAAACAGGCTCTGCACACTGCGACTACCGAGGTGCAGCCTCCCGGTGACCACCGGCTCGGGCCCGGTGACATCGGCGACAATCAGCATCCCCTCGGATAGAACGACTATCCGCTCGCCGTCGGTCTTGACGATGTCCGGCTCGTCGACACCCAGCACCTGGACGTTTGTGCCCGAGAAGCTGTCGCCCCCGCCGTCGGTATCCGTAGCAGCTTCCTGTGCGCCCTCTTCGCCCAGCATTCTCCCGCCCCACCAACCATGGTTCGGGTTGTCGAGACCGTAGGGGCCGACCCGTTCGATTGCGTTGGTCTTCACATAGTCGAGGAACGACTCGCAGGCGTCGAAGGCAGCAAGTGACGGCGCAGCAAGAGGTCCTGGTTCGACGAGCGTTGTTGTCGTGGGCGATGGCTCTCCGGTAGCGGGTTCTGTTGAGCAAGCTGCGACGATGAGCGTCAGGGCTGCCAATAGTCCAATCATCTTCAGCTTCGGGCTCATGTCTCTCCTCGACTCCATATGCAGCTTGGACGCATCCAGCACCGATGCGGTTCCCGCCGGCATCTGCCCCGCTCGCATTCCCCCTGCCGCAAACGGGAGGACGGCCGGAAACGGTGAACAGGGAGAAATGGAAGAAGGACCACCAAAGGTGGTCCTTCTTCGCCTCCGTCGCCCCTCCCCCGGTCAGGTGCCTCCCCAAGCCCCAAACCTGACCCCTCCGTCGGTGTGCTCCCCCCGGAGCACCACTGCTTTCGCTAGAAAGCCGGTCGCAACGATCTGTTGCCGAGTGTTCGACGGAATTCTGTGATCCACATTGTCCTGATCGGACGCTTGCTTCCCAGGTATCGCTTCACCGGGTTGTCAATCGATTCGTACGGGTGGTATGCGTATGCCCACCGCCCGGCTCGGCGAGAGGCTTTGGCATTTGACATGTAAAGCATCTCCCACTCCTCGTCCTTTCCCGCCTCCCTGGCGGTTCTACCCACGAAGAGGGGCCAGAAGCTGCCCTGATACGAGAAACTCACAAAACGATCCAACTGGTCTTCACGACCTCGCCGTCGGGCGAACGGAACACCAGACTCGCGGGTCCGCCGACAACACCGTCGAATTCGAAGCGACCCATGTCGTCGAGTTCCATCTCGAAATGAGCCCCACGATTGTGGAGCTCTACAGAAAAGGGTGAGACCGGCGACAACGAACCCATGAGGATTCCGGTGGCCGGGTTGTGTTCGAGGTCGATAGTCCAGTTTCCGACTTCAAAAGAAATCATTCGGGAAGTAGCGGTCGAACGCACACCGGCGGGTGTTTCCTCGTCCACGGAATCGAAGGCGAGCTCGGCAAGCTCTGCCTCGACATTGCGCCAGGTGAACAGGGCGAAGGCGAATTCCGAGACCATCGTAGGGACAGGATCGCTCTGCTGTAACCCGTTGCGGAGTATGTCGAGAAATTCGTTGTCCTTTGCCGAGTCAGTCATCTGAATCCACCTCCTTCACTTGATAGAGCGTCAAGACTCCCTCCTGATACGCGACATCGCGGCTCGCAGTCTTTCGACGCAGCGGCCCCTGGTCGGCCCCAAACTTCCGACGGGGCGGCCAGTGGCTTCAGAGATTTCCTCGTAGGTAAGCGCAGGTTCCACTGTCAGCAGCCGGAGCAGCTGCTGACACTCGTCACCGATTTCCCGGAACGCGGCCACCACCTCGCGGCTCTCCTCGTCTTCGATCAGCATCGACTCGAGTGACGGCGACGGGTCTTCGACGTCGTACTCGAAGTCACTTGGGATGTCCCTTTCGCTGCGTTTGAGCACCCGCAGTGCCTCGCGCCGACAGGTGACGGCCAACCATCCCGGGAGACGTTCGGGGTCGTTGATGCGGTCGATGTTCTCGATCAGACGCAGCCAGACGGTCTGGGCGACATCAGACGCGGCGGCATCGTCGAGGCGATAACTGCGGGCGACCGACCAGACCATCTGCCCGAACCTCTCCACGAGCGCGTCCCACGCCTCACGCTCCCCGGCGGCAGCGCGCAACAACAATTCACCATGCGATATCTCTTCGATTAGTGGATCGTACCGACCGCAGTGCCCACCAGCGGTGGAGAAGCCGAACTGTGTGGCCACCGAATCAAATATGAGCTCTACAGCCTTAGGAATGGTTTAGCCGCCGATGCAGAGGAACGAGGCTGCCGCGATGTAGCCGTCGGGGGTGTCCAGGGATTCGTGTTGGGCGGTGGAGAGGGCGCGGGCAGGTGAAAGGCCGGAACGGAGGCCTTGGTGGAAGCGGACCATCAGGTCAGAAGTTGCCTCCGAGTCGGGAACCAGGCCGACGCTGGCGACCACCGACTTCGAGCCCATGCTCAGCAGCGCCGAGGTCAGCCCCGTCAATTCGTCTCCCGCCCTGGTGTCGGTGTAGCCCGAGTCACATGCCGAAAGCACCATCAGTTCTGGCGGATCGTGGAGACGCTCCAGGTCATAGACGTTGAAGTCGCCGTCACCGAGTCGGAGCGAGGAGAACATCGGGTTATCAACCTCGAAAGTTGCATGACAGGCGGCATGGGCCACAGCCGCCCCGCGAACCGCGGCGCCGAACCGGTCGGCTGTGTCCGATGGTCCCAGGACCGTCGCCTCCTTGTACAGCGATCTCAACCTTGCGACTTCATGGGTTGCGTTCTCGAGATCGGGACCGGCCGCCAGCACCACACCATCACCAGACGACCTTCTCGAAAACGCCCGCCACCACATCTCCGCCGATGGCGCCACAGTCACTTCGGCCCCTCCGAACGATGGGAGCACCGCCCAGGGAGCTGCCATCAGCGGACCCGGAGGAACCAGCACTACCCGTTCGGCACGTAAACCCAAGCCGGCTAGCACCATTCGATCGAACCGCTCCACGCTTTCCTCGACGACCCTTGAATCCCGACGCATTCGGGCGGTACGGCGGAGGGTGGAACGGACCCGACCCAACTCCTGTTCGATGGCCGGGGCATCGCCGATCTCGCGAAAGGAGAACCTCCCGTCTTTCGCCACGACCGCAACGAGCCTGCCCTCCACGGCACCGAGTTCAACCAGAGTTCGATCCCCCAGGGAGGCGAGCAAGAGCCCGACTGAAAAGTCTGAATCCGACGTGGTCGCGGAACGGCGGACGCGATTGGAACTGCGTAGTTGTTCCTGAAGCCGGCGCTGCCTCCGCATCAAATCCCGATCGTCACGGTTCTCCGGATCACGCAGTTCTGCACTCACCTGACGGAGTTCGGCAAGGACACCCTGCTCGCGCTCGGTGTCGCCGGGCACCACAGGCGGATATCGGAGAGCGCGGGCCCGGGTCCGCTCCATCCAGCTGAACACGCGCCGAGGCCTGCCGGATTCGACTGCAAGCCGAAGCCCTATCGCCCCAAGCTCTGCTCCCTGACGTTCAATCCCGAACCTGAGGTCGCTTGCACCGAGCCCTGCCTGGTAGTCGTCGAGAAGGTCGAGGCCCGCCCGCGCCGCAGCATCTGCCCCTCTTGCGTTGCCCCGGGCCAGACGGAGCAGCGCCTCCGCCTGCCAGCGCTGGATTCTCAATTCGACCGGCCCGGAACGAGGTTTGCCAACAGCTGTCAAGTCCGCATCCGCCGATTTGAAGTCACCGAGCTCGATGGCGATACGGCCAGCGAGGATCCGGGCCCTTGTTTCGGCGATAGCAAACCCACGCTTTCCGAGTTGGGCAGCCAACTGACGGGTGAGGTCTCTGAGGTCTGCAGAAGCGCCCTGGTTGGCGTAGGTCGCTTCGACGACTGACAGGTTGGCCTGGTCAGCCCAGATCACCCTCTGCTGCTTCTCAAATCTGGTTCTCGCCGCCGTCGCTAATTTGATCGACTGTTCCGGATCGTTGCAGAGGAGGGCGGCGCGGGCTGCCACGAGCAGGGCATCGGCTTCGTCTTCCGCACGTCCCTTGCTCCGCGCTCCCGCTGCAATCCGTTTCGCCAGGTCCAAGGCTTCGTGGAAGAGACCGACAGAAAGGAGAATCTCGCATCGGCTTACATGCTGAGGGACCGCGTTACCGGTCTGGAGCATATATGACTCGTCGCTCATCGTCAGGCGCCGCAACGCTTCGGGGACATCACCCCGGAACGATGCAAGGAGCCCCAGGTTGTGGTCGACACCCGACACCGCCTGGAGCCGCCCCGCTGCCTCCTCGAGATCCCGTGCCTCGGTCAGGGCGGCCTCGGCTTCGCCCAGTCGACCGGTTTGGGTGTAGATGAATCCCTGGTTGTGCAGGGCCATGGCCACAAAATCCGATCGTTCGTGGTGCCGGAATAGGGGCAGAGACCGCTCAAACGCCGCAAGTGCAGGTCGGTAATCTCCGGTCATGGTGAGGACGAAGCCGCGCTGGAAATCGAGTTGTGCCGCGATCAGGCCCGATGCCTGAGCGGCGGCGTCATCGAGGACAGCCAGAGCGGCGGCGGTCTCACCGGCCGAAGCCATCGACCCCGCCATCGTCCCCAGTGCCTCGAGCCGTATGGTGAGATCTTCAGCCGCCCCGGCCGCGGCTCGCGCGTATTGAACCGACTCGTCGAGCGTGGACACGCTCCGGGCTGCCAGTGCCATCGCCCGGAGCACCGATGCTCGCTGGTCCGGATCGTCCAGGACGTCGAGAAGAAGTCGACCCTCTCCCAGAACCTCTGCCGGCTCGGCGTTGGCCCTGTCGATCAGACTGCGCGCAACGGCTTCGGGGCCGGTCGGAGTCATGCAGGCACCTTCATCGATTCGTATACTCCCACGGCAGGGGGACGGACACCCTCATCGAATCCTACGTAAGGACGGCCAATGACCTCCAGACAAAAGGGAAACCGCGCTTGTCATTTCATGAAGAATGTGATCGCTATTCGCGGCGACCAGACGGATCAGGCACAAGGAATTCTTCAAGCCGAGCGCTTCGGGGATGCCCAGTTGGTCCGCTTGATGGGAAAAGAGTCCGATCGCGAGGTACTGAGCCAGATCCACGAGCTGGTCGGCGTGTACAGGGTCCAGGGTGACCCGCACGAGTGGGCGGGGCGGCTTCGGGAGGCCGGGGTGTCGGGCTCGCCAATCCACGCCCTGGGGAGTCTCAATCACATTCAAGCCATGACCGGGACCGATCCCAAGCCGACCCGGGTGAGGACTGAACCTGTAATCGCGGCTGCGAGCCCGGGCCGGATCGTTGCGGCGATCGACACCGGAGTCACCGCGAACCTCCCTGCCTGGCTCGACTCGGGCCTCGAATACGACGCCGCCGACGTCGAGACTCTCAGTGGAAAGGATGCGGCCAGCCATGGAACATTTGTTGCCGGCCTCATCCGTCGCATCGCCCCCGAACACACCATCTCCATGGCCAGGGCCCGCCGTTGGAGTATCAAAGACCTGGAACCGAAGTTGGATAAATCCCACCTCGATGCGGCCGACCCTTCGACAGAACTCCATGTGCTCGAGGCAATGATCCGGTTGGTCAACCGACTCCAGGCAAAGAACCTGTGCGATGTCGTGGCGCTCAACTTGTCCCTGGGTGGGAGCTGTGACGACCACGACCCGGGTTTTGCGACTCTGGCGGTCGCCCTGGACCTGTGGCGGAACTCGTTCCCGCGGGCCGAGATATTCGCCGCAGGAGGAAACACCCCAGACACGCTCGAGGTCTACCCGGGTGCGTTCGAATTCGTGAGGTCGGTAGCTGCGGCCAAAGAGGGTGGGGAACAAGTGGTATGGGACCGAACGTCTTCCCGTTCGGGGACAGTCTCCGCCCCGGATCGCGCCTGGATCACCGACGTCGCCCCCGGCTCCGATGTGGTGAGTCCGAGCGGTCGAACCCGGGCCGAGTGGGTGAAATGGAGCGGTTCGTCTTTCGCTACCGCAGTCGCGACCGCCTCCTATGCCAGCCACCGGCCCATGGAAACCCACGGCAGCCTCCTTTGGTGGGCAGACCGCAACGTCCGATACGCGGATACCCCTGGCCTCGTCGTTTAACCAGACAGGGACCTAAATCGCAGGCTGGAGCGGGCGGGTCGGTCTCCCGGACAGGATCTGGGCGATCCTTCTCAAACCGGAGCGCTTCAGACCTGACTGAAGCCGGCTGCGTGCCCGATCGTGCGACTTTGGCCGAACGACATGCCGGTGATACTCGGCTTCGGACCGGTACCCGTCGATTCTTTGTTCACTCATTGCCTTTATCTGGTCGTAAGGCAGCATGGTTCTCTCCTTCTTCAAGTCTCCGTTACCCCTCAACACACAAGAGCGCTCCATCCCCGCCCTGATACGCGCGGATCGAGAGCTCCATTAATCAACTCGGTGTCCAGAGCGGCGGGATCGACCGCGGAGCCTTGATCGTCCTCGCCGTCGCCCCCGACGTCATCCAGAGCCCCGGCCGGGGCCACCGTCGAAGTGGTTAACCCGGCCGGGTCACTCGGATCCGCGCCCCACACGCCGCGAGCGCCACCCCCCCATGCCACCAGCAGCACCGTAACTCTGCGATGGAACACTCTCTCCTGGTTCTCACCAACGCGCAGCCTGCAACCAAGATATCGATTCTCCTTAGGCCAGGATGAAGGTGCCCGCACTCGGGCAGCGTCTTTAGCCGAGTCGGGATTCGAGGCCGTCGATTATGATCTCGAGGCCGAACAGGTACTCGCCGTCCCATGGGAACTCGATCAGGTAGGGAGCGAGCCTGGCGACATACCGAAACGACTGAGCTAGAGACCGACGCCCCGGTCCGCCTAGTTCTGGATGCGGGAGGCAACGCCGGCGGTGATCGCCTCGAGGTCGTATGGGGTTTCTTTCTTATCGAAAATCTTCTCGCCATCGACTGCCACTGTGAACACGCCACCCTCGCCGGTCTTCAGGCGCACGCCGTCGAGCCCCTGGCCGAACTCGGTGAGCAGGTGTCGTTGGGTGTCTATGGCCCGATCGAGGTGCCCGCAGGGCACGCAGTACTGAATTTCTACATCGGGCATGGTTGCTCCTCGTTCAATCGAACTGATTCATTCCAACCATATGCCCGCCAGGGATCTAGCGGTACCGACAAGGTGAAGGAAAGCCCCATCCGGTCGGGGTGCTCCTCCTCTTTCGGCTGTCCTCCCGCTTGCGCCGAGGTTGGTCCTTGCGCCCGACCAAAGAGGGCGGAGGAACAAGGAGAGGTCCCGAGCTGGGAGCTCGAGTGCGGTTGGTGAGAACGCCCACCCTCCCTCCGCGAGCGAAGGGAGAGACGCGTGGGAAAAAAAGCTACCAGGCTCGCACCGTTTCAATCTTGATCCGTATCGGGACGGGATAGTCGCGGCCGAAGATTTCGGGCGTCCAGCCGTTCCCTTCAATACGGCTCAAATACTTCTCCAGATACGGGGCATTGTCTTTCGGCGCCGGCGCGTCGTAATCGATGCGGGCGGTTCCTTCCATCGTCACCACGGAACCGCCTCCTTGGTCACCGTTGAGGTTCAGCGCCACCTTTGGGTTCGACACCACGCTCCGGTTTCGGATCGTGCCGTCCTTCGAGTAAACGAGGATCTCGTCGTCTTCCAGCAGGAACCAGACGACCGAGGTTTGCGGCTGGCCATCCGTCCTGACGGTGGTCATCCAGATCACGGGCTCTTGTTCCATTCTTGCCTTGGACTTTGCGTTGAACATGTGACACAGACTACGCGATTTCCTTCCGCCACCCTTTCGGTCGAAACTGGAGCTCCAAACCACCTACCAGAGGCCACAATCTGCTGATGGCAACTATCTATCACTGGTGTCCTGCCGAGATATGGGCGGCGACGACTGACACCTATGTTGCGCCGAGCCTTGCCGAAGAGGGTTTCATCCACTTCTCCTACCGGCACCAGGTGGCCCGCACAGCGACTTCTCTCGACAGGGGACGAACCGACCTGGTCCTCGTCTGTTTCGACTCCGCAGCTCTCGAAGTGGTCGAAGAGGACTGTTATGAGATCGGAGAACGATACCCACACGTCTACGGACCGATCCCCGTGCCGGCTGTGAAGGCAGTTGTGCCTTTCCCTCCAGAGCCGGACGGCTCGTTCCGCCTCCCTGCTGGTTTGACTGAGTAACAGGGCGGTCGGCCCCAGCTCCTCACACCGGTCTGAAAGTGCGAGCCAGCGCCGTCGCCACCAATGCGGCCAGGACCGGGACGAGTAACACCACGTCGTTTGCTGTTGAGGCGAGGAGGCCCCCGATGACAACGAATCCCGCCATCACCCGGGCCGCCCTCACGTTCGGCCACCGAATCAGGTGATCGAAGATGTCGGTTCGAGAGCGAATCTTGGTCAGACGCACTGCCAGGGGAATCGCGGCGATTGTGACAAGTGCCCAGAGATAGACCTCGTCGGAGATCGATCCGCCTGGCAACCCCACGCCTGCGAGGTAGGCGCCGAGCCCTGCACCCACCACCATTGCCGGGAGGGCAAACCCGTAGCCGGGGGGCCTCGAGTCGAGGACTCCGAGGACGAGAAGTAGGACAACAACCCATCCCTCGATGCGGGTCCCTGCGAACACCGCAAGACCGACAACCACAACTAGGTCGAGAGGCTTTAGATCGCCACCAACCGAACCGACGAGCACGCGCATCCCGATCAGTGCGGCCGCCGAAACCATCAGAGGCACCGCCCGGAACCCGGTGAGGGCGGCAAGCGCAGCCAGGGCCATCGCGAAGGTTGCGGTGTGCGGGCGATCAGGATCGAGTTCTCGCGCGATCGCCCAAGCGAGGAATGCAGTTATCGAAGCCCAAAGGGCACCGAGGTAGTCAGCCGTATTGCCAGTGGCGAAATCCCAACCCACGGACCCGACACCGATCACGGCAGGGCCGATGAGACTGATCCGATTGGACGTTTTACTCAGGTCGAAGGGTCGACCGAGACGGGTGATCCGATAAAACTTCAAGAGCGACCCCACAGCCCGGCAGACCTATGCAGACCCAATGAATACCGAAGATTGCAAGAGCCGGGCCCAGTCCACCGGGTGATGTAAAGCCTCAATACGACCATTTAACTCTGGTTGACCGCTCCATAGCTCTTTGCCGCTCGAATCTTGGCGCAAGGGGACCGTGATCACGGTCCCCTTGCGGCTTACAGAGCTGGTCTACGACATCAAGTCTTGCAGCCGGTGGCGTAGGGTCTCCCATGCATCCATCAGAGCGGGTTCCACGTCATCCCCGAGGGAATCGAGTTTGGTCTGGAAGGCATCGACCTTCTCCTGCACAGCTGAACCGTCGATGGTGCCGTCGTCGCCAATGGCTGCGACAGCTGCCACGAGGTCGGCCTGCAGTGTGTTCCACGCCGCCTCCAGCTCAGCGGCGGCGGCGGAGTTCTGAACTTCTGTGGTGAGCTCGTTGATCTCGGCCTGGACCTCGGCCACAGTTGAAGCAATTTCATCTGACCCGTCGTCACCAGCCGGGTCCCCGGTCGTAACAGTCCCGGCATCCGCTGTTGTCGCCGTCAGGTCCGTTTCGCCGCACGCTGCGAGGAACAACAACCCGGTGAGTGCCAGAATCAGCACACTTCTATTTTTCATTTCATTTCCTTTGATAGGTTCGAGTGGGTGCCGCTCGGCACCGGGTAGAGCTTTCCCGAAGTCCGCTCTGGCTAAACGGAGGCCCTCGTCACTTCACCGGGTTTGACAGGAAGGAACCGGACGATGCCAGAGTCAGTCTGCAGCCGACATCACGTCCCTCCTGGCGAAGAACCAGGCAAGGACGCTCATCACCACCACATAGCCAGCCAGGCCAGCGAGGATCTCGGGATCGGGAACCGCCCCACGGAAGACGATGTCGTGCACCGCGGTGATACCGAAGGTCGCCGGCAGCAGGAACGAGACGACCTGGACCGGGGGAAGCAACCGATCCAACGGGATGATGAACCCGGTGAAGAATATCGATACCAAAAGCACCAGCATCGCGTACTGGATCGCCTGGCTATCGGTTTGGGATGCAGCGGATATCACAAACCCCAACCCGAGCGAGGCCAACAGCACCAGCATCACGGTTACCGGGTACAGCCAACCCGCTCCCCCGATCGGCACTCCGAATGCAACCATCAGTCCGGTGAGGGCAAGCGAGACTGTGCCGACGATCAACACGAATGCGATGTACTTGCCCGCTAGAAACTCTGAGATCGACAGAGGGGAAACCCGGAACACCTCTGTGACTCCCAGCTGCCGCTCCCGGACAAGTGAAAGCGCAGCAAATGTGACCGCTAGATGCTGGACCAGCAGCATCAGAACTCCGGGGGAGTAGAAGACAGCAGGTTCGGAAGGAAAGGCACTCAGTGTCTTGACGTTCACATCGAACGGGCTGACCAGAAGCTGTGGATCCAAGTCTTGAGCTTGTTCGAGTTGGGCCTCGAATTCGATGAGCAGGGCCTCGGCAGAGCGCGCTGACTCCAAAGCATCTGCATTGTCGGGGTCGGCTGAGTCCAGATCGAAGAGCACTTCGCCGATGATCCCTCCCGCCGCAATGCCGAGGGTTTCGGCAACCCTTCCCAGTAGGGCATCTGAAGTACTCCCCTCGAGTGATGCGAGCTGTTCTCGGAGGTCGGCCCGAACGTCGCGTGCAGCCTGGTCGTCGTCGAACTCCAGCGCTGCGACAAGGTTCCCGGCGCTCGCACTGAGTCCCGATGCCGGTGCTTCGACCGCCTCTGAGCCTTCCTGCGCCTCGGCCACGATCGCGGCTAACACCTGGCGGTTCACCTCATCGACCGAGAGAGTGGCGAGGAGGCCGATGCTTTGCCGGATGATCGGGTCGACTTCCTCGTGCACCACACTGAACTCGGCTTGCTCACCGCTTTCGATTGTCTCCAGGGCACCAGTCGGAGCGATGATCAGGAGGTCGACCTCCTTGCGTTTCAAACGGTCGAAACCATCCGCCGGATCGGTGGTCGTACCTACCAGATCGATACTGGAGCCAAAGGCGTCGCCAAGCTCTTCGATATCGGTTGCCAGACCGGCGTCGTCACTCTCGAGAACGAGCAAGGTCCGGAACGGATCGGTCTGCTCGGTATACCCGAATCCGAAGAGGAGGAGGATCAGAAACGGACCGACGAC
The DNA here is from genome assembly GCA_041742825.1 of Acidimicrobiia bacterium. Classification (GTDB taxonomy): domain Bacteria; phylum Actinomycetota; class Acidimicrobiia; order Spongiisociales; family ZC4RG35; genus MA-ANB-1. Next base: position 68,568 of record JBGTNX010000045.1, on the reverse strand, counting down.
AAGCGAGAGAATCAGCCTCGGCTGTCGCCAGACCGACCTCACCTCTTTGCGAACGAAACCGGCAGTGCGGATCAAATTGGCGTAGAAGCCCTGCTTAATGGACACTTACACCACCTCTTGGAGATCGTCCGGGGCAGCTTCATGGTTGCCAGAGAGTTGTTCCACCAGTTCGACGAAGATGTCGTCGAACGGTGGGGTGAAGGTCTCTGCGCGCTCGATCTCGACACCGTTGCCCGAGCCCCATTCGAGGATCTGCGGGATGGCTGTTCCGGGGTCATCCACAACGACCCGCACGCTGTGATCATCGATCAGCTTCGGAGCTTCGCCCAACGTCAGCTTCTTCAGGAATTCCAGAGCCGGAGGGGCGATCGGCGCCACGAAAGTCACATCGACCGGTTGGCCGCCAAACGCTCGTCGTCTCAACCCTTGTGGGGTGTCGACGGTGAGGACCCGTCCGTTGGCGAGTACCGCGACACTGTCGCAATAGGCCGCCTCCCCAACGTACTGCGTGGTCACGACCAGCGTTCTTCCCGACTTGGCGAGGTAGTCGAACCGGTCCCACAACTTTCTGCGCAGGACAGGGTCGAGCCCTGCTGTCGGCTCGTCGAGGAAGACGAGTTCGGGGTTGTGGATCAGGGTCGAGGCGAGGGCGATCCGCCGTTTCTCCCCACCCGAAGACGCCGTCGGCAGACGTTCTGCCGCACCTTCTAGTTCTAGGAAGTCGATCAACTCGTTGATTCGCTCCTCTCTCGCTTTGCGACGCATGCCGAATAGCGAGCCGGCGAAATCGAGATTCTGTCGCAAGGTGAGCGCCGGGTAGAGGACCGAGTCCTGGGGCATGTAACCGAGACGCGCCCTGGTCTCCCTTTTGAAGTTCACCGGACGCTCCCCGAACACTTCGGCGGTCCCCGACGAAGGGTTGAGCAAGCCGGTGAGGAGACGGACGGTGGTTGTCTTGCCGGACCCGCTCGGCCCGATCAGGCCGAGGATGGTCCCTGACTCGACTTCGAGGTCGATGTCGAAGACACCGGCACTGCCGTTGAAGCTCTTCGTAAGTTCTTGGGCGCGAATCGCCCTCTGTTGAATCGCCCTCGGTTGGGGTTCTTGCGCGCGAATAGGGCTCTGGGGAGTGTCCATGGCCGATCCGATTACCCGGCCCGACCCGGACCCAAACGTTTGCGCCCAAGGTAGGACGGGTACGCGACTGACTCATGATGAGAACCTGGAGTCCGACGCGCGTCGGACGCACTATGTATGTGACTGGATGCGTGGCCGCCGGTACCAGCATTTTCGCTCTGGTATTCGGGCTGTTGATGGTGCAGATAGGTGCCCGCGACATCCACGCCACGATCGATGTTTCCGGCGAAGCGATTGGCGCAATCGTCGACACAGTCGATCTCGCTGAAGATGCCATGACGGAGATACGCATCGGCATCGATGCCGCTGCCGAAGGCGTATCCGGTGTTTCAGCAACGGCGGTCACCGGGGCTGCAAGCATCGAGGAGGTAGCCACGTTCCTCGAAACTGACCTTCCCGCCGACCTCGAGGCGATCAGTAGCACGATGCCCGCCGCGATCCAGGCGGCCGGGGCAATCGACGGGGCTCTCCGCGCACTCAGCTTCGTGGGAGTCAGCTACTCCCCGGAGCAACCCTTCGACGATTCGCTGCGAAGCGTCGAGACTGCCCTCGCCGACCTTCCCGACGACCTGCGTACGCAGAGTGAGTCGCTGCGTGAACTGGTCCCGGCCGCCACCGGACTGGCGGAAGAGGCCGACACGCTCTCGCTAGCCCTGGTCCGACTGGGGACCGACCTCGAGACTCTGGAGGGAATCACCGAAACCTACGACGCCACCCTGACCGAAGCCAGCGTCACGATCGATCGAACTGCGTCGACACTTGGGCGTAACTTGTGGCTGCTGCGGCTGGTGCTCATCGCGATGTCGATTGCAGGTATTGCCGTCGGGTTAGGACTGATTGCAATGAGCCGTTTCATCGAACTCAACACCGATCTCACCAACACCCGACCAGCACTGCCTATCCCGTCCGAAAAGACGTAAAACTCCCCGTAGTCCCGGAGTCCGTGCCGGGCCGGGTGTGATAAGTTGTATAGACATATCTTGCACCGCGGAGGTCCTTATGCAGTCTCATAGAATCACCATGCTCGGAACCGGGCTGATCGGCGATTTCTACACCGCCACGCTTCATTCGCAGCGTTCGCGGGACCGGGTCGGTGTCGTCTATTCCCGTTCGGAAGAACGCGGTAGAGCTTTCGCTGAACGCTGGGACATTGAAGTGCACACCACCTCTCTCGACGACGCCATCCACCACCCAGATACCGACGTGGTGATAGTTGCACTCCCCAACCACCTTCACGAGGAGGTAATCGGCAAGGTAGCCGATGCCGGAAAAGCGGTTCTCTGTACCAAACCACTTGCCCGCAGTGGCGAAGAGGCGAGACGAATCCTCGAGAAGGTTGAATCTGCTGGTGTTTTCGCGGGGTATCTCGAAGATCTCGTCTACACGCCGAAGACCCTCAAGGCGATCAACTCAGTAAAACAGGGTGCCATTGGTGACGTCACCTGGGTGCGTTCCCGGGAAACCCACCCCGGTCCTCACAGCGCCTGGTTCTGGGACAAGGATCAAGCAGGAGGAGGCGCAATCGTCGACCTCGGGTGCCATTGCATCGAAATCATTCGGAACTTCGTCGGAAAGGGGAACCGGCCAGTTGAGGTGATGTGCTGGGCCGACACCCTTGTCCACCCGATCAAAGCCGAGGACAACGCAGTTGCTCTGATCAAGTTCGAATCCGGGGCCCTTGGCCAGTTCGAGGTCAGTTGGACCTTCCGCGGCGGAATGGACCTCCGCGACGAGGTGGCTGGTACCGAAGGCACGATATGGCTGGACCACTTCCTTCGCACTGGATTCGAGATGTACTCCTCAGGCGGAGGTGGGGGGTATGTCGCCGAGAAGCTCGAGTCGACTGAAGGATGGCTGTTCCCGGTCGGCGACGAGATCTCCGAGCTGGGATACACCGACATGTTTACCGACATGTTTGATGCAATCGATGAGGGGGGTTCTCCTCAGGAGACCTTCTACGACGGTTACATCGTGAACGCGGTCATGGATGCCGCCTACAGGTCTGTCCAATCGCGACAGTGGGAACCAGTCGACATCGAGTGGCGCGGCGAGACCACGCCAAGGATTGAAAAGAAGGCAGATACTCATGACGGTCATGCGATCGTCAAATCCGAGGTTCTCCCCGATGGCCGGAGCAAACTGATCCTCGCCCACAAAGACGACGGGTCGATCTTCGACCTCGTAACCGACGGGTGACGCCAGACCTGCGGGTGCTCCCCGACGCCGGGTGGGCCGGGGCCGTGGCCTCGGAGTGGGCCGCTCGTCTCGCCAGTAATCCGGAACTGCGAATGTGCCTGCCCACCGGGAAGACTCCATCGCCTGTGTATCAGAAGATAGCGCCGTTCGACTTCTCCCGTTCCGTCATCTTTCTCCTCGATGAGTTCGGCCTGCCCCCTGATGACCCGGCCCGTTGTGACGCCACACTACGCCGCGACCTCATCGACAGGCTCGACACGCCGCCTGCGGTATTCGACTCGCTGAACCCGGCAGGCGATATCGGTGCAGAGTGCGACCGCTACGAGATGGCGATCGCGGCCGGAGGTCTCGGTCTCACAATTCTCGGGTTGGGAGGCAACGGGCATCTCGGACTGAACGAGCCAGGTTGTGATCCCGGATGCCCTACCCGCAGGGTCACCCTCGCTCCTGAGACGATCTCCGGCATGTCCGGGTATGGGGCGCGGACCATCACCGACTGGGGGATTACAGTCGGACTTGGCCGCCTCCTCCAGTCGGATGAGATCTGGCTCCTGGTGACGGGTCCCGGGAAAGCAAGGATTCTCCGCCGCACGCTGGAGGATCAGATCAGCCCGGAGATCCCCGCCACGTACCTGCGAACTGCACCAAATGTCGTCATCTGGGCCGACGAGTCGGCAGCTGCGGAGTTGTCGACGGTTTAGGTTGGATTGAAAGAGAGGACCCGGGCCGGGTTCGATACAAACATCGCTTCGACCTGTCCCTCGTCGACACCGTGAGCTGCGAGAACCGCCGGGAAACCGAGCTGTAACCAGGCCAGACCGGGAGACCCACCCAGGGAGGTCCAGAGCGTCCGTCGCGCCCCGTCGGTGCCAAGAAGGATCTGGTTCCCGAACCCCTCATCCCACATCTGCGCCACCAGCCGGGCTGTCGCCGATGACCCGGTGAGGTGCTGGCGAAGCGCCTGGTCGTATTCGACATTGGCCCCGCTAGCCAGGATTTCACGGTGATAGCCCGGGTCGGGGACCTTGTCGGTATGGGAGATGATCACGCATCCGAGGGGGATCCCGGCCCCACCCAACAGGTCCAATTGGGCCATGGCTCCCTCCCCATCCTCACAGTGGGTCAAAAGCGGGACATTTGTATCGCGATGAACCGTTGCTGCCGCGCGGAACAGTTCGCGCTCGCGCGCCGACACCTCGGGCCCGGTTGTTGCGACCTTCAGGATTCCGGGCCGCAGTCCGCCGATACCGTTCTGGATCTCGTTGACGAAACGACCCGCCAGGTCTTCGGCTCCATCCCCCGCCCAGTCGACATCCTGGTAGTACTTGGCAGTGTGCATCCCGCTCGAGGCAACTACATGGACTCCGGTGGCCCTGGAGACCTCTGCGAGCTTCTCGAGATTGCGCCCCGAGCCCGTAGGCATAGCATCGACCATCGTCCTCACACCGGCACGCCGACACAGTGAGACTTCGACTATTGCGTCTTGTGGCGAAGGCAGATGGATGTGCGGCCACTCCCTAGCCACCGTGGGGCTGTCGATGATGAGATGCTCATGGGCGAAGGTGGCCCCGAGATCGGCGGGGTCTATGTCCCCGAGAACCGTGCGGACGATCATCCGATTTCCAGAATCGCACCGTCGGGGCGAATTCGGTCCCGAACGAGGGAACTGTCGACTTCACGCACCACCCCTCCACCTGTCGCGGCCATGGCGGCGACTGTGCCTGCGGCCTGGCCCATCGCCATACATTGGGCCATTGAGCGGATGGAGGCCTGGGCGTCATGGGTGGCGGAGAAGCAGCGGCCTGCCATCACTGTGTTGACCGAATCGCGAACCACCAGCGTTCGCAGCGGGATCCCCACCGCGGTCCCGTCCGGGAGATACTCCCATGTGGTACCGCTCCCCTCGCCGCCATGGTGATCCTCGATAGGGGCACCGCAAAGGCCGATCTGGTCATCGAACTGGCGGGCCTCGAGCACGTCCTCCCGGGTGACCCGGTAGTCACCGTAGACCCGGCGCGTCTCGCGGAGTCCGATCTGGGTGGAGAGAGCGACGAGGCTCGCATTCTGGTATCCGGGCACGAGATCGATCAGGAACCTGGCGTATTCCAGCGCCTGGCGCCGACCCTCGATCTCGACCCGGGTCAGGATGCCAGGATCGGTGGCGTTGCGGAACGAACCGTCGGTACCGGGCCGCACCTGGTCGATACGGGTCATCACCGTCGCAGTCATCCCGTCGATCGGAGTTATGTGATCACTGCCCTCACGTCGGGGCAGGTCGTATCTCCCCGAGGAAACGGCTTCGCCCATCAGTTCGTGGAGCCGGTCCTTGCCGATGGCCTTTCGCTCCTCGTGGTTGACATTCACCATCCGGAACGTCGTGGTCAGGGTCTGCGCCGGACCGGACTCTCCGGCCAACTCGTAGCCGAATCCTGCGTGGTGACAGACGTCTGCGTCTCCGGAACAATCGACGAACACACCTGCTGCTATCTCCCGGAGACCGGACTTGGTGGCGACGGTCAACCCGGTGATCCTGCCGTCGGACACAGCCGCGTCCTGGACAAATGCATGGAGCATTATCTCGACTCCTGCCTCCTCGACCAGCCGCTCCCAGACCACCTTGAGATGCTCGCTGTGATAGGTGACTCCGGTACCGGCGCCATAGGTGTTGGGACGTTCGAGCACCGGGCCCAAGTCGTGAAGACCGGCGATCACTTCGTCACCGATGCCGCCGACCACCTTGCGCGCCCGGTCCCCGGGCGTGTAGAAGCCGTAGAAAGTATCGAGGACCGCAGTCGAGTTTCCCCCCAGAAACGGGAGCTTCTCGATCAGAAGCGTGCGCGCCCCCGACCGAGCCGCGGCAATTGCAGCGGGCGATCCCGCCGACCCCGACCCGACCACGACGACATCAAACGTCATAAGACGTCACGCTGACCTCCCGCTTGCGCCGGGGTTGGTACCTGCTGCCGACGAATAGGCGTCTGGAGGTAGGAGGGAGAGTTCGTTCGAGCCGGGTAGCTCGAGTGCCGTTGGCGGGAACGCCCACCCTCCCCGGCTCCTCTGTCGCCGGTACTCCCTCCGCGAGCGGATGGAGAGTGGCAAGCGGGGGGAGAGTGGCAAGCGGAGGGAGAGTGACAAGCGGAGGGAGAGATGAACTCGTCGCGGCACTCCCTCGGGAGGAACTCAATGGATGTAGGGCTGGAGGATGTCTCTTGCGATCAGGAAGCCCCGCTTTACCAGTTGGTCGGTTGCTTCGAAGTCGCGATCCTCGTGTTCGATGATGATCGCGCCGTCATAACCCACCCGGTAGAGAGCGGAGAAAACACGGCCCCAGTCGACGTGGCCGAGGCCGGGAAGACGGGGAATCTGCCATCCGATGCCTCCGGAGAGCGTCCCGTTCTCGTAAAGGCCTTCGTGGTCGATCATCACATCCTTGGCCTGGAAGTGGTAGAACCTCGAGCCAAACTCTTCGATAGCGCTTTCGATGTCGATCATCAGCCAAACGAGGTGAGACGGGTCGAAGTTGAGGCCAATTGTCTCCCCGAACTCCTCGAACATCCGCCGCCAGATCTTCGGGTTATAGGCGAGGTTGTGGCCCGACGGCCATTCGTCCTTCGAGAAGATCATCGGGCAGTTCTCGATTGCGATCTTTACCCCGTTGTCTTCTGCAGCGGAGATGATCTCTGGCCAGACCCTGGTCGCTTCTTCCCAGTTCTCATCCTGGCTCCGGGACCGATCGGCTCCTATGAAAGTGTTGACCACCGGCACGTTCATCTTCCCCGCGGCGACAATAACTTTCTTGAGGTGGCCGATCACAGTTCTGCGGTGCTCTTCGTCGGGATTGAGCGGATTTGGGTAGTAGCCGAGACCGGAGATCTCCAGCCCCCGGGAGGTCATATCACCGACGATTTCAGCGGCGCGTGTGTCGGAGATGTCGGCGACGTCGATATGACTCGTGCCGGCGTAGCGACGGGTCTCGCCGCCGGATGCCGGCCAGGCTGCGATTTCGATCGCGGTGAAGCCGTTGGCGGCTGTCCAGTCGGCGACATCGTTGAGCGGGGTCTCGGGGAACGGCGCTGTCAGAAGCCCTAGCTTCATGATTTGTCTCCTTGTCTCTCGACTGTTTTCCAGACCTGTTCGGTGTGGCTGGCTGCCACAGCCTCGGTGACCAGAACTGCGTCGTGGCCATCCGCGAAGGTCGGGTAGGCAGGCTCCGCTGCTGGACCGCCGCTTTCGACGGCGGCATACACCTGGGCGAAGAGGGCCCGAAATGTGTCCGGGAACCCTTCGACATGGCCACCGGGAAACGCCATGTTCCGGCTCGCCTCGGGGGCTGCCATGGCCGGGTCGCGATAGAGGACCTCATTGGGACGGTCGCGACGGCCGATCTGCAGCTGATCGGGGTGCTGGGAGTACCAGCTCAGCGATGCCTCGCTCCCCGCAATCTCGTAACGGACCGAATTCTTCTCACCTGCCGAGACCTGAGAGATCGTCACCGCTCCGCGGGCCCCGCCCGCGTAGCGGAGCAGGATCCCGGCGGCATCGTCGCTCGACATCTGCTCTTCGATAAGGTCCCCGTCGGCTTCGGCCCGGGAGAACGACTCCACCGGCCCTGCGGGATGGCGCCGTACCGGGACGAGGGTATGGAGGTCGGCCATCACAGCTTCAACGTCACGACCGGAGATGAAACGAGTCAGGTCGAGCCAGTGCGACCCGATGTCGGCTACCGCACGGAGCTCTCCCCCTTCCTCTGGTTGCAGCCTCCAGTTCCAGTCGGTGTCCTTGAGCAGCCAGTCCTGGTGGTATGACCCGGTGATGAATCGCGGTTCGCCGATGTCGCCGGCAGCGACCATCGCCATCGCCTGATGGTTGAGCGGGTAGTGGCGAATGTTGAAACAGACTGCATGTACGAGTACCGATCCTTCAGCCATCGCAAGGATGTCAGCGGTGTCTTTCGAGGTGACGGCAAGGGGCTTCTCGCAGACGACATGTTTGCCTGCGCCCAGAGCCACCCGTACCTGATCGGCGTGAACGTAGTTTGGGGTTGCGATGTGGATCACGTCGATCGAGTGGTCGCCGGCGAGCGCCTCTACCGAGTCGTACACGGTCGGCAGCCCAGCGGCACCGGCTTTGGCGCGGGCCCGGTCCGGGCTCGACCCGACCACACCGGCGACATCGACACCGAGCCTGCGAATCGCTTCGACATGGGCAACGCCGATGAACCCAACACCGACGACGCCCGCTCTTATGTCACTCAGGCCCATCTGAACTACTCCCTTTCATGCCACACCGGTTACCCGGGCGTACAGCCAGGCGAGGCCGAGCACGATGGATCCGTAAACGATCTGCTGGATTCCCTGACCTGCATTGAGGAACGTGAGCATTGTGGTGAGAACACCGAGGATCAGGGCACCGTACACAGTGCCGCCGTAGGTCCCGATCCCACCGAAGATCGACGTCCCGCCAATCACAGCTGCAGCAACCGACGGCAGGAGGAAGTTGACTGCGAGTTGGAGGTCGACGGCACCGGTGCGACCAGCGAGGAGGATGCCTGCCAGCGCCGAAAGGAGGCCGGCGACTGCGTAAGCGGCAATCAGCACCTGCCAGCTCCTGATCCCTGCGAGCCTGACGGCCACGGGATTGTCACCGACCGCGTAGAGAAGCCTGCCAAAACCGGTGCGCCGCAGCCCGTAGATGATCAGGAATGAGACTCCCGCCCATACCACCGCGTTGAAGGGGATCCGGTTTCCCCAGAACGACCCTCCGCCGAGAGTCTTGATGAACGGGGCAACAGTCGTCGAGCCCTGGAGAACAGTGAAAGAAAGGGCCGTAAACAGACCGAGGATGATCGAAGACATCGCCAAGGTCATGATCAGCGGATTGACTTTGAACACCCCGACACCGATTCCGTTGACCATTCCGGCGGCAACGCCGACGAGGAGCCCGATGACAATTGCAATGGCGGCCCCGTTGGGTGACTGATTCGCCGCGACATAGGCCGCCGCGGTGGCGATCATCCCTACCGAAAGGTCGATCCCGCCGGTCAACATCAGGATCGTCTGGGCTCCGGCCATTATCCCGAGCGGCGCGGCCAGCAGCACGGTGTTGCGCATCCCGCTCGAGGACAGATATGCGGGCTCGATGATCCCGGTGACGAGGATGAGCACGAGGAGCACTGCGGCGAGCACGGCCAGTGGATGGTCGGCGAGCCACATACCCCAGCGTGGCTGCCCGAGGTCTTCGATCTCCAGGGGTTGTTTGACTGTCATTCTGCCCTCTGCCTCCGCAACTCGAGGATGCCCGCGACCATCATCACCAAAACGATTAGGGCGCCCTGAATCACCTGCGCCGTGTTCGGGTCGATGCCCATCGCACTGAGCGTCGGGGACAGCGTGAACAACATGATGCCCGCTGCCGCGGCACCGACCACCGAACCGGTGCCACCGGTGAGGGCGATACCGCCGAGCACGATGGCGGCAACCGAGCGAAGGGTGAAGTTGGCCCCGGTACTGAACCGTGACTCGCCGGACCCGGTGATCGCCAGTGCCGAGAGCCCGCCCATCGCAGCAAATGCTCCACCGATTGCGTACGCGTAGATCTTGGCTCTGCCGGTTCGCACCGCCGATAGGTATGCGGCGACAGGGTTCGAGCCGGTCGCGTAAAGCGAGAGCCCGGTCCTGGTGCGCCGCATCCAGACGGCGATCAGGGCGACAGGGATGGCGATCATGACCAAAGCTGGCCAGAAATTGGTACCGGTCCCGGTGGCCGACCCCGTGAACAGGGCTCGGAACCCTTCACTGGTCCCTCCTCCTGGTGACGGGAGGATCAGCAACGCTGCACCGGAGTAGATGAAACTCGTGGCCAGGGTGACCACGATGTCGGGGACCTTGGAGATTGTGATGATCCACCCGACCAATCCGTTGACTATCGCGGCGAGGAGGACGACTCCCACCGCGATGAGCAGAGTCATCGGGAACGACTGACCAAACATCAACTGGGCCGCAATCGAGTTGGTAAGGACCAGCATTGCTCCCACGGAGAGGTCGATACCGCCGGTGATGACGATCACTGCCTGCGCCACGGCGAGGTATACGAGAGGGAGGCTGTTCTTGGCTATCGACGCAACCTGGAAGGCGCCGAATCGGGGGATCAGCGTCGAATACCAGATGATCATCGCGATCAAAAGCAACCAGACCCCGATCGTCCATCCGTGGCGCTTGGCGACCCGGCGCCAGTCCACTCCTGGGACAGTTGTCGTCGACCCGGTCATGCCACGTCCTCCCCACCGATTCCGTGGGCGGCGGTGAGCAACGCCTCTTCAGTTGCGGTCGCTGCGGGCTGTTCGGAGACGATGGCCCCGTCGTAGATCACCAGGACCCGATCACACACAAGAGGAATTTCGGCGAGTTCGCTGGTGTAGAGGAGCACGGCGGCGCCGTCAGCGGCCAGTTCCCTCAACAACTCATAAATTTGCTTTTTGGTTCCGACGTCGATCCCCCGCGTCGGGTCGAAACAGAGAAGTACCCGGAACCCCGCAGCGAGCCATCTCCCGACCACCACTTTTTGTTGATTGCCTCCTGAAAGCCGGATTGCCTGCTTGGCGGCGCGGGTGTCTATCGAGAGACGTTGGACGGCGGAGTCGACCCGCTCCGTCTCATCGGAAACGATTGAGAACCACCGGGAGATGCGGTTGTAGAGCGGCGCCCCGAGGTTCTCCCGGATCGGGCGCTTCGGGAGCAGCGCCTGGAGCCGATCGGAGGGGACGAGCACAACGCCTCTCCGAACCGCGTCATAGGGGGATCGAGCGTCCAGGATCTCACCGTTGACCCTGATCTCGCCGGCATCGGGACGTCTGTCACCGGAAAGAAGTTCGAAGAGCCGGTCCTGACCCTGCTCCTCGAGCGCGGCGACGCCGAGCACCTCTCCGGCGCGCAACTGGAAAGTGACATTGTTGAGGCGGTCCCTCGAACCGAGGCCAGCCGTCTCGAGAACAACCGGGGCATCCCCTCGGACCGGCTCTCTTTGGTCTGCAGTTGCCACCGAGCCGACTACATCGCCGAGCATGGCCTCGACGAGACCCGCCTCGCCGACATCTCTCGGTGCAAATTTGGCGACATTTCGGCCATCTCTGAGGACCGTGGCCTGGTCGCACATCCGGAGCACCTCCCCGAGGCGGTGAGTGATGAAGAGGACTGAGCGGCCTGTCTCTTTCCACTGTTTCATCACCGAAAACACCTGATCGGCCTGATCGGCGGGAAGCGCCGCGGTGATCTCATCCAGCATCAGCAGCAAGGGCTCGCGGGATAAGGCGCGGGCGAGATCGATCAGTCGTAGTTGCGGAAGCGCAAGCTCACGTACCAGGGCTTCGAAATCGAGACCCACAAGGCCCATCTGATGCAGCCAATCGCGCACGGTGGATTCTGGAGCATCGGTGAGTTTGAGGTTCTGTCTGACGGTCAGATCCGGGATGAGGGCAGGATCCTGGAAAACTGTGGCCAGGCCCGCATCGCGGGCGTCGGAGGGACGGCTCAGGTCTACTGCCTTACCGCCGACCCTGATCTCACCAGCGTCTTGATGGTGGACGCCGGAGAGGATCTTGACAAGTGTGCTCTTCCCGGCGCCGTTCGCCCCGAGCAGGGCATGAACCTCGCCCGGCTCAACGGTCAGCTCGACTGAGCGGAGCGCAATGACGCTTCCGAAGCGCTTTGCGACGTCTTGCGTCGCCAAAAGTGAGCTGGTGGCCACAACAGGAGAGCGTAGGGAACCGGGCACCTAGAGGCGCCCGGTTCCCTGCTTTGTCAGTTGATCCTACTCGCCCGGACCAACACAATCCGAGACAGCTGATGCCTCGTATGTGGTGTAAGGCTCGATCTCAACATACGTACTCCAACCAACTTGCTGGTCGGCGTCGAAGAGGTTCTCGAGCTCACCGGTCTGGGTGTGGTCGAACACTGCCGGGGTCAACGTGGTCACGCTGTCCGGCTCTTCTCCTGTCAGTGCCTGGATCGCAATCGCCGCACCGACGCCGCCGATGGCGGGCGGGTTGGTGACTGCTGCTCCCTCGAGCCCGTCGATTTCCAGCAGCTGCTGGATGAAGCCATTGTTGTCGGCCCCAACGATGGGTACGAACGGTGCGTTTGCAGTCTGGAACTGCTCAACGACCGTGTAGTCGATACCCGAGGTCCAGATTCCACCCACATCGCCGGCGCTGATGATGTCAAGCGCCTGCTGGGCACCGGTGGTCGGGTCCCAACCTGTGAAGGTCTCCTGGCTGACGGTGATGTCGGGATGCTCTTCGGGCGCCCGCATGAAGCCGGCGTGCCGGTCGGTGTCGGCGGGAACCCCGTCGATTCCGCGCATCTCGACAACATTGCCGGATCCACCCATCTGCTCGAACAGCCACTTGGCTCCGAGGTACCCGTACTCCTCCTGGTCGTTGGTCACGACAAACGCGCCTTCGGCTGATACAGCCTGGTCGACTGCCACAACAACGATCCCCTGGGCGATGGCCTCCTCGATTACCGAGTTCAGACCGTCACGGTCGGTCGGGTTGAGAACAATGGCATCGACACCCTGCGAGATAAGGTTCTCGAGGTGGCCGATCTGGCCGGTGGTGTCAGCGTTCTCGTTGACCACCACGACCTCATCGATGACACCGCTGGCAAGGGCCTGGGCTTTGATGGCGCAGATCATCTGCTCCCGCCAGCCGTTGCCTACCAGGGTGTTGCTCACACCGAGGGTGTAGGTCTCGTCGTCGCCTCCGTCGCCGTCATCGTCGCCACCTTCGCCATCGCCACAGGCTGCGGCGATGAGTGCGAGACTGGCGAATAGCGCCGCAATTCGCAGCGCTTTGCTTCGTTTCATCTTTCCTCCTCTATCTTCTGCCGCCCGTTGCGGCACTTGTCTTTTTGTTTGTTCCCGCTTGACGGCGGTGTTGGGCACCGCCCGAGGGAAGCTCGCTTGAAATCTCATCAGGCACTGACGACCGCCTTCTCGAGCACGAGGTCGATGGCCCCGGGTGTGAGCAAATGGTCGATCACGAGGGCCGCGGCCCCGATGACTCCGGCGCGATCGCCGAGTGTCGACCCGGTGATCTGGAGGTTGGTTGTGCTCAGGGTGGTCGAACGGCTGTACACAACCTCGCGGACGCCGGCGATGAGGTGTTGTTCGGCCCGGGCCACATTGCCGCCGATCATTATCAGAGTCGGGTTGAGCAGGTTGACGAGAGATGCGACCACGCTCCCGATCAACCGGCCCGCCTCCCGGACGGCCACGATCGCGTCTTTGTTCCCCTGTTCGACCAGGTCGGTGACGTCGATGCTCCGCCGGGCTTCGTGCCCGAGTTCTCTGAGGCGGGCGGCGAGAGCAGCGCCACCTGCCGAGGCTTCGAGGCATCCCGTGTTCCCGCATCGGCACACCACGTCGTCGGTTGTGGTCTGAACGTGGCCGATGTCGCCCGCCGCACCGTCTGCACCGCGCTGGAGGCGGCCACCGAGGATGAGACCCGAACCGATACCGGTGCCCACTTTGATGAAGACGAAGTCGTCGACCCGGGGCTCCATCACCCAGTACTCCCCGAGCGCCATGATATTGACGTCGTTGTCGACCAGCACCGGCACGTCATACATCTGCCGGAATTGCTTTGCGATGCGGTACTCGTGCCAGCCGGCCATGATCGGCGGGTTCACGGCGACACCTCGATCGAAGTCGACGGGCCCGGGCACGCCGATCCCGATGCCCATCAGGTCGGTAACCGGGCGGCCAACCGTTGCGAGTAGTTGCGTGAACGTCTCATCCAGCCAACCGAGCACCACCTCAGGACCGTCATTGATATCCAGGTCGGCTTCGACCTCGGCGAGTGGCTCGGCACCGAGGTCCGCAACCGCGACCCGGGAGTGGGTAGCACCGAGATCTGCGGCAAAGACGAGACCGGCGTCGCCGTTGAACCCGAGGAGGGAGGGAGGTCGGCCACCGGTAGAAGGGGCGCCGCCGACTTCGACGACCAGTCCCGCGGTCATCAGCCCTTCGATTCGCTGGGCGACGGTGGACCGCGCCAGCCCGGTGGCAGCAACCAATTCACCACGGGTGCGGGCACGGCCGCTCCGGATCAACCGGAGGAGATCACCAGGTGAGTCTGAATCAGACCCGAGCAGACCTAATCGATTCTCCACAGTTTTGCCAGCATGCCAGAGACTTTTGAAGCTGTCAACGGCATAAGTAGCCAACTTATGATTTTGTATAGACAACCTGGAAAGTGCCGTGGCTACGCCGGTCGTCCCCGCTCGCCCCTGTCGAGCACCCTGGCGAGGTCATGGGCGTATTCGCCGTAGGCTCGATCGAAGAGATCACGAGACTCTGCCTCCCCCACCAGCGAGCCGCTGGTCAATACGGTCGGGGTGAACCCCCTCGCCAGGAGAAGCTCTGCAACCTGAACCTTGACTTCGTTGACGACTGCGACATTGGCAAGGGTGGAACCCGGTCCGACCGGGTGGGCAAGGCCTTTCAGGCGGATCAGGGCGTCACCGGCCGGCGTGCCGATGTCAATCACGGCGTCGGCATGGTCGAGCAGCCGGGTTCCCGATTGGTGTGTGGGCGACGATGCCATCGACTCGGCGACTGATGTGACCGCCACAACCTTCATCCCTCGCTCGGCAGCCCCGATTGCCATCTCCACCGGTACCGCAGACCGTCCCGAGGAACTGAACACAATCATCACATCGGCGTCCCCGAATTCGTAGTTGGAGAGGATCACCTCCGCCAGCCCGGGAATTCGCTCGATGAACATCGCCTGCCGTTGGCCGTTGGTGCCAACGACCTCGGTGTGAAAGGTCATCGACAGCTCCGCCATCGGGTGGAAGCCAGGGAACGATCCGTAGCGGGGAAACATCTCCTCGAGTGGGATACGGGAATGGCCGGAGCCGAAGAGGTGAACCAGGCCGCCGCCCTGAATCGCATCGGCACACCACCCGGCAACCGCTCCGATCGTGTTCATCTGTGTTGCAGCTAGCCGATCGAGCAATTTCCGTGCCTCGTCGATCCACTTTCCACTCGCATTGCCTCGCGGGGTCTCATCCATAGTTGTCATTGTGCCAAATGTATATACATTTGCGAGCTGATGGCTTCATGGAGCAGACAAAACGACCAAGATCAATTTCGAAATGTGTGTAACTGATCGATGACCGACCGCAATCCACCTCGTTACGAGCAAATTGCGGAGTACCTGCGGAGCCTGATCGCCAACTCCGAACCGGGTGACCGGCTGCCCTCCGACGCGGAGCTTTGCGACCGGTTCGGGGTCTCGCGGATGACGGCGCGGCAAGCGGTGCAAGTACTCACGGCGGAAGATCTCATACTGCGCAAGAGGGGCGCGGGAACGTTTGTAGCTCCGCGCCGGGTCCCCCGCCTACTCGGCTCACCACTCTCCTTCACCGAGTCAATGAAACGGCGCGGGATGACCGCATCATCCCAGCTGCTGGAGCGGCGACAGATCCAGCCCTCCGATCTGGAACGAGCGAGTCTCGGGCTCAGGCCCTCCGATCCTGCGTACATGCTGGAGCGCCTCAGACTCGCCGACGGAACCCCCATGGCCGTCGAACGGGCAATCATGCCCGTATCTCTCGTTTCTTCGCTCGAGAAGAACGTGGATCAAGGCTCCCTGCACGCCGCATTCGAGGATGCCGGCCACACCCCGACGCGGGCGCTTGCCGAGGTGACGGCCCGCCGCGCCACCAAACGTGAGCGCGATCTACTGAAGTTGACCTCGAGTTCGGACGTTCTCCTCTGCGAGGATCGGATCATCTGGGATCAGGACGGCGTTGCCCTCGAACACACGGTCACCTGCTACGTCGCCGACCGGTATGCGTTCGAAGCGGTGATGTACCGAGGCGAAGAGGAGACGGGATGAGTCTTCACCTCGGTCTCGACCTCGGGGGGACAAACATCAAAGTCGTCATCCTCGAACATGATGGCGACACCAGGGTCGTCTCTGACGAGACGCTCACAACCGCAGCGGCAGGCGGGCCGGACGCGGTCACCGCCCGGCTTATCGAAGCCGGCCGGGCTGCAGGCGCCACCCACGGGCATTTCGATTCGGTGGGCCTTGGAGTCCCCGGACTCTACGACACCGGGTCTGGAGATGTCACCCTGTTTCCCAACCTCCCGGGACGCTGGAAGGGACATCCCCTGGGCAGCCGGGTGAGCGAGGGCCTGGGCCAGACGGTGACGATGATCAACGACGCCAGGGCCTTCACCCTCGCCGAAGGCAACCTTGGTGCAGGTCGGGGATGTCGGATCATGGTGGCGATGGTCCTCGGGACAGGCGTCGGTGGCGGGATCACTGTGGACGGAAGGCTGCATCTCGGCGCATTCGGCACCGCAGGGGAGATCGGCCACCAGACAATCCTTCCCGACGGCCCTCTCTGCGGGTGTGGCAACAGGGGATGTGTCGAGTCGCTGACGAAGGCAGGAGTCCTCGCCGACCTTGCCGGAAAGGACACGGCCGAGGAGGCCTATGAAGCCGCGGCAAACGGTGACGTGCGATCCCAAGAGGCGATCGCCGAAGTTGCGATGTATCTGGGCATCGCCCTGGCCAACGTCGTCACGATTCTCGGACCGGAGCGGATTGTGATCGGAGGTGGTATCGCCCGTGCCGGGGACCTCCTGCTCGACCCGGTACGGAGGTCGCTGCAGCAGCGGGTGACACTCGTCCCAATCGAGCGGGTCGAAGTGTTACTCGCCGACCTCGGCGCTGCGGCCGGGGCGATCGGGGCCGGCCTCGCCGGGATGACTCAGATCGGGATCGATCGGTTCACCGATGATCAGGCGGAGGTTCGCTCCCGGTAGTCGTCGAGCATCGCTGCGGTCTGGGTAGCTCCACAACGGGTTGCCCCCGCCTCCATCACAGCAAGGAGCGCATCGAGGGTTCTGACACCAGCGGCAGCCTTTACTGAGATATTTGGCCCGACGCTGGCCCGCATCAGCTCGAGGTCGGCGATGGTTGCCCCACTCGCCGCAAACCCGGTGGAGGTCTTTACGTAATGGCCGCCGGCAGCCTCGACCAACTGACAACCCTTCACCTTCTGTTCGTCGCTCAGGTACGCGTTCTCCAGGATCACCTTGACCAAGGCGTCGTCGCCGGCGACATCGACCACGGCCTTGATGTCCTCCTCGACCCTGGCGAACTCGCCCGAGAGGAGCCAACCGATGTTGAGCACCATGTCGAGCTCGACCGCCCCGTCGCTCATTGCCTGCTCGGCCTCGCGGGCCTTGATCACAGTGGCAGAGGATCCGTGGGGGAAGCCAATTACCGTTCCAACGGCAACCGTCGAAGCGGCAAGCCTCTCGGCGACCAATGGAACATCGGCGGGACGAGCGCACACCGAGACCACCTGGTATCGGTCCGCAAGATCACAACCTTCGAGAACCGTGTCGAGCGTTAGTTCCGGTCTGAGCAGGGAGTGGTCGATGGTGCCGGCGACCTGCTCGTATGTGACGTCGTGGACCGTGAGACTTTCAGGATGCATCGGTTCAGTCTGACAGGTCGAAGGTAAGTTGTCTAGACAACTCCTGGATATTCAACCGACGGCGGCTCGGAGTTGGCTGGCCCGGCTGGTGATTTCAGCGGAGGCCTCGGCCCCGGTGAGCCAGCTTCCCACGCCAACCGCGATTGCCCCTGCGGCGATGAACTCAGCGGCATTGCTGGCGGAGATCCCACCGGTCGGAACGATACGCAGTTCCGGGAATGGCCCATGGAGAGCCCGGATCAGGTCCGGACCACCAGGGCCGGCAGGAAAGAGCTTGACCGTTGTGACCCCCATGCTCATCGCCGAGGCCGCTTCGGTGGGTGTCAGTACCCCGGGCAGGTGGGCCACGCCCGCTTCCAGTGCCCACTCGACGAGATAGGGGTCGAAATGGGGAGAGACCAGGAAGGTGGCACCGGCATCGATCGCCGACCTGGCCCCCTCGATTGTCATCACCGTTCCGGCGCCAACGACTGCTCCACTGTCGGCTAGTTCGAGGATTGCTGCTACCGCCCCACTGGACTCCATCGTCACCTCGAGGGAGTTGATCCCGCCTTCGGACAGGGCTTCTACCAGAGGGAGCGCCCGCGCAACGGTGAGGCCGCGGACGACAGGGATCACCTTCTGGTCGAGTATCACCGCAGGGAGAATCATGGGGTTACCCCTGAGACGCTCCAGCCCCCGTCGACCCCGAGAACCTGGCCACTGATGTGACGCGCCTCGTCAGAGAGCAGGAACACCGCGGCGTCGGCGACATCGTCAGGTTGGAGAAACCCGCCGGATAGGGGCTGTTTGGCCCCAGCAAAACCGACTATCTCGGGGTCTCCCTGGGCGCGGACCGACATTGGAGTCGCGACGAGGCCGGGAGCAATCACGTTCACCCTGATGCCGTCGGCACTGTAGTGGGCCGCCATTGCCCGGGCCAATGACACCTGCGCACCCTTGGCCGCCGCGTAGGCGTGGGTCGAGAAGAGACCCGCCACCGGAGAAGTCGCCAGCACACTGCTCACCAGAACTATCGACCCTCCGGCCCTTGTCGCCAGCATCGACCGGACGGCTTCGCGGGCGGCGAGAAAAGAGGTGGTCAGGTTGAGGTCGAGGGTTGCTCTCCATCCAGCTAGCTCGACTTCATCGATTGGCCCGTCTCCGAGCTTCCGTCCGCTCCCACCCGCCACGGCGAATAGCCCCCGGATCGTTCCAAGGGCTTCCCCGGCCCGACCCATCGCCTCCACTGCCGCGTCCTCATCAGTGAGATCGGCTGCGACCCAGCCGGCGACCGGAATTTCAGCGGCGAGAGCTTCGCATTCGGACTCTTCGATCGAGATGACGAAGACCCGCGCACCCGCTGCGGTGAGCCGCTCTGCTCCGGCGCGGGCGATCCCGGTGGCGCCGGTGACGACAATTGGAGTGCCCTCGAGCCTCATACCACGGTGTTTAGCACGCCAATCAGCGCTCGCGATGCGCCGCTGCCATGAAAATGGCCCCGATTCCGGCGGCAATCCCGGCGACGAGCCAGGCGGCGGCGAAGGATGCGTTCTCTGCGACCAGCCCGAAGAGCAGGGGGCCGGAGGCATTGCCGACGCCGAGGCTGAAAGACCCGATACCGGCCACAGCGCCAGGGGTGGCGGGGCTGGATTTGATCAAGGAAAGGAAGAAGATCCCGGTCCACGCCCAGCCTCCCGTAAATGCCCCGATTGTCCCTACTACCAGGAAAGCAGTGCTTCCCGTCCCTCCGAGAGCCATGGTCACCGCCCCGACGACAAGCATGATCGAAATCAGCTTGAACTGGGGCCCACCGGTCCGATCGGCGGCCACCCCGGCACTGATCCGCGCAACGATCCCTGCCACGCTCCCAGCTGCGAGAAGAAAGCCGGCATTCCCCTGTGTCAGCCCCATCGCCACCGCGCTCTCCGTCAGAAACACCCCGACGCCACTTGCCGCGGCTGTGCCCAAGGCAGCTGCAATTGCCGAGAGAACGATCGCTCGTCTTCGCGACGTGCCAACCGCAGCTTCGGCCCCCTGATCTGGCACCGGGGAAGGCGGATCAGAATCCCTCACCACCCTGGGAAGAAGGAAGACGATCAGGAGCAATGGCACCAATCCGAGCCCGAACGCCCACCTCCAACCGACGGTGAGTGCAATCGCCGGGACGGCAAGCCCAGCGACAAGCGCGGCGGCCGGGATCGACGCCTCTTTGATCCCGAAAGCGAGGCCCTGCCGGTGGGGACGGATCGCTCGACCGACCAGAATTGCCAACCCGGGATCGGTGACGGCAAGCGCCAATCCGGTCACAATGAGGAAGAGCACGAGGATTCCCCAGGTGTCGGCGACCAACCCGATGCCGAGTAACGCAACTACAGCCAGGACCGCTCCGGTGTAGAGGGAGGTGCGCGGGCCCAACCGGTCTGCAATTCGACCCCCGAACGGGGAGGCCAGCGCCCCTGCGGCAAAGCCGATTGTCACCGCGGCACCAAGCGCCGACTCGCCGAACCCGAGATCCTGTCGGATCTGGACGGCCAGACCCCCAACCAGGAATACAGGTAGCGCTGCGAGAACAAGGCTGGCGGAGACGACAATCAGCCCCGGGATGGTCCGGGTGACAACCGCTGCGTCGTGTTCTTGTCCGATGGCCTCCTCCTCCCTTTGGCCAGGACAGGGCCGGCCCGGGCAGCGCACAACTCTACGACCCGTTCATCAAAATCTGGACATCGTCAGGCGAGGCCGCGGGGTCACGTAGGATCGTGAGCCACCAGATCGAAGAAGAAAGCGAAATTTGAGAATTCCAGCCGAAACGGGAAGATGCGTCGTCATCAAAGTCGGCTCGTCGAGCCTCGCCCGGGCCGCGGGTGGAATCGACGGAGAAAGCCTGCAGCGAACAGTCCGCCAGGTGGTGGCCGCGTCGGCAGCCGGATACAAACCACTATTGGTTTCCTCCGGAGCGGTCGCCGCAGGGCTGCCCTCACTGAGAATGACGACCCGACCCTCCGATCTACCCGGGCTCCAGGCGGCTGCATCGGTTGGACAGGGGCTTCTCATGCACCATTATGCCGCCGCGTTTGCCGAACACGAGATGGTGGTCGGTCAGGTCTTGCTTACCCGGGATGTGCTGGCCAACCGGACCCAATACCTGCATGCGAGAGAAGCCATCAGTCGGATGCTCGAACTCGGAGTGGTGCCCGTCGTAAACGAGAACGACACGGTCACAGTCGACGAACTCCGCTTCGGTGACAACGATCGACTGGCGGCTCTCGTCTGCCACCTGGTCGAAGCCGCGATCTTGATAATCCTCACTGACACGGCTGGACTCTTCTCTGAGGACCCGCGGGTCAACGATTCGGCTGAGCTCCTCAGCGCTGTCCAACACAACGACGCGGTGCTCGATGGGCTCTACAAGGCAACAACCAGAGGTGGATTCGGGTCGGGAGGTGTCGCCACCAAGATCGCCGCAGCACGGATGGCAGCATGGTCCGGGGTGCCGACCGTCATCGCCGACGCCTCGATCGCCGAGGCTGTCGAGCTGACTTTACGAGGCGAAGAGATCGGAACCTGGATCGCCCCGCGACCCTCGGGATTGTCGGCTCGCAAACTCTGGATCGCCTTCGGCGTCCCCTCACGCGGCGAGGTAATCATCGACGACGGAGCCGTCGAAGCGATATCCGTGAACGGGAGGAGCCTGCTCGCAGTCGGGATAAGAGAGATCGAGGGCACCTTCGTCGCCGGAGACGCAGTCGTCGTCAACGATGGACAGGGCAACACAATCGCCAAGGGTCTCGCCCGCCTCGGCTCGTCCTCGATCCGGGAGGTCGCCGGGAAACACTCAGAACTCGCCGGCGGGGCAGTCATTCACCGCGATGACCTCGTGGTCCTGGTGTAGGTAGCCTGGAAATATGCGGGACGGGATCGAGACACTACGTGAGTTAAAGGCCGGGATGCCGGTGATCTTCGCTGGAGACCGGATCACCTATGTCACCCAGGAGCTCGCCGACGCGTTCCGCCCCGGAGACCGGGTGATCGTCGCCCAGGACAGCGGCGACCTTCTCCATATACCCTCCGAGGTCCTTCTGATTTCGTCAAACGCGGTCAAAGCTTCTGCCGACGCCTTCCAGGAGATGGGCCGGATCACCGACCAACAGATCTCGGATTTCTACAAATTCTTTGCCGACCGTCTTTCTGATGACACCGCGTTCGCAGCGATCGCCGCTGCCAACGCCACCGACGTCGAGGGGGCCAAGGCCCGCGGTCGGTCTTCCACCCGTCTCGTCCTCGACGACCGGATGCGGCGAGACATGATCGAAGGCTTGCGAAGTTGGGCCGTCACCGAAGGTGGCCGGGGCCAGGTCACCGAGCATGTCGAACACGATGGTTGGTCGGTGGATCTGGTCCGCTCCGGGCTCGGGGTGATCGGGTTCGTATTCGAAGGGCGCCCGAACGTTTTTGCCGACGCCACCGGCGTGCTCCGCTCGGGAAACACCGTCGTCTTTCGAATCGGCAGTGATGCTCTCGGAACAGCAGTTGCCATCATGGAACAGGCCCTTGTCCCGGCACTGGCGGAGAGCGGGCTCCCCCCGGGGGCCGCGTCTTTGCTGGCTTCCCCATCGCGCGCGGCCGGGTGGGCGATGTTCGACGATCAGAGGCTTGCTCTGGCCGTCGCGCGCGGTTCGGGAACGGCGGTCTCACAACTCGGCGGCGTTGCCCGCCAAGCGGGGACTCCGGTCAGTCTGCACGGAACCGGTGGTGCCTGGATCGTCGCCGCGAACTCCGCTGACTCCGACTGGTTCGGAAGAACCGTCCTCAACTCCCTCGACCGCAAGGTCTGCAACACCCTGAACACCTGCTGCATCGTCGCCGGCCGAGCCGGGGAATTGGTGCCGGTATTCCTCGCTGCGCTCGAGGCGGCGGGAGATCGGCGAGGGGTTGCCTCAAAGCTCCATGCCACCGAGCGGGCCCTGGAGTTCATCCCCGAAGAATGGCGCTCACAGGCTGAGATCGTCAGAGGTGATGGTGTGCGAACCGAACCGCAGACCGAGACGATCGCTGAAGACGACCTCGGCGTGGAGTGGGAATGGGAGGAGAGCCCAGAGGTGACCCTCGAGATCGTCGACAGCGTGGACGACGCAGTCTCTCTCTTCAACACCCAGAGCCCCCGGTTCGCAGCCAGTCTGATCTCCTCGGACACCGATGAGCACCAGGTGTTCTACGACACGGTCGATTCACCATTCGTCTCCAACGGGTTCACCCGCTGGGTAGACGGCCAATACGCTCTGGATCGTCCCGAACTCGGGCTTTCCAACTGGCAATACGGGCGGTTGTTCGGGCGCGGAGGTGTGCTCTCGGGCGATTCTGCGTTCACCATCCGGATCCGGGCCAACCAGACCGATCCCGACCTGAAACGATAAGGCCTGGCTCAGACCGCCGCTGGGGCCTTCATCGGGATGCCTCGTAACGGGCCTAACAGCCCGAGCACCAGCACGACAACCGCGACCGACGAGCCGACTAGGAAAACCGTGCCCGTAGACCAGAACGCAAGGCCGACCCCGGCAATGAGGGGACCGGCCGTTTGGCCGGCCCGGGCCGCGCTCACCCAGACTGCAACCACCGCACCGCGGTGCTCATCGGGTGAAGCCTCCATCGCCTCATCCTGGAGTGATGGGATGACTGCCCCTTCCGCCGCTCCGTAGAGGATCGCGCCGACAACAACCACGGCGACTGCGCCGGCGACTCCGATGGTGGTAAATGCGACGACAAACCCGCCTGCTGAAAGGACCATCACCCCTTTGGTAGTGATCCTTCCCCGGATCCGCCCGAGGTTGAAAGCCATCAGAGTCGAACCGATTGCCGGAATTGCGATCATCACACCGCGCGCCCCGGCGCGCATCCCGAACTGCTCCGCAAGGTGCACGGGGAACACCGTGAGGAACAGCCCGAAGATCATCACGAACACCAAGAACCCGGCAGTGAGGAGGGTGATGACAGCAGGCTGACGGACCACCGCGCCAACCCCGCTGATCTGCTCCCTGACGGACGGCGGATGATCGGGGCGCCTGCCGTCGAGCACAATCCAGGCAACTGCCGCAGTCAGGAGCGCCACCGTATAGATGCCAAAAGTGACCCTCCAACCGAAACTCTCGGTAACCCACCCCGAAAGGAGGGGAAGCGCAGCCAGACCCGTGGTGAGGACGGCAGCATTGCGTCCCACCAATCGGGTTCGCTCGCTGCCGGACCAGTGGTCCCCGATGAGAACCACCGCGAGGTTGACAAGACCGGCCGAACCGACGCCCTGGAGAAGCCTGGCGCCAATCAGAATCCCGAAGCTCGGAGCGAGGGCGGCCAGGCCCCCGAACAACCCGAAAATTGCGAGACAGGACGAGAGCACGATTCTTCTCCCGAACCGGTCGGCGAGGATCCCGACCAGAGGCGCCACCACGATCCCGGCGACGGAGCCGGCCGCGACAAGGGCCCCGGCCCGGCTCGATGGGGTCTCGAACTCTTCGAGGATGTCGGGGATGGCGGGCGAGATCAACGTGTTGTTCAAGATCCCGGTCAATGTCACCGTGAAGATGAAGATCAACGGTGGGCGGCGAGACATCCGGGGAAGGGTACGACTCAAACCGTGGGTGGCGAATTCATGAGACACCGGGGATATTTCAGCCCGTTGCCTTAGACTTTTCTGGATGGCCTACGAGCAAGGCAATATCCCGACCTTCGCAGTGAGCACCGCGAGCACCGGTTCTCCTGGATGGCAATGGCCGTTGTCATCATCGCGCTGGCGACAATCCTGGTCCCGATCGCCTCGATAGCCGGCTGGATCTAGGGGTCCCCAAACCGCACTATCCCACAGAGGGATACAAGGGGGGTCGCCCCCCCTTGCAAAATCACCGTCCGAAATCACCAACCCGACCGCACCCGAAACCTGTATCCCAGACCAAACCACAAGACGCCGCTCACCCTGTCGGGGGGATACAAGGGGGGTCGCCCCCCCTTGCCATCAGAACGTGTCGCAGGCGGCGGGGTCGCCGGTGTCGAATCCGGTTTTCAGCCAGGTGTATCGTTGTTCGGCGCTGCCGTGGGTCCACGATTCGGGGTTGACCGACCCGGAGGTCTGCTGTTGGATCGAGTCGTCTCCAACCGCGGCCGCGGCGTCCAGCGCCTCCTGAAGGTCGTTGTCTTCGAGGATGGCCGCCGACGTGCCGTCGCGCAGGGTCGACAGCCAAACGCCTGCAAAACAGTCCGCCTGGAGCTCGAGGGCGATGCTCAGATCGTTCGCACTATCCGGATCACTCTGACTGCGCGAAGTCACCTCATCGATGACGCCGAGTTGATACTGCACGTGATGGGCCACCTCGTGGGCAAGGATGTAGGCCTGGGCGGTATCCCCGGCGGCGCCGAAGCGCTCCTGGAGAAGCTCGAGAAAATCGAGGTCCATATACACCTGCTCGTCCGCCGGGCAGTAGTGGGGACCGGACTGAGCCTGAGCTCCTCCACATGCAGACTGGGTGAAACCGTTGAACACGACGAGGTCGGTCTCCTGGTAGGTGAGACCCGATTCCTCGAAGATACCGACCCACATTCCCTGTGAGTCCGCGAGGACGTCACCGAGAAACGCAACGAGGTCAGCGTCGGGGTCGTTCGCGGGGTCGAGGGGCGCAGCCTGAGAGTCCGGCTGCTGGACCGGAACGAGGGAGTCGACAAGTCCTCCGAGGTCGGAGCCGCCACCGAGCAGCGTCACGACCAGGAAGATGACCAGGGCGATACCACCGCCGCCGGCACCGAGCTTCATCATCCCGCCCCCGCCCCCACCGCCGCGGCGATCGAGAACCTGGCCGGGGCCGGATGGATTTCTCTTGAAACGAACCATGACCGCCTCTCTACCCGTCCGGGCCGAATCGTATCCAGGAAAAGACGGATTTTGCCAGAATCAGCAATCTCCGGCGACAACTATCCGGGAGTTGGCTTCCACGCCGCTCAACGAGACCGGGTCCATCCCGGCGCTTGTGACCAGGATGTCGACCGTCATTGCTTCTCCGATCCCGAAGTGAGCCATCAACTCGACTCCCGCGGTGTACCCGAGGCTTGCGGTGATGTCACGGGCACCGAGCAGGGCCTCTACGTCACCGACTCGCCCCTCCTCGTAAAGCTGGATCCGGGCACCAACTCCGCCGAGCCCGTCATTGACCGCTACCTGCAGCCAGTTTCCGGAGGCGGTCTGGTTCACAAACAGGACGGAGGGCAGGGCCGGTTCCCACTCCACCGCGAGCAGGTCGAGGCGCCCGTCCTTATCGATGTCTGAGGTGGGTCCGGTCACCCAATACTGGGGCGAGCCGAGACCGTCTGGAGTGCCAAACTGCGGCACACCCTCCTCGAGGCCTAGATGTCTGAATACCGCGGGTGCAGACCCGTCGCTTGCCGAGGCCGTCGTCACGATGTCCGGCCAGCCGTCGTTGTCCATATCGGCGATTTCAACATGTGGTGCCTTCGTGGGCAGACCGGTGAGGCCCGCGGCTTCAGTCACGTCACGCAGTTCGATCGGCCCACCGGGTTCGGAGGTGTCGTTCAGATACAGACGGACGGGCACGCTCGACCCGCGGTCGACTGTGCTGTTGAAGTGGTGGCCCACGACCAGATCCAACCACCCATCACGGTTCACGTCGGCAATAGCAGCACCCGACACATCGTCTTCGGGTCCGAAAGTCTCCCACTCTCCTACAGCTCCGTCCACCTCCGTGAATCCGCTCCCGGTGCCGGCGAACAACCGGTTCGAACCGGCGACGAAGATGTCGACGAACCCATCGTTGTTGAGGTCCCCGGTTGCAAGGCCCAGGCCGTGGACACCTTCGGGAAATCCGGCCTCACCGGTGACGTCCGCGAACTCCAGCCCACCCTCGTTTCGGTAGAGCTGACTCGAACCACCGCGGTAGTGGTCCTCGAGGATCACCAGGTCGAGCATGCCGTCACCGTCGTAGTCGAGCACTCCAACCGAGCGGCCACCAAGCGACTGATCGATTCCACTCGCGCGTTCGACGAAACCCTCCGGGGTGTTTTCCAGGATGGCTGTTGCAACCTCGCCTTCTCGGTCCGTGACGTTCCGGGATGCGACCAGATCGAGATCGCCCTCACCATCGAGGTCGACCAGCACCGCTCCGGAAGTACGCCCGTACTGTTCCGGGAAGCCGTCAACCAGTTCGAAGATGCCGTCTCCGCCGAGGAGGAGACGGTCGGGCGCCGGACCTTCGGCTCCGCGCTCCAGGTACGTCTCGTTGCGGGCCGTTGCGAATGTCCCGACAAACAAATCGACTGACCCGTCACTATCGACATCGCCCCAAGCGGCAGCGTGTCCCCTCATGCCGGTGAGGGCATCCCTGAGGCCACTCGAGTCTGTTGCATCTACGAACGAGATCTCGTCGGTCCCGGATGCCGGTTCGGCACCCCAGCACACGCTGTAGCCGTCCAAGCTCTGAGCCGAGCTTGCAGTTGTCGATGCACCTGCATCCGGTGTCATGGTTGTATCGCCACCGCCTCCAGGATCGCCGGTACACCCGACGGCGAGGAGCAAAACAATGGCGACAACCGTCGTCCTCACGGGAGGGTTACGACAGCGAGCACAATTTCCCCGAAGGTGTCCCGGGTCGCCGGATCGCCAGCGTTCAAGGCCACAAAAACGGTGGAGCCGTCAGCACTGACAACCACGTTGTAGGTGCCACCAGCGCGGAGCCCGAACTCGGCCTCGACCAACGGATTGAGCTCGACGACGACAGTTGACTCACCGGTGGTCGTGTTGACCGAAATCAGGGGCGTCCCGCTCTCCCAGGCGTTTCCGTGAGCGCCCGGTATGTAATAGAAGTGCTCACCATCGGGAGCCAACGCCATCGAAGCGGTGTAGCCGAGGGCGGGCCCGAGCTCGGTGATCTCCCCGTCCGGCTCGATCACGAAGAATATGGCAGGATCCCGGGACACGGCGTAAATCCGACCGTCCGGTCCCGGTCCTGTCACCGCGCGCAGGATTTCGCCAGGCATCGAAGTCCCGGTCTCTTCGAGCGAATTGGTCTCCGGGTCGTAGCGGGCCAGCCCTGAGTTATTCCAGGTGATGTAAGCGCTTCCGTCGGCGCCGACAGCGATGCTCCGGTAGCCACCATGAGCCTCGTCGTCGTCGGAAAAGACCACCTCCCCGGTGGCCGGGTCGAGAGCGAGGAACGAACCGAGCTTCTCTTCGAACGGATCGGCAGCTTCGACATAGATGAGTGAGCCGTCCGGTGACGCCGCCATCGACGCAACGCCGTGCTCCGACAGGATGACTCCCACTTCCTCGGTCGTTCGCGAAGACGGGTCCAATCGAAGCAGGAGGTCGCCGTCATAACCGTTCGTGAATGTCAGCCCCCGCCGCGTTCCCCAGTAAGTCGCCACATAGATTTGGTCGCATTCCCCGGCCACCATCTGGGCGTGGATCTTCCCGTAACCCCATGCACCCGGCTCGTGCTCAACGGTGGCGAGGATGTCGACGACGCGAGTGAGGGTTATGGTCGTGGGGTCGTACTCGTAAACGAAGGAGTTGCCGTCAGCACCCTGGTGGTCGCCGATTGCGCTGAAGAACCTGCCATCGGAGGTGACGAGACCCTGACCCCAATGCGACCACGGCTTTCCTTCATAATCGGGCCGGGGGTACATTGCCAGGGCTACTCCGGGTGTATCGCCTGAGGCCTCCTGGACGACGGTTGTCTCCTCCGACGCCTCCGCAGTCCATGGGGACCCCGCACCGGCGGGAGCACACTCTGCGCTGGACGGAGTGGTGGTTGCAGTCGAAAGAGTCGAATCGGAGGACGGCACGGTGTCTTCCCCGGCGGTGCCAGGGGCCTGACACGCGGCAATGAACAAAGGTAATAAGAGGACCCACCCCCACAGGCGCTTTCGTGTAAAGATCACGACTGTCGAATCGTACCCTGCGGCGCTTCTTTTGTGATCAGGCCTCTGCCATCACAAGACCCATGCCTGTTGCGGTTTCAAGATACGGGAGGGCATCCTCCCACACCGCGCGCGGCGAGTCGGCAAAGACTGCCAGGCCCGCAGCCAGGGCGATCCCGGAAAGAAAGGCCGCCCGATCTACGATGGTGAGGCGTCTTTTCCGGGCAAGGACTAGACATGCGGCGTAGTCGTTATATGACTTGCCGACGAGAACCTGGTGGGCTCCGTGAGCAACGCCATCGACTTGAGTTGCCCCGACCGGACGGGCGAAGCGGAGGGAGCTGCCGGCGCCAGCAGCGTGATCGGGATGGGCAGCTGCGGCCACCTCCACCTTTCGCTCCCGGGTCGCCATCGCCGCCGCCAGTCCGGACACCGAAGCGCCCCATACCCTCACCCCGTCGACATTCTCGATCCCGTCCCAGATGAGGGGCAGGCCGAACCCGAGGGCCTGTTTCGGAGCATCGGGCCCGGAGCCGACGAGAACGTCGAGACCGGAGGGATCGTCGACGATCTTGAAGCTCTTCGACTTCGCAGGGCCGACGACAACCACAATCTCGGTCAAGGGGTCGGCGGCAAGTGAATGGGCGGCACGGACTGAATGATCTCCCCCGCCGATCAGGACCCCGACCTTCATACACAGCTCCTCATTCGGGGTGGACCGGACGCCACTCCGGTTCCGGTGCCGGTATCTCGGCCCCGCGACGACGGCGGAGGGCGATCACCACCGCAGCTGCGGCGCCGAGGATGACGAGGGGTGAAAACCGGCTCACGCTGTTCAGTCTATGACCGTGCCCGAATCAACCCATATTGAAAGAACTGGGTGGTGATGAGCCTGCGCAGGCCGGAAAAGCCGCTAACCGCTGGTGTCGACGGTTTGGTGCTCTTCGGTGGGGAGGTCAGCCATGTCGTCGGACACCCCGTTTCGATAGTCGGCCGGAGGGTGGAGCACCGGCGCCGGAAGGCCAGGGGCAGCCGTCGGGTTGTAGGTCTCCTCGAGCACGACGATCTCGAGGCCACCGACTACGTCGGAAACCAGGTTGTAGATCACGGCGCCGAGGACGGTTGCCCCGGTCATCGCCACCCACCAAACGATCGCACCGAAGACCAGGGCCCTGAAGAATTGCTCCACGTTCGCAAACGGCTCCGAGCCCTCCTCGATGAGAGTGATTTCGACCATGAACTCGGTGATTCCTGCCGGGATGCCGGCGCGGTCGAGGACCGACCAGAAGATCACGGTGCCGAGGACGAGGGCAACCGCGAGGACTGCCCACACCAAGGCGGACACCTTCAATGACGTCCACGGGTCGATTTTTCGGATTATGCGTCTAACGCGGCGAACGGTGGCCATTGGCGCTCCTGGGGGTCTAGCGAAGTTTACGGGAGATCTCGGATATCCAACGTTTCTCGGCGGGAAACCGTTTCCTCACTCGTCTTCCGGATGGACGATCACAAATGCTGTGAGCTTCGACCCGGCAGAGAGATCGACAACTTTGACCCCGGTCGAGTCCCGCTTCTGACGGGAGATCTTGCCAACGGTCTGGCGCATCCCGGTGCCTTTCGATGAGATCAGGAAGACCTCGTCGTCCTTGCTGACGGCCAACGCTCCGACCAACTCGCCCCGGGCCCTGGTCAATTTGTAAGCCTTGACCCCGAACCCGCCGCGACCCTGCTGACGGAACTGTTCCATTGCGGTGCGCTTGCCGTATCCACCAGAGGTGAGCAGCAGCAGCTCGTCGCCGTCGACATCGGAAACCGCGCCGACTACCTCATCACCAGACCGGAGCTTGATCCCGCGCACTCCCTGGGTTGCCCGGCCCATCGGCCTGAGGTCGGACTCGGCGAATCGGATCCCCTGCCCGTCGCGGGTGAATATCAGGAAGTCGTTCTGGCCGTTGGTGGTACGGACCGACACGAGTTCGTCCCCTGCGGTCAGGTTGATCGCAACGAGCGTCGAGTTCCTCGAGTCGTACTCCTGGAACCCGGTCTTCTTCGCTTGCCCGTTCTTCGTGACCATTACCAGGTACCGGCCCGTCTCGTAATCCCGGGTGTCGATAACGGCCTGGATCGTCTCGTCCGGCTCGAGCGGAAGAACAGACTGTGCCATGACTCCCTTGGCGGTTCGGGACTGGCGTGGAATCGAGTGGGCCTTGATCCGGTGCACCAACCCCCGGTTCGAGAAGAACAGCAGGTAGGCGTGAGCAGTGGTGTGGACCAGGTGGCGGACGACGTCTTCCTCCTGGACCTCGGCGGCTTTGACCCCACGGCCACCCCGGCCCTGGGTCTTGTACGTCGAGGCCGGGACCGACTTGACGTATCCCGCCTCCGACACCGTCACGATCAGTTCGTCGTCCGCGATGAGATCTTCGAGGCTGAGGTCACCTTCATCGGGGATCAGCTTGCTCCGACGGGGCTCGCCGAAGTTCTCCTTGATCTCCACCAACTCATCACTGATGATCTTCCAGCGGACCTGGGGGTCGGCGAGAATTGCCTTCAGCTCCGCAATGGTCTCGTGCAATTCGGCGAGCTCGGACCGGAGTTTGTCGACTTCGAGGGCGGTGAGCCGACGCAGCGGCATATCGAGGATCGAGTTTGCCTGGATCTCAGAGAGCTGGAATCGCTCGATGAGGTTGGTGCGGGCTTCGGCGGTGTCCTGTGAGCCGCGGATGATCCTGATCACTTCGTCGATGTTGTCCACGGCGATGATAAGGCCTTCGAGGATGTGGGCCCTGGCTTCGGCCTGATCGAGACGGAACCGGGTCCGGCGCTCGATGACGTCCATCTGATGATCGAGGTAGTAGCCGATCATTTCGGCGATGTTCAGGGTCCTCGGGACCCCATCCACCAACGAGACCATGTTGTAGCCGAACGAATCCTGGAGCGGTGTCCCCTTGTAGAGCTGGTTGAGGACCACCTGGGGAACTGCGTTCTGCTTCAACTCGATTACGAGGCGGGTACCCACCCGGTCGGAAGACTCGTTGCGGACTTCGGCGATGCCGTTGATCTTCTTGGCGTCGACCAGATCTTTGACCTTGGCGATAACCCGCTCGATAGACACCTGATAGGGCAGTTCGGTGACGACGATGGCAGTTCGTCCTTTGCGGACCTCCTGGATGTCACACGCAGCCCGGATCTTCACCGAGCCACGGCCGGTGGTCAATGCGTCACGGATACCCGCTGCTCCGACGAGGAAGCCGCTGGTGGGGAAATCGGGACCTTTGATGAACTGCATCAGCTCTTCGGCGTTTGCGTCGGGATGAGCGATGGTATGGAGGCAGGCGTCGATTACCTCCTTCAGGTTGTGCGGCGGGATATTGGTGGCCATTCCCACCGCGATCCCCTGGGAGCCGTTGACCAGGAGGTTGGGGAATCGGGCCGGCAGCACCGAAGGCTGTTGCATCTCGCCCGAGTAGTTGTCGACGAAATCGACCGTGTCCTCCTTGATCCCCTCGAGGAGGTGGGTGGAGAGCTTGGTGAGCCGGCACTCGGTGTATCGGGCGGCACCGGGCGGGTCGTCGATGGTCCCGAAGTTACCCTGGGGGTCGATGAGGAGGTGGCGCATCGAGAAGTCCTGGCCCATTCGGACCAGTGCGTCATAGATGGCCTGGTCGCCGTGGGGGTGATAGTTGCCCATGACGTCGCCGACCACCTTCGAACACTTGCGGTGCGCCGAACCGGGCCCGATGTTGTTTTCGAACATCGAGTAGACGATGCGGCGCTGCACCGGCTTGAGCCCGTCACGGACGTCAGGGAGGGCCCTGGAGACGATCACCGACATGGCGTAGTCGATGAAACTCTGTTCCATCTCGTGGGTTATCTCGACCTCGGAGTCTCCGCGGTGAATGGGTGTAGTCGTGTCGTCAGTCATGTTTCAGCTCAAATGTCCAAGAAACGGACGTCGTCGGCGTTCTGTTGGATGAAGGACTTCCGGGAGGCGACGTCGTCGCCCATCAGCGTGACGAAGACTTCCTCGGCCCGTGCCGCATCTTCCATATCGACGCGGAGCAGGGTCCTTGTCTCGGGGTTCATCGTGGTGTCCCACAATTCGGAGGGGTTCATCTCGCCGAGGCCCTTGAAACGGGTCGGCTTGACGTTGGGGTGGGTCTTCTTGAAATCGTCCAAACGGTGCTCGTCCTTCAGATAGTGCACCTTCGAGCCAACCTTCACCCGGTAGAGGGGCGGCTGGGCGACGTAGACGAACCCGGCGTCGAGGAGCCCGCGCATGTGGCGGAAGAGCAGGGTGAGCAGCAGGGTCCGGATATGGGATCCATCGACGTCGGCGTCGGTCAGGACCACGATCTTGTGATAGCGCGCCTTGGTGATATCGAACTCATCACCGATGCCGGTGCCCATCGCAGTGATGATGTCCTGGACCTCGGTGTTCTGCAGAGCTTTCGCCAGGCGTGCCTTTTCGACATTGAGGATCTTTCCCCGGATCGGGAGGATTGCCTGGATCGATGAGTCACGGGCTGACTTCGCCGGCCCCGCTGCCGATTTCCCCTCCACGATGAACAGCTCGGATTCTCCGGGGTCCCGGCTCGAGCAGTCGGCGAGTTTGTCGGGAAGCCCCCCCGACTCGAGCCCGGACTTGCGCCTTGTCAACTCTCTCGCCTTGCGGGCCGCCTCCCGGGCCTTGGCGGCGTTGATCGACTTCTCGACGATGCGCCGCGCCTCGGGCGAATACCGCTCCAGCCATTCTGGGAGCTTGCGATTCAGCGCCTTCTCGACATAAGAACGGATTTCGGTGTTGCCCAGCTTGGTCTTGGTCTGGCCTTCGAACTGAGGCTCCTTGACCCGCACCGAGATGACAGCGGTGAGACCTTCTCGGACGTCCTCACCGGTCAGGTTGATGTCCTTGTCCTTGAGCAGGCCTTTGCCACGGGCGAATTCGTTGATCGACTTGGTCAGAGCCTTGCGGAAGCCCTCTTCATGGGTTCCACCCTCATGGGTGTTGATGTTGTTGGCGAAGGAGAGCACCGACTCGGTGTACGAGGTGGTCCACTGCAGGGCGACCTCGATCTCGGCGTCTGCGCCGATGTCGGCCACGTCGATTATGTGAGGGTGGATCGGATCGCGCTTCGAGTTGAGGTGCTTGACGAAGTCGACGAGTCCCCCCTTGTAGTGGAACTCCTCGCGGACGGGAGTCTCACCGCGCTCGTCGACGAGCGAGATCTGGAGGCCTTTGTTGAGAAAGGCGGTCTCCCGCAACCTGGAGACGACGACCTCATACTCGAATTCGGTGGTCTCGGTGAATGTGTCCTCCGCCGGCCAGAAACGAATCGTCGTGCCGGTCTTCTTGACCGGCTGTCCCTTCTTGGGCTCTTTGGTCTCCGGGACCCCGTCCTCGAAGTGCTGCGTGTAGACGTTTCCATCGGTGCGGACCTCGGCCTCGAGGCGGCTGCTGAGGGCGTTGACCACCGAGATCCCCACTCCGTGGAGGCCACCGGAGACGGTATATGCACCCTGGCCGAACTTACCGCCCGAGTGCAGCGTCGTCAGCACAGTCGTCAGCGCAGAGAGCTTCGACTTTTCCATCCGTCCGACGGGAATTCCGCGACCGTTGTCCGACACCTCGACACCACCGTCGGCCATCAACCTCACATTGATCTGGTCGCAGTAGCCGGCCATTGCCTCGTCGACCGAGTTGTCGACGACTTCCCAGATCAGATGGTGTAAACCCCTCGGGCCGGTGGAACCGATGTACATCCCGGGGCGCTTCTTGACCGCTTCGAGACCTTCGAGGACACTGATGTCCTTCGCTTTATAACTGTCGCGTGTTGCCGTCACGACCCTCCTCGTTGCTGTCTTGTGATTCCGGGATGAAATTGGTGATCTGGCTGGAAATCCGCCTCATGGCGGGAAACTTTCACATGTGTCATTCTACTTAGAAGTACCGACAAAACCGAATCAATGGAAGCCCCTTTTCACTGCGGCGGGCGGACATCGACCATATCGATGAGACCCGGGCCAAACCTCTCCCCCAGCTTCGCAAGCAGGTCTTCCGAGCCGTACTTCAGGAAGGCGATGAGTGAGGGCGAACTGGCCTCGACGACAAGAGTCGTCCCCTGGATGGTGACCGGTTTCGACCGCCCGACCCAGGGGTGGCCGGCGAAATCGTCCCACTCGTCGCGGATCCGTCCGACGAGCATCGGGTCGGGCAGGCCCAGCCGTCGGAACATGTCTTTCATCGCGGAACCGAACGAGCTCATGTCGTTGCCGTCACCCACGGGCGATCCCTCCATCGACGGTCCATATGACCCCGCCCACCGGAACCTCGTCGGGCCGGGCCGAGGTGATGAGAGTTTGAGTGTCTGCAGGGAGAGCTCCGGCAAGGGCGACTGAGCGCTCTGGGTCGAGTTCGCTGAAGACATCGTCGAGGAGGAGCACCGGAGGCGCCCCCGTTGCTTCGGCGATCAGACGATGGGCGGCGAGCTTGATCGCCAGGGCCATGGTCCGCTGCTCGCCCTGGCTCCCATGAATACGCGAATCGTGGCCGTCGAGGTCGAGGACCGGCTCGTCCCGGTGTGGGCCGACTGTTGTGATCCGTCTCTCGAAGTCGGCGGGGCGCGATTCTTTGAGGCTGACAATCATCGACTCGGTGAAAGCCGCTGCGCTCCCTCCGATGAAACGATCGACCGGCCAGGCGGTCTCATAGCGGATATCGACGCTGGCCTCCGCGGCCGCGATCTCCCGGTAGGCGGCGACGAGGAGCGGGATCATGCCCTCGACAACGCGCGACCGTCGCAGAGCGACCTTGCCGCCGGCCTGAGCCAGACGCGCATCCCAGACATCGAGACTTGCATGGTCTCGCGAGCCTGATCTGAGGAATGCGTTCCGCTGCCGCAGGGACCGTTCGAAGTCTGCCTGGTCGACGAAGGCCGCAGGCCAGAGTTGCACCCCTACCTCGTCGAGCAGATCTCTCCGATAGGCAGGGCCCCGCTTGATCAGGTCGAGATCCTCCGGAAGGAAAGCGACCACCCGGAGCACTCCGAGAAGGTCCGATGTCCTGCGCAGCCGCTGTTTGTCGACCTGGGTTCGCCTGGGCCCGCGTTGTGGGATCTCGATTTCGATGAGGCGGTCTCGCTCCCCCGAGGAGACGCCGGCCCTGATGATCGCTGCTTCGGCCTCGTCGGCGACGAGCGCTGCGTCGGGCGCTTTGCGAAACGAACGCAGCGTGGCCATGTAGGAGATTGCCTCGAGGAGATTGGTCTTCCCGGCACCATTCGGCCCGACCAGGATGTTGACCCCGTCTTCGGGTTTCCAGTCCAACTCTCCGTAAGACCGGTAGTCCCCGAGAGCGATCCAATCAATCTTCACGACGCTTCACTCCGTTGCCGCTGCAAGTGTGGGATCTCGAACGCCGGGCGGTTGCCGGCTGCCGGACAGTTATACAAACCAGGTGTGACGGGCCTGGGGACCTACACCCGAACTGGCATCAGCAGGTAGAGATACTGATCGTCGGAGCCGGAGTCGACGACGCTCGGCTTGAACGCGTCAATGACCCGGATCCTGATCTTGTCCCCGTGAATCGCCCCGACACCGTCCTGGAGGTAACGGGGATTGAAGGCGATCGTGACGTCTTCGTCAGCACCTGAGAACTCACCCGGAATGTGCTCTGATTCACCGCCGACATCCTGTCTGGTGACGGTCACTTCGACTCCGCCATCGAGCAGCTTGAGCCGGACCGGAATATGGTCCTCTGCAACGAGAGTGACCCTACCCAGGGCGTCGAGGAGCTCTTCTTTGTCGACAACCATCTGGTTCGGATACGACTCCGGCAGCAACGATTGGTACTTGGGAAAGTTCCCATCGATGAGCCTGAGTCGGAGCATTCCCTTGTCTGAACTGAACACCGCCTCGCGTTCCCGCAGTTGTGCCGTCACCTTTGTGGAGCCGATCGTTCTCGGGAGCTCCCGGAGGCCACGGGCCGGCACCAGACCTGACCCCTCGAGGCCGACACCGGGGACCTCCCGCTTGGCCAGGCGGTAAGAGTCGGTCGCCACCATCCGCAGCCCCGACTCAGTGCCTTCGAAAAGGACCCCGGTCAGGATTGGCCGGGCCCCATCACCCGATGCAGCGATCGTCACCTGGGATATTGCATCGGCAAGTTCCTCACCGTCCACCTCGACACCGTCGGTCACGAGGTCTTCCTGGGTGGGGAAGTCGTCGACGTTGAGAGGCCGGAGGTTGAACCGGGGGCCATTCCCCTGGATCTCGATCTCGCTTTCGGTGACACCAATGGTCACCGAGCCCTGGGGCATCTTTCGCACTGCCTCCGAAAGGAGGCGGGCCGGGATGACGGCGCGGCCCTCTTCGATCACATCCACTTCGGTGGAGGTCTTGACCGTTACGTCCAGGTCGGTGCCGGTGACACGGAGGGTGTTTCCCGAGACCTCACAGAGCAATCCCTGCAGGACCGGCAGGGCGGTCCTGGTACCCACTGCCCGATTGGCTCGGGTGAATACATCTGCGAGATCGTCTCGCTCGGCACGGATTCTCACAGGTGGTGGTCCCTTCTGTTACTTCTGAAATTACTCATTTAAAGAGTATTAGTTGTAGTAGAGGGCTGTTGATTTGTGGATAGGCCCGGATATCCACGGTAGTCATTGATCGTTTGGCTGTTGAAGTCGCTGGGGAGGGAAAGGGCACAACCAGGGGTCATCTGTGCATAGCTCCGTTGCCTGTGGAAATGCCCTCACCTTTCCTCAGGTCCTGTGTCAATTGGGTGACCCTGTCGAAGACTGCCCGATCCGACCGGAGGACGCGCTTCACTTTCTCCACCGAATGGAGGACCGTGGTGTGGTCACGGTTGAAGGCCTCGCCGATCTTGGGCAGCGAGAGGTCGGTCAATTCCCGGCACAGGTACATCGAAACTTGCCGGCACATGACGAGAGGCTGACGACGGCTCGGGCTGAGGACATCCTCGGCTGAGAAGCCAAAAGATGTGGCGGTCGTCCGGATTATCTCATCCGGACCCAGCACTATGGGCTCGTTGGCGGTCACCATGTCCTGCAGTACACGCTGTGCCATTTCGAGGTCGATGTCGCTCCGGTTCAGGGCCGACCATGCGGTGACCCGGGTCAGGGCACCTTCGAGCTCTCGGATGTTGTCCGAAACCAGTCCCGCGATGTACTCGAGGACCTGGATCGGGACCGGTCGTGGTGCGAACTCGGCATTTGTCTTCAGAATCGCCAGCCTGGTCTCAACATCGGGGGGCTGGATGTCGGTGAGTAGCCCCCATTCAAACCGGCTGCGGAGCCGACTCTCCAGAGACGAGAGGTTCCTCGGGTGCCGATCGGAGCTGATGACCATCTGCTTGCCCGACTCGTAGAGGGAGTTGAAGGTGTGGAAGAACTCCTCGAGGATCTGCTCCTTGCCCTCGAAGAACTGGACGTCATCGAGGAGGAGGAGATCGACGCCCCGGTAGCGATGCTTGAAGTCTTCGACGCGCTTGCGTCGGATGCAGTCGATGAAGTCGTTCAGAAAATTCTCAGACGACACATAGCGCACCACCAGGTCGGAGTACATCTCGGATGCGTGGTGACCCACCGCGTTGAGCAGGTGGGTCTTGCCGAGGCCGGCCGGCCCATAGATGAACAACGGGTTGTAGTGGGCTCCGGGCTGTTCGGCAACGGCCATCGCCGCCGCCCATGCGAATCGGTTGGACTGTCCGACGACGAAACTCTCGAACTGGTATCTGGAGATGAGGTTCGTCTCCGGTCCGGTACTCGACTTCTGCATCGACGCGGGGAGTTGTTCGGGGACATCGTCGGCGGGCTCGAGTGGCAATTCGGGGACCATCCCTTCGACCACACGAAAGGCCGGTGCCTCCTTGCTGTGGAAAACCTCGCGATAGGCGGTCTGGATGAGGTCGCCGTGCTTGTCCTGGATCCATTTCAAGTGGAACTCCGAAGGGACGATCAGGACGGGTGGGTCTTCGATCAGATCGACGTCGATACGCGACAGCCATGTCTGCCAATTCGACTTCGAGACACCGGCTTGAACCGCATCCCTGAATTGTTTCCACTTGTCTTCGGCGCGAAGCGCTTGTGCCAAGGTCCTCACTCCTCCCGCCGGAGTTGTCCACAGCGCAGTCCACAACTGTGGAAAGCCCTGCGTTCAGCTACCGGACATGTTGTTGTCATCGAAAGCGAGTCCTCTGCCGTGAATCCAGGGCGGGGAAGTCGGATGCTTTCGTTGTGTCAGACCGGCGAGTATCGGTGGGTCCTCCGGCGTCGTCAAGACCGCGAGAATCACCGCTGTGGAAGACCTACTCCCATGCTATCCACAGGCAAAATCCCAGGTAGCAACGGTATTTTCCAGATTAAGGGCCGACCGACTTGGGGTCCACAATCGCCCGAACCCCCATTCCCCAATCTTTCGCGACCTGCCCCCTTTCTTCGCGACCTGTGTTTTGCAAGGGGGCCGACCCTCCTTGTATCCCCCGAGGGTGGACCACAAGGGCCGGCGTCGAGTGTGGGCCGTTCCCACCAACGGCACTTGGGTGTCATTGTGTGACGCGGACGATCTCCCAGCCGGGTGGACCACTCCCCCCTTACCTCCGCCCGCCTGGCGGCGGGCGCAGGGACCTTTCCCCCGTTCGGCTTTCGCCTCCGGGGGAACGACGCTCGCTGAGCGACCAAGGTCGCTCAGCCCGCTTGGCCGCTTTGACTATGGATGGTTGTCCCCATATCCTGTGGTGGTTCACCACCTCTACCCTTGAGTGTTTCTATGAAGAGGACATATCAACCAAAAGTTCGGCGACGCAAGCGCCGGCACGGCTTCAGGAATCGGATGCAAACCCGAGCCGGTCGGAGCGTGCTCAAATCGCGTCGCGGGAAAGGCCGTAAGCGTCTCGCAGCATGATGTCGTCTCCCTTCGGGCCCCGCGGGATTTCCGTAGAGTACTGAAAGAAGGGAAACGCAGGACCGTCGGGGGAATCGTCCTTGTGGCCGCCAGCGGTGATGAGGGCCCACCCCGAGTGGGTCTGACAGTTTCGAAGAACATCGGTAGTGCGGTTGCGCGAAACCGGGTCAAGAGACGGTTACGTCATACTGTCCGAGCAGTACAGCTTCAACCAGCAATGGATTATGTGATTATCGCCCGCAAGTCGATCGTAGATGCCTCCCACCCCACTCTGCTGGGGTGGCTGGAACGCGCTCTCGAGGGGTTGTCACAGTGATTGAATCGCTGCGCCCCCGTAACGTCCTCGTTGGGTTTATCCGGATTTACCAAAAATTGGTAAGTCCGCGGCTGGGGGCAAATTGTCGCTACTCCCCCACCTGCTCCTCTTATGCAGCTGAGGCCATCACCAGGTTTGGGGTTTTCAAAGGCGTGTTGCTCGGGATGAAACGGGTGGGACGATGCCACCCACTCCGGGACGGTGGTTACGACCCGGTCCCTGAAAGTTGGAGATCTAGCTGATGTTCGACTTCATTGCGCAGATCCTCGGCTCGATCCTTGCCTTCTTCTATGAACTACTCACTCCGACTTTCAGCGGTGGATGGGGCTACGGACTGTCGATCATCTTCCTCACTATCACAATCAACATCCTGGTATTTCCCTTGACGCTGAAGCAAACCCGCTCGACAAGGGCATTTGCCGCGATCCAGCCCAAGATCAAGAAGATCCAGGCAGAATTCAAAGAAGATCCTCCGGAGATGCAACGCCGGCTGATGGCGCTGCAGAAGGAAGCAGGGGCCACCCCCGGTGGGTGTCTGCTCCCGATGCTGGTTCAGATGCCGATCTGGTTCGCTTTGTTCACGTTGCTTCGTGAGCCAACGAGATTCATCGATTCCGCCACCGCTCTCGGAATGGAATTGGCCAGCGGGGTTGACGAACTGTTCCTGGGTCTGGAGTTGAGCACCTCACCCTCCCAGGCGATCAGCGAAGGCTCCCTGGTCAACGCGCTCCCCTACCTACTGCTGATGGCAGCAATGGTGGTAACCCAGTACGTCCAACAGTGGCACTCCACTTACGGTCAGGAACGCCCCAGCGGTCAGCCTGGTGCGGGCGCCACTCAGGCCATCACGAAGATAATGCCTTTGTTCATTGGGTTTATCTCCTACGGGTTCCCGGCCGGGCTCGGCCTCTACTGGGCAACTTCGAACCTGTTCCGCCTCGGACAACAGATTCTCATTTTCAAGATCGACGGGCGCCCACCTTCACCGGGCTCGGCTTCGGAGGACGACGGGAAACCGGCGTCCGAAACCGGCGAGCCGCGGGAGAGCAAACCGCAACCGGGTGCCGCAGACAAGCGCCGCAGGCGCAGGAGGAAGTAACTTGAGTTACGTTGAGATAGAGGTCAGGGCCAAGACGGTAGACCTCGCGGTCGAGGCCGCAATGCAGGAACTCGGTGTCGATGACCGTGAGCAGCTTGCGGTGACGGTGATCAAAGAACCGGAACGCGGCTTCCTGGGGATGGGCGGAACCGATGCCATTGTCCAGGTAAAACGGCGTGCGCCAAGCAAGAGGCGTCGTGATCGTGGTAAGAAGAACCCTGAAGAGTCCGCCCAAGCAGAGCCCAGGGGCCGCCGCGGTGGTGGCGGCAAGGGTCGTCACGAGCAAAATACCCAGCAAAACAAGGGTCAATCGACGGGAAACCAAGGAAACAGGGGACGCGACATGAGTCGTAACAAGCCTGACAAAAAAGAAGACGATCGCGAAGACCTCTCCATCGAGAAGCAGACCGAAATCGTCGCTGACTTTCTCAAAGGTCTCGTCGAAGTCTACGGACTCGAAGGCGAAGTTGTCACCAGAGTCGAAGACGACGCAATCGTCGCCGATATCAACGGGGAACAGACCGAGGCCCTGATCGGGGTTCGGGGTTCGGTTCGCTCCGCAATCCACGAGCTGACCCGTACCGTGATGCAGCGATATGCTGCAGATTCAGCCCGTCTCCGGCTCGATATTGCCGGATATGCGGAACGACGTCGCGAAGCCCTCACCATATATGCGAATCAGCTGATCGAGCAATTGACCGCCGATGGTGGAGAGCTGATCCTGGAAC
Organism: Acidimicrobiia bacterium; assembly: GCA_041742825.1. Taxonomy (GTDB): domain Bacteria; phylum Actinomycetota; class Acidimicrobiia; order Spongiisociales; family ZC4RG35; genus MA-ANB-1. Next base: position 26,760 of record JBGTNX010000045.1, on the reverse strand, counting down.
CGATGAGCTCGGCCGACCGCAAAGTGATCCACGATGCCGCTGCGGCCAGTGAAACGGTGACCTCATACTCGGAGGGCGAACCACCACGACGCTACGTGGTGCTGGCGGCAAATAGTGAACTCGCCTCTGGCGAAGAAGAGGAATAGGCGAAACCGCCCATTTTTCCATTGACGATCTTCGACTCGGCCCTCTCCACGGGCCGGGTCCCCTTTTTATTTCACTCGCCGTAGACTGTTTCACGTGGAACCCAGCCACCTCTGGCGACAAATTGCAAATGCTTCAGGATTTTTGGTTCCTCGGGAGCTGACCGAGAAATTGATCCGATATCGGGAATGGCTGGGAGCTGAAGCGATCCCGGCCGGCGGTATCGGCCCCGGAGAGGCCCCACGACTCGACACCAGGCATATTGCCGACTCGTTGCTGTTTGCAACGGTTATGGAGCCGACCGACCTGGTCCTCGACGTCGGCACCGGGGTCGGGCTCCCTGGTATCCCACTGGCGTGCTTGTTGCCAGCCACCCGGTTTGTCCTTCTCGATCGTTCGGCGCGGAGGGTGGCTTTGGTACGGAGAGCGGTCCGGGTCCTGCAATTGGACAACGTCGAGGTGATTCAATCGGAGCTACGTGACTGGAAACAACCGGTCTCGGCGCTGGTTTCCCGGGCGACAGTACCACCCGATGAGTTGCGCCCAAGCTTGAAAACCCTGCTCAAACCGGGTGGGGTCGCAATTATAGGCGGATCTTGGAGCGAAAGGCCGGAGCCCGGTGGATATGAGATAAAAGAAATCGGGTCAGCGTTCCTCGATCGCAACGTTTGGATCCTTATGATGCGTCAGACGTGAGCAAGACTTCCAAAGATACGCTGATTGTGGCGCTGGCCAATCAAAAGGGCGGCGTCGGAAAATCGACTACCGCGATCAATCTGGCGGCGGCCCTCGCCTTTCAAGAGCTCAAAGTCCTTCTTGTCGACCTCGATCCCCAAGGGAACGCCACCTCAGGGCTGGGTATCGACCGCAGCACCATCGAATTGTCGATCTACGACGTATTACTCAAGGAAACCGAGCTCGAGGACGCTATTGAACCCACCTCGGTCAAGGATCTGTTTGTGGTTCCAGCGACCATCGACCTCGCCGGCGCCGAGATCGAGCTGGTGTCGCAGTTTTCACGTGAAACCAGGCTGCGGAGCGCAATCGCGGCCATGGAGCAGAGTTTTGACCTGGTTTTGATCGACTGTCCACCCTCGCTCGGTCTGCTCACCGTCAACGCCCTTTCCGCAGCCCAGGAAGTTGTGATCCCGATCCAATGCGAGTACTACGCCCTCGAGGGGGTGACCCAACTATTGCGAAATGTTGAATTGGTCACGGCAAACCTCAACCCAAACTTAAAGGTTGGGGGCGTTGTCCTCACCATGTATGACGGCAGGACCAAACTTTCCCGGGAAGTATCGGAACAAGTTCGAAAGCACTTCGGGAATAGTTGCTACCGGACAGTGATCCCACGCTCGGTGCGTCTGTCCGAAGCCCCGTCATACGGTGAGCCGATCGAGGCGTTTGATCCGATGAGCCGGGGGGCGATCGCCTACCGACAATTGGGCAGGGAGTTCCGTGAGCGACACGGTCTAGGGAAGGAGGCGTAGGCATGGCAGTGCGCAAGAGTGGTCTAGGACGGGGTCTCGAGGCATTGATCCCGACCGAATCGTCCGGGGGTGCAACTGGCTATGCCCGGATCGCGGTCGACCAGATCAGGGCCAATCCTGATCAGCCGCGGGTCAAGTTCGACGACGATTCTCTGGCGGAGCTGGCGAAATCAATCGACGAGCTCGGGGTCCTGCAACCGGTTGTTGTCGAAGAGCGGGACGACGGATACACGCTCATCGCGGGGGAGCGTCGCTGGCGCGCCGCAAAGCGAGCCGGGCTCAGCACCATCCCCGCCGTGATTCGGGAAAAGTCCGGAGATCACACTCTTGTCGAAGCCCTGGTCGAAAACGTGCAAAGGATGGACCTGACACCGCTCGAGGAAGCGCGTGCCTACCGTCAACTCCTGGAAGAATATGGAATGACTCAGGATGCGATTGCTTCACGCGTTGGCAAGTCGAGGCCAACGATATCGAACACTCTTCGCCTGCTCCAGCTCCCGGCTGAGATTCAGTCTTACGTCGAAGACGGGGACCTTTCGAGCGGCCACGCCAGGGCGCTCGTCGGCCTGGAGGACGAAAAGTATGCGGTCCATCTGGCCGGCAAAGCAGTCGCGGATGGGTGGAGTGTCCGTCAGATCGAAGACGCGGTCAGGCTCCGTCGCGGTGTGGAGGCTGGTTCCGACTCGGGCGTCGGATCGGTCAAGACGATCCGACCCGTTGAAATCATCGAGCTCGAGAAGAGGCTCGCCGACAGGCTCGGGGCGAAGGTCAAGATCGACTATCGGAGCCAGAAAGGAAGAGTCGAGATCCGATTCGGGTCGATCGCAGACCTGGAACGCCTCTACCGGATCATGACTGCGGGGTAACAGCCACCTCGACCTCACCGGAGCTTCCTCCGTACTCAGCGAAGAAGTCCTTGAGCCCTTCGGTGACGGCTGCCCCAATTCCGGCTGAGAGCTCGGCCATACTCACAACGATTGCCGGTGCGCTCGTCTCCTTGAGTAGCGCGTTGGCACGGCCCTCGACGCGGGCACCGGTGCGGGAGGCAATTGCAATTGCCAGCTTCTCACCGACTTCTGATTGGCCGTGCTCCGAAGCGAAGTAGAAGACACAGTTCTGGCTTTCGGAATCGAGCTGGAACGCAACAATCAGGTCGGCACCGAGTCGATTGGCCCTCCGGGCGCGCACCCGTTCCGGAAGGTGGGTTTCCAGGGAGCGGCTCATGATCGGAAGGCCACCGAGTTCCTGGAGGTGTAGCGCAGCCGCAGACGCTGCTTCCCACGCAGTGCGCGATTCCAACTCCGATCGGCAACCGGCGTCGAGGTAGACCCTGGCTCCGGCCACCGAGCGGGGGAGTCGGTGCAGCCACTCGCGTTCCCGGATTGCGTAGCGGCCCTTCTTCATCTCACCGCGTGTCACCAACTGGATTTCGGTGACAACTGCCGGGCCGATCTTCCCATCCTCGGCGAGGACCCTGTTGTGCTGGAACTCCAGCACTGCTCGCTCGGTGTCCGGGCCGAAAATGCCGTCGACTTTGCCGGTATCGAATCCGAGAGCGCTGAGCCGGGACTGCGCCTCAGCCACGTCCTCGCCACGCATCATCGGACGTCGCAAGAAGAGGAGACGGTCGCCAAAGCGGTATCCCGCCTCATAGAGCGAGCGCCATGTGTCAGGCCCGACGATGCCGTCGGCCTCGAGGCCCTTTGCCTTTTGGAACCGCACCACGGCCGACCTTGTGCCGTCCCCGAAGCTACCTGAACTGTCGGGATCGGTGCTGTGACCGAGGGCTTCGAGCCGGGCCTGGATGTCTCGGACGGCAGTACCGTCAGCACCCTCCTGATACAGGCGCATTCAGGACACTCCCGACCCGAATTGGCTTGCGATCAAAGGAATTCGGAGAGTTCCTGGAGGATCCTGCTCTTGGGGGCGGCCCCGACGATTCGCTTCTTCTCGACCCCGTCCTTGAAAACGATCATGGTGGGGATACTCATCACATCGTGCTGGCCGGCCGGCCCCGGGTTCTCGTCGACATTGAGTTTCGCAATCGTCAATGCGTCGGTCTCTTTGGAAATTTCTTCCAGAACGGGAGCGATAAGACGGCACGGATGGCACCACTCCGCCCAGAAATCGACGAGCACCGGGGTGTCGGAACTGATGGCATCGTTGAAGGTGCCTTCGTTGAGTGTGACTATGTCAGCCATTGCGTCTCCTTGGGGTTGATGACTTGGTTCAATGCTCTTCCTGGTTTGCCAACCAGCGTTCGGCGTCGATGGCGGCCATACATCCGGTCCCGGCCGCAGTCACCGCCTGGCGATAGACATGGTCGGCGACGTCGCCGGCGGCAAAGACGCCCTCGACCGAGGTCCGCGTCGTCCCGGGCTCCACGACGATGTATCCGTTCTCGTCACAATCGAGCTGGTCGGCAAAGATCTCGGTGTTCGGCTTGTGACCGATGGCAACGAATACCCCGTCGGTGGCGAACTCCCGCGTTTCCCCGGTGTTGACATCTTCGAGGGTGACCCCGGTCACTGACGAATCGCCGCGGATCTCGGTGACAATTGTGTTCCAAATCACCTCGATTTTGTCGTGGGAGAGAACCCGGTCCGCCATGATCTTCGAGGCGCGGAACTCGTCGCGGCGGTGGACAACAGTTACCTTCGAGGCGAACTTGGTGAGGAATAGCGACTCCTCCATGGCCGTGTCGCCGCCGCCCACTACCACCAACTCCTGCTCTCGGAAAAAGAACCCATCGCAGGTAGCGCAAGCCGAGACACCTTTGCCGGTGAGGTTCACCTCGCCGGGAATCCCCAGCCATTTGGCGGTGGCCCCCGTGGAAACGATCACTGCCTTGGCCTCGAACTCGTCGCCCGAGGCCGAGACCCGGAAGGGCCTGGAGGAGAAATCGACGGAGGTGACATCGACCGCCCGCATCCGGGTCCCGAACCTCTCCGATTGCTTCCTGAATTTCTCCATCAGTTCGGGGCCGAGGATCCCATCCGGGAACCCGGGGTAGTTCTCGACATCGGTGGTGATCATCAGCTGGCCGCCCGAGACGGATCCTTCGAACATGAGAGGGTCGAGGCTGGCCCGGGATGCGTACAGCGCAGCGGTGTGGCCGGCGGGCCCCGATCCGATGATGATCAGATCTTCTTGGTTCATTTCGACCTCAGGTTCGTTTGCTCCAAATGATGATGCCGCCACCGATCAGGACTGCGGCCACGACACCAAATGCTCCGGCCGTGGTCAGGGGGATTTCGAGGGCCCCGAAGATCGCCCAGAACAGAAACAGCAAAGCAGTCAACCCCAAAGTGGCTGCCAGGATTCCCAGCCCGGTCAGCCTGACTCCTTTGGCGACCCGGTCCACGGTGAGAGACCGGACTTTGTTGGCGACGGCTTCGACGAGGTCGGCGAATTGCGCGGCGAGTTGCTCCATATCCCTTGAGGATAGTTTGAGCTGAGGAGAATCAGTCTTCTCTGTGGACGACAGTGCAGTTTTCGGGGTCGACGAAGACAACTGGAGCAACTTCGAGGTCTGTCCCGGTGGGTACGGCAACCAGCAGATCGGTCACTGTCTCGAAGCCGTCGACTATCTCGTGGTCGATGAGTCCGCTTTGCGCGAGACAGTCGGCTTGCTTCTGGTCAAAGGCTAGGACCCCCGCTTCGCTCGGCGGGCCCTGTCGGACCTCCCGGGCGATAAGGAGATACGGAGTTTCCTCCCCACGGTCGGTCAGGTCATTGTCGACATCAGGTGCGAGCGCCTCTTCGCCTTGCTCGCCGCCTCCCGCCGCCTCCTCGGCGCGGGTGTCGGCAGTGCCATCAGCCCCCGAATCGAATTCGGCCGCGTTGAGTGTCGCCGAGTCGTCTCCGCCGGCGAAGTTTTCCATAACCCCGACCAGCGAGACTGCCACAACGACGAACGCAGCAGCGCCGAAACTCCAACTCCGCCACCACGGACTCGACATTGCCGGCTTGGCGGTGTCAGCGGGGGAGCGGAGCTCGGTCCACACGTCGCGGTGCAGACGGGCACGTTCGTATTCGGTCATCAGCGCTGGTCCGATGCCGGTCAGCTCGGCGAGGATCGAATTCTGAGCGGTGAACTCCTGAGCACAGGTATGGCACGACTCGACGCGGGCGCGTGCCTCAGACTCGTCTTCGAGGGTCCCGGCTGCGTATTCGGCGATCAGTTCAAGGTCGTGCTTGTGCATGGCTCTCTCTTGGATGCTCCATCATGCTGAATGGTTCCCGGACCCCAAATGTTCGGCGAGGAGTCGACGACCCCGAAACAATCGCGATTTGACCGTTCCAGTGGGCACTCCGAGGACCTGGGCCACTTCGGTCATCGACATGCCTTCGATGTCGGAAAGCACGATCGCGGCCCTGAAATCGGCGGGCAGGCCGGCAAGGGCGGCTTGCATCTCCGGACGAAGAGCGGCTGAGTCGATCGCGCTCTCCGCTGAGGGGTCCACGGGATCGAGATAGTCCGGCATCGAGTCGGTTTTCCGCCGTTTCGCCTTGCGCAGTTGGTCGTAGCAAGTGTTTACCGCAATCCGGTAGATCCAGGTGCCCAGGGCTGCGTCCCCTTTGAATTGGCCTGCCTTGCGAAACACTGTGAGAAAGGTCTCTTGAGTCGCGTCGAGAGCGCTGTCACGGTTACCGGTGATCCTGAGGCACACAGAGAACACACGGTCTTCATGCTGGCGCATAACGAGTTCGAAAGCACCGTGGTCGCCAGACACCACGCGCCCGACCAATTCGATGTCGGTGGGTGGAGTCGTCACGGCTCCAATCGTAATTGGGAAAGCTGTGCGTAATAGGTCCCATCGCTCTGGAGAGGCAGATCGATCATCCAGAGCAACCAGAATCCGTCGACCCGCTCTGGGAGGTCCACAGAGGTGGTGCCTGCTGGGGCAGTGCCAGCCGCGACCCTGACCCAATCCTCGGGATTGTCGATCACAGAAGGCGACCAACGGATCTCGAACACTGTGCCCTGGGACAGGCCGGCCAGGTGCATCTGCTTTGGGGTTCCCCGCACTGTCGCCACCACTCCAACCCCGGGCTTTATCAGCGGGAGCCTGTCCTGATAGTGCTCGGTCTGCCAGGTGGTGGTAAGGCTTCCGTCGATGAGGTTCTCCACCAGGTTGTCGTTTTCGCCACCCTCCCCGAACGGGTCGTGGGCTGCAATGGTGACGATCTCTACGGCCCCGCTTCCTGTGGCGGGGGTAGTTGGGTCCGAAGTGACGGTTGTCGAGTCGCCCGAAACCGTGGTTGGAGTCGGTACGATCGGGTTGGCAGGTGTCCCGAACAACGCACCGAGACCGACGAGGGCGATGGCAAGGAGCACCAACCCGAGGGCCGAATAGAGAAGTCGACGCGAAGTCGACGCCGGTTCGGGGCGGGGACGGCGGGGGGTGGGCGCCGCGCTCAGTGCCTTTTCGAATTCAGAGGCGGTATAAGAGCCGTTCTGGCCGGCGCGGAGAATCCTGTCGATCATCGGCGATATCCCGTCGATCGACTCTGATGGGGGCGGACCCCCCGGCGGTTCGCCGGTCAGTGCTGACTCGAGCGCCGCGGCGAGGGCGCGGACGTCTGACTCTTTGTCGCCTGTGAACGGACGGCCGAAGGCCCCGAGCTTCGCCGGGTGGGCCTCGGAGTAGGTGATTGCGGAGAGGTCGATCGAACCGTGGGTCACCCCGGTCTCATGCAGGGCGGCCAGGGCGCCTGCGAGCCCGGTTGCATTCGGGAGGAACTCCTCCAATTCGATGCCCGACTCCGCGCTGACCCGATCGGCCATGGTGGCACCACCGGTCCACTCGCTGACTGCGTAGGCGCCGCCCTTCACCTCTTCGACGACGAAGACTTTGGAGAGGTGGGGATGATGCGCCTTGGCGGCTGAAGAAACCGTGGCCACGAACTGGGTCCTGCGTTCCTCGCCGGCCTCGGGTCCGAGGGACCGGATCAAAATGGGGCGGTCGAGCGAGGTGTCCGATGCCAGCCACTCCTCGATGTCTCCATCGCGTCCGAGCCGTAGGTCGAGGTGATAGCGGTCCGGGATAGCGGCAGGCATTAGTGGAGGCTATCGGCCGGGAAGCTGAGCACGTGCAACCGGGCGACCGTGTCGAGGAAACCGTGGCGCTTGTAGAGATTGCGCGCCTGTTCATTGTCGGGGCGCACATTCAGGATCATCGTCAACGCACCCGCCCGCTGGGCCCAGTCTTCGGAGCGGCTCATCATCGCCGAGCCCAGTCCCTGTCCTCGGCTGGATGGATCTACCGCCACTCTTTGCACGAAACAAGAGCCTGCCTGGCTGCCGATCATCGCATATCCGACGAGGTTGCCGTCCTGGCGCGCTTCGACCACAACCGAACGAGGTGTTGCCCGGAACGCCTCATCGAGCCCTCCCGCACCCATATGCCAGAAACGGTCGAAGGCGGTGCGGTCTACCGCCTCGAGGGCAGAAAAGTCCGGCTCGCTCGTGGTGGTGATCGAACCCGGGGTCTGCGAGAGAATCGGTCGGACCGCCTTCTCCATCACGTTGAGGCGGAGCAACTCTTGATACCCCGACCGCTCCCAGATCCGGACCGCCGACGGGTAGAGCGCGGGGGAGAGAACCTGCCCGCCTGCAGCCCGGGCGACCCATTCGGTGGCTTCTGCCAGAAAGCCCGAGTTGCCCCGGAGCAGGCGAAGTGAACCTGCATTCATCAGGGGATTCCATTGCCTTGCCGTCCCGCGTGCCCATCCCCGGCGAAGGACGACCTCACCCGGCCAACTGCCTTCTATCTGTATTGCTGGCGGCACTTGTGGGAGAGTATGAAGATGCAGCTGATAGTTGCCAGCCATCCTGCGGCGCTGGCCCATGACACAAGTCGCAACCATCCAGAGTCCCCCCATCGCATCCCGGCGGTGATCGCAGGTCTCGAGGCCTCGACGCTCGACATCCACACCATCGAGTCTCCTGAAGTCTCCCGCAAAGACCTGCAGAGGGTCCACGACAGCAAATACATCGAGATGATCGAGGCGTTCTGTTCGATGGGAGGGGGCGCCCTCGACATGGACACAATCGTCTCGGAAGAATCGTGGGAAGCGGCCCTGAGGTCGGCGGGGGGAGTGATCGCTACCGTCGAAGAAGTCGAGGGGAGGACCGACGCAACCGGCTTTGTTGTGGCTAGGCCCCCCGGTCATCACGCCCTTCGTGACCGGGCCATGGGTTTTTGCATCTTCAACAACGTGGTTGTCGCGACGGGGTGGCTCCGGAGCAGAGGACAGCGTGTCGCCATCCTCGACTGGGATGTCCATCACGGCAACGGGACCGAGGCCATGGTGGGCCACGACTCCGACGTGCTCTATGTCAGCCTCCACCAGAGTCCCTTCTATCCATTCGAGGGAGATCCGTCGGCCCTGGATCGCGCACCCTCCCCGGGTACGATCCTCAACATTCCGCTGATCGCAGGCACTGCCGGCGACGTCTATCGGGAGGCCTGGAGAACGCTGGTTCTCCCTGCAGTGGAGCGCTTCGAGCCTGACTGGGTTCTGATCAGTGCCGGATATGACGCTCACCACCTCGACCATCTCGCCGGGCTCCGCCTCGTCGCCGACGACTATGGCTGGATCGCGGGTGAACTGACCAGGGAGTTCCCCGCCTCCCGAATCGTCGCCGTGCTCGAGGGAGGTTACGACCTCGACGCTCTCCGGGAATCGGCGCGGGCAACGGTTGACGGTCTCGCCGGGCGTTTCGAGCCTGGCCCTCCCTTCACCTCACCGACCGGTGCTCTCGAAAGCCTGGACAGGGTCAGGAATATCGCCGCGAGGCACTTTCCGGTCTGACGATCTCAACTCCTCAACTTTTTGGTGGATCCCGCCGATAACTGGTACCGGATTTCTGATCGGAAGGGTCAATGTCAATCAATATCGATGAGTTGCTACAGCAAGCGGTTGATGCCGGTGCGTCGGACATTCACCTCAAGGTGGGTTCTGCACCCGTAACCCGGGTGGACGGCGAGCTGACAAGGCTCAATGGCCTCGAGAAGCTAACGCCCGCAGACACCAAGGCCTATGCAGAGGCAATCTTCACCTCCCGCGCCGCTTCCGATTTCAAAGAGTTCGGCACTGCCGACTTCGCCTATGGACGGCATGATCTCGGCCGTTTCCGCGCCAGCGCTTTCCGCCAGCGTGGCTCGGTCTCGTTGGTGCTTCGCCGCGTGGTACCCGGGTCGAAATCCTTCATTGAACTCGGTGTCCCCAAGGTGGTCGAGAAACTGGTGAGCAGTAATTCCGGTCTGGTTCTCGTCACCGGGCCCTCCGGTTCGGGCAAGTCGACAACGATGGCTTCGATGATCGACTGGATCAACTCCAACCGTGCCTGTGCGATCATGACCATCGAAGATCCGATCGAGTTTCTCCACCCCGACAAGCGATCTGTGGTCGTTCAGCGGGAGGTCGGGGTCGACACCCTCGACCCGGCGGCTGCGATCAGGAGCGCATTGCGCCACGACACCGATGTGCTGATGCTCAGCGAGATCGAAGACGTCGAATCTGCGCGGGCAGCGATCACCGCCGCGGAGACCGGGCACCTGGTGATCAGCTCGATGCGTACCACAGACCCCGCCGACACCGTGCACAGGATCGTATCGCTGTTTCCCGATGCCCAGCAGGGGATCGTGAGGTCGCAGCTCGCTGCTCAACTGAGTGCAATTCTCAGCCAGAGGATGGTCGACACGGTCGATTCAGGCCACGTGCTGGCGTGTGAGGTCATGACCAATAATGAGCGGGTCCAGGAATGGATCCTCAATCCAAATGACCCGGGAAGCCTTGTCGAAATCATCAAGGAGAGCGGCTACTTCGGGATGCAGACCTTCGACCAGTCCGTGCTTGGCCTGGTGATGAACCGGACCGTCTCGGTTCCGGTCGCACTTCCCTACGTGCGCAACGTCCACGAGCTCCGCGCAAAGGCGAACGAAGCCGGCATCGAGATCTAGCCGACACACCACTTGCCCCCGCTGGGTCAGGGGTCGGCGGCGTTTCTAGATAACCTGGTCTGGTGATCCCGGAACGGCTCCAATTTCTCGTCGAGGCTGACGGCGTGCCCGCACAGCTGTCGGGCCTCTTCGAATCGGCCGGGTATGAGCTCTACATGGTTGGCGGGTCTGTGCGCGATGCTTTCCTCGCCCGCCCGGTAGGAGACGACCGCCGGGACCTCGATTTCACTACCAACGCCCGACCCGACGACATCAGCAGGATCGTTGGCGACTGGGCCGACAGCGTTTACAAGGTCGGGGAAGCATTCGGGACAATCGCCGCCATCAAGGACGGGACATCGATAGAGATCACAACTTTCCGCGACGAGATCTATCGAGACGACTCCCGCAAACCAAACGTGACCTACTCGGACCAGGTCGAAGCCGACCTGCAGCGGCGCGACTTCACAGTGAATGCGATCGCAGTCCGCCTCCCTTCGGTCGAGGTGGTCGATCCCTGCGGTGGGCTGACCGACCTCGGGCTTCAGGTTTTGCGGACGCCGATGGACCCTGAGGTGAGCTTCTCAGACGATCCTCTGCGCATGCTCAGGCTGTTCAGGTTCCAGGCGACTCTCGGATTCACCCCGGAGGAAGAGAGTCTCCGCGCTGTCCGCGGAATGGGCGACCGGCTCGAGATCGTGTCGGCGGAGCGGATTCGCGACGAGCTGTCGAAGCTCCTCCTCGCTGAGGTCCCGGGCGACGCGCTGCTCGCCCTGGTCCAAGCCGGCCTTGCCGCGCACTTCATCCCCGAACTGCCTGCGCTGGCCATGGAACAGGATCCCCATCACCGCCATAAGGACGTTCTGGGGCACACATTTGCCGTCGTCGACAAAGCTTCTCCCGACCTGGTCTTGCGTTTGGCTGCCCTGTTCCACGACATCGGTAAACCGGCCACCCGGGAGTTCGGTCCTGGCGGCGTGTCATTCCATCACCACGAAGTGGTCGGGGCTCGAATGACCCGGAAGCGGTTGCGGGCCCTCAAATACCCGAACTCGATCGTTGACGACGTATCCCAGCTCGTTTACCTCCATCTCCGACCGCACACACTCGACATGGGCTGGACCGACTCCGCGGTCCGGCGTTACGTGCGCGACGCGGGTGAACTCGTCGACCGGCTCAACGAGCTGGTGAGATGCGACGTGACCACGGCAAACGAAAAGCGGGAGCGGGCGATCCAGAGGCGTATCGACGATCTCGAGGAGCGGATCGCAGACCTGAGCCAACGCGAGGAGCTATCGAGGCTGCGACCACCGGTCAACGGCAACGAGATCATGGAGATGCTCGGCATCGGTCCGGGCCCTCGAGTGGGGGAGATCATGACCATCCTGCTCGAGAAGCGAATCAACGACGGGCCGTACTCCAAGGACGAGGCATTCGAGATCGCCACCGAATGGGCGAAAGAGCAGGGGATCCCCGGTTCGTCAGGAAAGTGACGGTCGGCACTCTCCGGACTGGGATTCGATGGCGACGGCCATCGCTCCCACGTCCACAAGGGAAACGGCGACTAGCAGCTGCGGCCATGTGACTCGGACTTGGGACCGATGCGAGGTCGGAGTCGTTTCGGGTCTGCAATGAGCCGGATCGGCCGGCGGCCTCTACGCTGGCTGATTCGATGATCCTGATCCTGATACCCGCCGCCGCACTCGCTCTTGCCAGCATTGCTGCGTTTCTTGGCAGGTATGTCTGGTGGCTCGATGTCCTGGCCAATTTCAGGGTGCAGTTTCTCGTGGTGCTGCTTGCCATGGGAGGGGTCCTTGCCTTCTCCCGCTATCGCCGCTGGGCGGTCGGGATTCTGTTCATCGCGGGCATCAACCTGGCTGTAGTCGCCCCTCTCTACTTGGGATCTCCCGGGGACTCCAATGCCGGCGCCCCGACGATCCGCGTGATGTCGTTCAACCTGCTTTCAGCGAACGATCGTTATAGAGAAGTTGTCGAGTTCATTCGGGAGACCGAGCCCGACGTGGTTGTCCTCCACGAGGCGAGTCTGCCCTGGGAGACGGCTATGGAATCGTCCGATCTCGGCTACGAGGTCACCAAGTCGCGCTCGGAAGATCTCATTTTCGGCACCCTGGTGATGACCCGCAATAGTTCTGGAGTTCTCACGTTCGGTTTTTCCGAGACCGACCCCCGAGCAGTGGAGATAACCACGACCGTTGCTGGATGGGATGTCCCCGTGAGGATCCTCGCCAGCCATCCTCTCGCGCCGACCGATGCCGAGCGTGCAAACCTGCGTGACGCTCAACTCGCCTTCGCCGGGAATTGGGCATCAAATCAGTCTGGCCCGTACATGGTCGTCGGCGACCTGAACGCGACACCCTGGTCGTGGCCGTTCCGGCATCTCCTGGAACAGGGAGGGCTCCGCAACTCCCAGATCGGTTTCGGAGTCCAGCCCTCGTTTGCGGCTTCATCCAATCCGCTGTTCCGGGTGCCCATCGATCACCTGGTCCACAGCGAGGCGCTGATGGTTCGCCTCCGCCAACTCGGCCCGTCGCTCGGCTCCGATCACTTTCCGATCATCGTCGACCTCGAATTGGTCGGTGAGTAGCCCGCGTAAACCGGGACCTTAGGTCGCTTCGCAGGGTTAGTCTCGTCGCAATGTCAGACCGCTTTGAATCTCGCCGCAGCCGACTCAGTGCCTCGATCGGCGAGGACGGTATAGCCGTCGTCCCTGCCAGCGTCGAACAGATCCGCAACGACGATGTCCCCCACGACTTCAGACAGGACTCCAACTTCTTCTATCTCACCGGTTTTACCGAGCCGGATGCGGTTGCAGTCCTGACCCCGGGGCACTCCGAAGGCGACTACACCCTCTTTGTTCGCCCCCGCGACCCTGAGATGGAAGCCTGGAACGGATTTCGCGCCGGTGTCGACGGGGCCAAGAGCACACATGCTGCCGACAACGCCTATCCCATCGAAGAGCTCGACTCGGTGCTCACCCGACTGATGATCGGACGAGAGGTCCTCTGGTACCAGAGCGGAAACGCCAATCAGGACGGCCGGGTCACGTCGATCATCACCAAAGCCAGAAGCCACCGCGAGCGTTACGGCGGCTCGGTTCCCTCAGCAATCCGCGACGTCTCGGTGCTGATCGGGGAGATGCGCCTGATCAAGACCGCCGAGGAGTACGAGAGCATGAAGGCTGCCTGCGATCTCTCCGCGGCCGGTCATCGGGAAGCGATGCGATTCGCCAGGCCCGGCCTGTATGAATACCAGGTGCAGGCGGCGATGGAACTCAGGTGGCGGATGGCCGGTTCGCGTCGCAACGGCTACGGGTCGATTGTCGCCTCGGGCGCGAACGCCTGCATCCTCCACTACGTCGAGAACGATGCACTGATCGCCGATGGAGACCTGATCCTGATCGATGCTGCCGCCGAAGTCGACGGGTATTCGGCCGACATTACGAGGACTTTCCCCGCTAACGGCAAGTTCACTGCCGCCCAGAAGGCAATCTACGACGTGGTTCTTGCCGCGGAGAAGGAAGGGGTGGCGATGTCCGCCCCGGGAGCCTCGATGCGGGGGATCCACGACCGCGCCACACGCATCCTCACCGAAGGGATGGTCGAGCTCGGGCTTCTCCCCAGGTCGGTCGAAGAATCGCTTGCGATGCATCACTACAACCAGTTCTACTTCCATGGCACCGGTCACTGGCTGGGGATGGATGTCCACGACCGCGGGGCGTACCGGAGCGACGGCAAACCCCGGCCGCTCCAGGAGGGGATGACGTTCACGGTCGAGCCCGGGCTCTATATCGCCCCGGGCAAGGCCGAGATCGAACTGACGATGCTCGAGTACGACAGCGACGAGTGGGTGCAGCGGAGGCTACTCGAAGGTAGGTCGGCGGCAATGGTGAAAGAGCAGGAAGCCAAGGACGCGGCGGAGAAGATCACCCATTCGGTCCCCGAGGAGTTCCTCGGCATCGGCATCCGGATCGAAGACGACGTGATCATCACCAGTGACGGTGCGGACAATTTGACTGCTTCGGTCCCTGTCGACATCGAAGCCGTCGAAGCCCTGTGCGCCGAGACTTCGGAACTCTCAGCGACGAGCTAGGCCGTTAGGCCGTGCCTGGGATCGCGTAGAGGAGAATCGCCACGAAGTGGAGGGCGCTTGCCGTCACGACGAGAACGTGGAACAGCTCGTGGTAGGAGAAAATCCGGGGGAACATCTTCGGCCGTTTCGATAGAAACACGACAACTCCGACCGTGTAGCAGAGCCCTCCCAGTGCCAGGAGGATTACTGCCCCCGTCCCCAGTTGGCGGTAGAACTCCGGGCCCCAGAACACAGCCGACCATCCCATTGCCAGCTGGATTGTCACCGATAGCCAGGTAGAGGTCCGGGGGAGCAACGTCTTGAGCACGATGCCAAGAGTGGCGAGACCCCAGACCGAACCCAGTGCAATTGCGAGGTTGGTTCCTTCGAGGCTGGCGATTGCGACCGGCGTGAAGGTTCCGGCGACCACCAGGAAGATCATGGAGTGGTCGAGACGCTGCATCCGCAGTTTCCACACCCCGCTCCAGGGGATGGAGTGATAGAGCGAAGATGTTGTGTACATGAGGATCAATGACAGGCCGAAGACCAGCGCTCCGAGCCGCGCGTTTGCGATGTCCCACGTGCTGATGACGAGGACGATCAGTCCGATGAGGCTGGCTACTGCGGCACCGCCGTGGAGAAATCCACGGATCGGATTCTGCATCCTGCCCAAAGTGATGCGATCCACGTGCTCAGGCTACCCAGTCCCGGGGGCTTTCACTCCGCCGGTTCTCGCCGGTGCGCCGCCTGAGGCGGGTTAGCATTTTGCAAATGGCACTGGGAATCCTCTACCGGCTCTACGAGCGCAATCTCCTCAAGGACCTCGACCGTGCCCGGCTGCCCCAGCACATCGGGATCGTCCTCGACGGGCACCGCCGCCACGCTCGCGAGTCAGGGCTGGCCAGCTACACCGACTCCTACCGGGTGGGTATGTCACGCTTCGAGGACTTCCTGGGGTGGGCCAATGAGCTGGAGATCCCGGCGGTTACCGCATGGGTGCTCTCCAGGGAGAATCTCTCCCGGCCGGCCGACGAGCTCGAGCCCTACTTCGACGTCCTCGTCGAGCTGTTCGAGAGGCTGCCGGTGCTGTGTGCGTCTTTCGACACCGGGCTCCGCTTCATCGGCAGCCTCGATTTGTTGCCGGACCGGCTTGTGGCCGCCGCCAAGGCAGCTGAGGAGGCACAGCCCTCGGGAAAGCGCCGGCTCAGCATCGCCATGGGTTATGGAGGCCGCCAGGAGATAGTGGATGCGGCACGGGAGCTCGTCGAGAAGATTCTCACCGAAACCGTCGACCCCGCCGAGGTTGCGGCCAGGATCGACGCAGAGTCGTTGGCCAGCCACATGTACTCGGCTGACGTTCCCGACCCCGACCTCCTGATCAGGACATCGGGTGAGTCGCGTCTGTCGGGCTTTCTGCTCTGGCAGTCCGCTTACTCCGAATTCGTCTTCGTCGATGTCAACTGGCCCGCATTCCGCCGGGTCGACTTTCTCCGGGCGCTCCGTGACTTCGCCAGCCGGAATCGGAGGTACGGAAAGTGAGAGTCACCGTTTGCCAGCTTCCCGACCTGCCCGAAGAGTTCGAGGCGGCATGGGAAAACCTCTGTGGAGCAGCGGCCGGAAGTGACCTTGTGGTCCTCCCCGAGCTTCCGTTCTACCCCTGGGTGGCCTGGACCCACCATTTCGACCAGGCAGTCTGGGACGAAGCGGTGCTGGCCCACGAGGGCTGGATCGGCCGTCTCGGTGAACTGGGAGGGGGAACCGTGGTGGGCTCGGCACCGATGGGCCACGACGTGCGCCGGAATCGGGCGTTCACCTGGACCGACGGCAACGTGGAGTTCGGACACGAGAAGTACTACCTGCCGGAGGAGCCCGGATTCTGGGAAGCAAGCTGGTACCGCCGCGGTGGCGGCACGTTCGAGCGGTCGTCGGTGGGCGGTCATTCGGCGGGTTTCTTGCTCTGCACCGAGTTGTGGTTCACAGAGCGGGCAAGAGAGTACGCCCGCCAGGGCGTGCGCCTGCTCCTCACGCCCAGGGTCACCGAACTGCAGACCGCGGACAAGTGGATAGTCGCCGGCCGGGCCGCGGCCATCATGTCCGGCGCCTACTCCCTCTCGTCGAACCGCACCGGCTCGAACAACGGAGTCAGCTTCGGCGGCAGTGGTTGGGTGATCGACCCAAACGGAAACGTCCTCGCAGTAACCGACGACGCCAACCCGGTGATCACCCTCGGCATCGATCCAGCTGCAGCAGACGGAGCCAAGCAAACCTACCCCCGCTACGTCGAGGAGTAGGTCGACCCAGCCTCATCGTGCGTCGAAACGTAGTGACCGCGGGATCTGTTGGAAGCGAGCCGTGCGCGACTCTGCGGAAAGAGGTCAAGGCGAAATGGCCGGAATCGGGGGGTAGCCTTCGAGCGGGTATACGTTGATGTAGACATCGCTCTCGACGTCAAGGCCGGAAAATGGCTGTGTGCGTGGCTCCCGCAGCCACTGGTCGAAGAACGCACCCACCAGAGCACGTGAGGAGACCAAAACGGACCGGGCGGTGTTTGCGAAGGGGTTGATGTCCGGCTCCAGCATTCCGCCGTCGGTGAAGTCGCCATGCTCGGCTCCCGGCACCACTGCTCTCACCGCTCCGGCCCCTGCGGATTCGAATCGGCTGTGGAGTTCCTCGTGGATTGAAGCTTCTTTGGTAAGGAACATAAAAGGCTGATCGGGGGCGACCGCATCTTGCTCGTATCCGAAAGGACCGCCCGCTGCCTGGCCGTCGACGTTGATACACGCGGTGATGGTGGCGTCAGTTCGACACATCTCGGCGGCCGATATACCGCCGTTTGAGTGTCCGAGAACCCCAATCATGGTCAGGTCGAGGTCGGGAGCGAGGAACTCGATGCCACCCGTTCCATCGCGGAGCTGCTCCAGGACAAACGCCATGTCAGCGACCCGCTCCTCGATCTTCGGCCCGACCGCGTCAGGCCCGCCCGTATCCATCGTTTGGTCGTAGACGGCCACCGTCCCGTCCTCGGTTCGGACCGCAGCCACCTGGAACGCGTGGTCGATGCCGATGACGACGTATCCCCGGGACGCCAGGTCTTCGGCGATGGCGCTGTAGAAGCCGACATTGGTGGCGTTGCCGGGTGAAAGTAGGAGCACGGGGAAACCTTCATCGCTCTCCGCCACCGCAGCGCCCTGGAGAGCGTGAGTTCGGACCGCTCTCAGCCCGAGTGTCTCCAGCCAGCCGACCTCCCCGCTCTCGTTCAAACCGGCCTCGATGACGGCGAGGTCCTCGACGTAGCGGGCTGGTTGACCTGTGCCCGCTTGGGCGGGATACCAGGCGCGCACAGGAACAGACCTCACGTCGTGAGGATCCGGAGTGTGGCTTTCGGGCCTCGACTGATCCACCCAGATCCAGCTCTCCCGGCCCACGGCGTACTCGCCGGTTGGGGCGGGGATGGAGAGGTCGAGAAATGTCGAAGCTGCGTATGGACCCATCACGATGAGACCGACGAAAAGAACCAGGCGGGAAAGTCGGGGTCTCTTCCATCTGATGACTCCGGCGCCTTCAATACCAAACCGGGACGCTGCAACAGTCACGAATTCTCCAGATCTACGACGCGATCATTATGTCGCCGAGGATGTATTCGTGTTGAGGAGACCTACTTGTACGGTCGGTCAGACGGTGATCATCCCCGGGTGGAGGTGGGTCACGTCGCCGAGCATACGCAGGGAGAAAGTCCACCCTGTTGAGATCCTCGACATGGTGAGGCGCGAGATGCCGGTGTGCGGCTGGCGGAATCGCTCCCACTCCCAGGGAACCGGCTCCAGGCCGAGGAGATGTCCGAGGACCACGGCGTTGGTCCCGGCGTGGGAGACGATGATCACCCGCTTGTCGGGGTCGTCAACCGTCCAGAGGTGTCGGTGCTCGTCGGTCATCGGCGCAATGCCGTGGGCTGCCAGCGTCTCGTCGAGCCCTCCGACCACACGCTTGTGGAAGTCGCGGAAGCTCTCACCATCGGGCAACCCATCCCACATCTCGTCGATCGAGCGGAGGTTGGCCTCACTGAGCAGTTTGTCGATGCGATCGGCCGGTGCCCCCTCCCATGACGGGGGGTTGTTGATCTCCTGGAGGAAGTCGTACGACTCGACTTCCATGCCCAGCTCTGCATAGATCGGCTCAGCGGTCTGCCGGGCGCGATTCATCGTCGAAACCCAAACCTCATCGACCCGTTCGAGTGCCGCAACCCGGTGGGCCACCCGTTGGGCCTGCTCGATGCCCAACTCGGTGAGAAACGGATCGTTCCGGGCGATGCTATCGGGAGTCCAGTCCGGCTGTCCGTGGCGGATGAGTATCAAGTCCATAAACCGAGGTTACCCCTGTGGCGGGTCCGCTCCGCTCGCGTCTCTCCCCCCGAACGAAGCCGCATCTCTCTCCCCAAAGACGAAGTCGCATGGAGGGAGTACCGGCAGCGGATTCATCTCTCCCTCCCTTTACGGAGGGAGTACCGGCGACGAAGGAGCCGGGGAGGGTGGGGCGTTCCCACCAACGGTGTACCGAACCGCCGTGGACGCGATAGGTCTCAACTTGGCGAGTCTCAGCCCCCCTTACCTCCCCGCCTCCGAGGGCGGGCAGCGACTTTCCCCGATTCGACTCCGTCTCTGGGGGAACAGCCACAAGCGGACGACAGGGACGCGGTACCATGCCCTGGTGACCCGCGACTCCCTCATCGAACACCTGGTTGCCCATGCCCTGCGCACCGATGGTCCGTTTACGCTGCGGTCAGGGGAGGAGGCGGATTGGTATCTGGACGCCCGCCAGACGACCTTCTCGGGCGCCGGTGCCCTGCTGGTGGGTGAGGCGATACTCGAAGTTCTCGACCCTGAAGTCGAAGCGGTGGGGGGGATGACAATGGGGGCCGACCCAGTTGCCCTGGCGACGGCGATGGTTGCCGCATCGCGGGGAATCCCCCTCGTCGCATACTCGATACGAAAAGAAGCCAAAGACCATGGTATCGGTGACAGGCTGGTCGGGCCGGTCGAAGCCGGGATGCAGGTGGCTTTGATCGAAGACACCACAACCACCGGCTCGGCGGCGGGTGAGGCAACTGACGTGGCAATCGAGGCGGGACTCGTCGTCGTCCAGGCGGTGGCTCTTGTCGACAGGTCCGGCGGACTCGCCGCAGAGCGATTCCAGGGCAGGGGGATTCCATTTGTCTCCGTCGTGACACAGGCTGACCTGGGAGTGGGCTTGTGAATCCCGTCGACGTGAAGCGCTCCGGGTGGCGGCTCTGGTGGATGGCAATCGGGGCTATCCCGCTCCTTGTGGTGGGTCTCGATGTTCTCACCAACCGCCGGCTCACCAATACCTTGCGCGAGTTGCTGTTCCGCCCCGAAGACACCCAGATCTACGAGCCGCGCGATGTGATCTGGGCGTGGGCAATCACAATTTTCGCGGCCATCCTGATTGCCTGGGCCCTGAAGGAGCTCTTCATCCCGACCAAGGTGGTCGAGGCACGGAGCGAAGGGCTGGCGCTGAAACTCAGGGGTCCGTTCCGTCGACCTGACCTGATCCCCTGGGAACAGATCAAAGATATCGATGGCGGCGAGATCGACGACGAGGAAGATGTCCTTCCCCTACTTGCAATAAAGCTGGTTACACGCGGCGAACTTCCGGCCCATCCCTGGGGGGCGCGGTGGCTCGACCAGCGAGTTCTGGGTGTTCTCGCCGAAGATTGGCCGACCGCGCCTGAAGTCGTGGCGAAACAGATCGGTGACTACGCGGTAGCGGCTGCGGCGTCGGAGCGACAGCACCGTGTCACTTCAATCTGGGAAGGGCAATGATTGTCGGCGCCCACGTGCCCGGCGCCGACCCGCTGCAGGAGGCTGCAGACCGGAATGCCGACCTGGTGCAGATATTCCTCTCCGACCCTCAGGGCTGGAAGAAGCCGGCTCCGCGCGCCGACGCCGCTGCTCTCGCTGCCTGCGATCTTCCCATCTACGTCCACTCCCCATATCTGATCAACGTCTGCGCCGACAACAACAGGGTGCGGATCCCGAGCCGCAAGATCCTCCAGGACACCTGTGATGCTGCGACTGAGATCGGAGCTGCCGCGGTTGTGGTCCACGGCGGCCACGTGACCGGAGACGGGCCTCAGGAGGAGGGAATCGATCGGTGGCGTAAGGCCCTCGAGGCAACCGACACCGAGATGAAGATCCTCATCGAGAACACTGCGGGCGGGGACAAGGCGGCAGCGAGACGTGTGGATTGGATCGGCAAGCTGTGGGACGAAATCGGGGAATTCGGCGTCGGCTTCGTGCTCGACACCTGTCACTCATGGGCCGGCGGTGAGCCGTTCGATGAGTTGGTGGAGCGGATTGTCTCGTTCACTGGCAAGATCGACCTCGTCCATGCCAATGACTCCAAGGACCCCTTCGACTCCCGCCGTGACCGGCATGAGAATCTCGGCGCCGGCAAGATTCCAGTCGATCTGCTCGGCATGACGATCCTCGCCGCCAACGCTCCCGTGGTTGTGGAAACCCCGGGACGGGCGGCGGAGCACACCGCCGACATCGAATGGGTGCGCCAGCTCAGCCGGACCTGATCAGCCCTCGATCTCGAATCCGTCTTCGACAAGCGCCGCTTTGAGAGAGCCGGCTTCCGCCTCACTGACGGAGAGGGTGAGGACCCCACCACCCCCGTACTCCCCGTGCCGGATATGGAGGTCGCGGAGGTCGACCCCGCTCCGCTCCAGCGAGCGGCCCACCAAGCCGATTTCTCCGGGTTTGTCGAAGAGAATGACTCTCACCGCCGCGATCGGGGATCCCAGACCAGAGCGAACCGCGGCGGTAGCGGCCAGATGGCCCTGCATCGCGTTTGCGTCTTCGCCTGCAATCTCATCCCGCCAGCGGGCCAACTGCCGCTGCATCTGATCGATGGTCCGATCCATTGCGCCTTTGTTCGCGATGAGGATGTCGCTCCACCAATCCGGGTCGGAGCCGGCAACACGGGTCAGGTCACGGAAACTCCCCGCACTCAGCTCCGCAGCACCGGGATTGTCTTTCGCCATCTGGATGAGAATCGAGGCGAGGAGCCGGGGGAGGTGAGAGACAAGGGCGACCCGCTCATCGTGGGAGGCCGCGTCCATGACCACCGGGTTGGCACCGAGGGCTGTGACTATCTCTTTCATCCGGTCGATGTCACCGCTGTTGGCGAGGTCGTCGCACAGGACCCAGGTCGCCCCCTTGAAAAGATGAGCGGACGCGTGGTCGGGGCCGGTGCTGGCGTTGCCTGCCATGGGGTGGCCTGGGACAAACCGCTCGAGGCGCCGGGCCGCGTCGACGATCGGGGACTTCACGCTCGATATGTCGGTAACGAGAGATGGGGTATCGATCGTGGCGAGAGCCTCGACGGTCGCTGCCGGCGGGCCGGCGAGCACCAGGAGATCGGCCCGGCCGATACCTTCGTCAGGTCCTGACAGGATCGCGGAGATGGCTCCCTTCTTCCGGGCCACCAGCGTCGCCGCGGGGTCGGGATCCCAGCCGGACACATCCCAGCCGGCCGCGCTGAGGCCGAGCCCGATTGATGCTCCCATCAGGCCGGTTCCGTGAATGATTGCGTTGTTGGTGCCCAGTGGTTCTTCCGATCGTGCCGGTGCAGCGTAAAGCGCGGAGCGGGGCATCAGCGAAACCGGTGGACAACCCTCGTCGGTGGGCGGGTCGGGAACCCGATATCCGGAGTTGACGTAGAGGAAGAAAGAGTGGACAATCAACGCCGTGGACATAGCGTTGCGCATCGTTGCCTTCCGGCCGGCTCTCTCGGCAACGTTTTTCCGCGGCTATTTCGGCGTCTGACGCCGTATACACCCCACCCCCCGCCGCACCCATTTCAGTCCACCACCCACTCACCAAACGTGTTCGGAGTTACCCATGGAAGAACCAAAAGAGAGAGAGCCTGTCGATCTACCTATCGACAGCTTGCGAGTCAGCGTCGATGGTATCGACGACCAGATTCTGGCCCTGCTTGCCGAACGGCGGCGGGTTTCGTCAGCAATCGCCAGCGAAAAGCAGCGAACCAAACGCCCGTTCCGGGACGAGGATCGGGAAAACTCGCTTCTGACCAAGAGGATCGAGGCCGCCAGGGACCATGACCTCGACCCCGGTCTGGTCGTCCGGATCTGGGAGCAGATAATCGCCGATTCGGTCAGCTTGCAGCACGACCACTTCCAGGGCCTACTCAATGGAGGCGCGCCGACCGCAGTTGTGGCGTTGCAGGGCATCGAAGGCTCATACAGCCAGCTTGCCGCCGAACAGTTCTTCCGGGACAAGCCGGTGGAGATCTCGCTCCTTGCCTGCACCCGCTTCGCCGATGTGGCGAGCGCGGTGGAACAGGGTCGCGCCGATGTCGCAATGTTGCCGGTGGAGAACACCACCTCCGGGGGGATCGCCGAGGTGTACGACGTCCTGCTCCACTCCCGCCTCGCAGTAATCGGTGAGGTCAAATACCGCGTGCAGCATTGCCTGCTGGGCACCGAAGACTCATCCCTGGACACGATCAAAAGCATCTACGGCCATCCCCAGGCGGTCACCCAATGCTCCGACTTCCTCGCTGAGCTCCCCGACGTCGAAGTCGTCTTCTTCGGCGACACCGCGATGTCAGGTCGGCGGATCAAGTCTCTGGGCGACCCGGCGATTGGCGCAATCGCCAGTGAGGAGGCAGCGCGCCGCTTCGGTCTAAAGGTGCTGAAGCGGGCCATTGGCAACCGCAAGGAAAACTACACGAGGTTCCTGGTGGTGGCGCGCGAGCCGATCTCCGTCGACCCGCAGATTCCCTCGAAGACCTCGCTGGTCCTCGCGGTGGGAAACGCCCCCGGAGCCCTTATGGAAGTCCTCGCACGGTTCAAGGAACAGGACATTCCGCTGGTGAAACTCGAGTCGCGGCCGACAATCGACAACCCATGGGAGGAGCTGTTCTATGTCGACTTCGATGGCAATGTCTCCGCTCCGCACGTCCAACTCGCCCTCGATGGGGTGAGGCGGAGTGCCAAGTTCGTCCGTGTGCTCGGAAGCTACCCATCTCAGGACCTTCGTCCCCAGAAGAGGGACCTCAATCTGACACCCAGTGTGGATCGGGCAAGGGTGAAACCGGCCGGGGCCAAGGCGACCGCCTCTCCAGTCAAGGACTCGGGCTACCGGTTGGCGAGCAGGGCGCAAAAAGACGAGACCACGATCATCGACGTCGGCGGGGTGAAGATAGGCGGCGACGATTTCTTTGTAATCGCCGGCCCGTGCGCGGTCGAGTCGTTCGAACAAGTGATGGCGGCGGCCGCAGGGGCAAAAGCCGCCGGTGCGACCATCCTCCGCGGCGGTTGTTTCAAACCGAGGTCCTCGCCCTACAGCTTCCAGGGACTCGGATTCGAGGGGCTCGACATGCTCGTCGAGGCCGGGCGTGTCCACGGCATGCCCATCGTCACCGAGGTCATGGCACCCGAACACGTCGAACGGATGTCGGAAACCGCCGACATCCTGCAAATCGGTGCCCGGAACATGCAGAACTTCACACTGCTCTCTGAGGCGGGCCGGTCGTCGCGTCCGGTGATGCTCAAGCGCGGGATGAGCGCATCGCTCGATGAGTGGTTGCAGGCTGCGGAGTACATCCTCGACGCCGGGAACCAGCAGGTGTTCTTGTGCGAACGGGGGATCCGCACCTTCGAGACATCGACGCGCAACACCCTCGATGTGGCGGCGGTGCCGGTTCTCAAGCAGCGGACCCACCTTCCGGTGATCATCGACCCCTCACACGCCGCAGGCGACCGCAGCCTGGTGGTGCCCCTGGCTCTCGCCGGTCAGGCGGTGGGAGCCCATGGCCTGATGGTGGAGATCCACCCGAACCCGGCAGAAGCGCTGAGCGACGGAGCGCAGTCGCTCGATCTCGACGACTTCGACGATCTGATGGCACTGATCAACGCCAAGGGCTGACCACAGCGCAGGGAAGGCGAAGGTGGCCGCGCCAACGCGCAGGCCGCCTTTGGCCTGAGGTCAAACTCGTAGTCCGAGGTACCATTGACCCATGCCAGACAAGGTCACAGCCCCACTGATCAAGGACCGCAAGGGCGGTCCCAAGATTTCGATGGTCACTGCTTACGACTACCCATCTGCGGTGATCGCAGACCGCGCCGGCGTCGACATCATCCTCGTCGGCGACTCGGTGGCAAATGTCGTCCACGGGATGGATGACACGCTCGGTGTCGATATCGACGAGATGATCCTGCACACCAGGGCGGTGAAGCGGGCGAAGCCATCGGCGCTGGTCGTCACCGATATGCCGTGGCTCAGTTTCCACGTCTCGACGGAGGAGACGGTACGCAACGCCGGCCGCCTGGTCCGTGAAGGCGGTGCCGAAGCGGTCAAGCTCGAGGGTGGCGTGAAGCGGATTCCGATGGTGGAGGCAATTCTCGACGCTGAGATCCCGGTGATGGGCCACGTCGGCCTCACCCCGCAGTCGGTTCACAGGATGGGCGGTTTCAAGGTGCAGGGCAAAGTCGTGGATGTGGCGAGGAGCCTCATCGCCGATGCCCGGGCGCTCTCGGAGGCGGGATGCTTCTCCATCGTGATCGAGGGTGTGCCCGACGTTCTCGGTGAGATCATCACCAAAGAGGTCGACGCCCCGACGATCGGAATCGGCGCCGGACCTCACACCGACGGTCAGGTCCTTGTTTTCCACGACGTGCTCGGCCTCGGCTCCGGGAGCTATCCGAAGTTCGTTCGCAGCTACGCCAGCCTCGCCGACGACGCAGTCGCCGCACTCGAGCGGTTCGTCTCCGACGTCGGCTCCGGCTCGTTCCCTGGCGATGACGAGAGTTATCACGTCACCGAAGAGGTTGCAGCCGAGCTCCTGGGCGGTTCGCCGTCCGACTGATCTTCCTGGCCGGGGCGGTTCTGCTCGCCGTCTCCTGTGCTGGCGAACCGGGTGTCACCACGTTGGCGACCGCACCTCCTGACTCGAGTGCCACCCCGGCGAGCCCTTTCTTCGACGGCGACGTTGCCCCTGTCGCGGTCGGGAACCAGCAACTCGTGGTTGCGGTCGCCGACACGACGGAGGAGCGGTCCCAGGGGCTGCGACAGGCTTCTGACCTCGGAGGTTTGGACGGCATGTTGTTCATTCACGATTCCGAAGAGCCGGTGTCCTACACGATGCTGGACACCCTGATCCCCCTCGACATCTGGTTTATCGACGCTGAAGGGACAATTGTTGGCACCTTGGAAATGGTCCCCTGCGGAGCCGAGCCGTGCCCCTCTTATCCGTCCCCGGGCCCGGTGCTCCGGGTACTCGAGACCGAACTGGGCCGCTACGACTTCGCAGTCGGAGAGACAGTGACTTTCGACTGAGTCGGTTCGAGGACGCCCACAGGGATCTCCCTATCGGTCTTCATCTGATACTGCCTGTACTGCGGAAAGGTCTCACTCATCATCTCCCAGAGACGTGAACGCTCAGGTCCTGAGGAGGTTCGGGCGAGGCAGTCATGGTGCTCCGGCCCCACCTGAACCCGGACTTCAGGGTCGGCGACCAGGTTGAGATACCACGATGGATGGAATCGGTGTGCCCCCCGCGGGAGGCGACCACCACATAAGAAGCTCCGTCGGCCCCGTAGATGAGGGCAGTGCGCCTTAGCTTTCCCGACTTCCGTCCCCGCGTCGTCACGAGGAGGGTGTCGACACCGTTCCACCGATGACCTTTGCGCCCGTTGCTCTCCACGTACTCGTCGATGTGCCGTTTCACCCAGCCAGTCGGGTTGTCGTGGACCACCTCTCCGCTTCCTCCTGCAGTCACCTTGCAGTCTCCTTCTGGGTGTCGGTACACACCCCCGAAATCCAGTGTGAAACGTAGCCGAATGTGGATTCATGGCAGCGACGGTTAGACTCAACGGTGCCTCGACGCACGCGCGGTCGGGTGCAACACCCCTGCTCCATCATGTAGGTGGGGCCTTCCAAGTTACGGATGTCCACAGGAGGTCATATGCGCGACTATGAACTAATGACGATTCACCGGCCGGAGCTGGCCGAGAGTGAAATCGAAGGCAAGGTCGGAGAACT
>JBGTNX010000044.1:0-14726 GCA_041742825.1 Acidimicrobiia bacterium | reverse complement strand
GGCGTCGCCAGGCTGGTCGATGGGGCGCCGGTGGCGGCTGCCGCACCGGGGACCCTCATTGGACGACGCGATCCCGTTATCGCGGGTGGGGACGGTGCTTCGGACGACGAGGCACTCGCCGAGGAAACCTCGATTGAGCTCCAGCCTTCGATTCGTCAATACCTCCAGAGTTTGGACGGCCAGAGCCTGCCCACGGCTGATGGCGACGTTGTGGTTTCAACCCTCGTCGAGTTCGAAGGCGTCGAGACCGAAGGACTGACGCTGAGAACTGTCACGTTTCGTAATCCGGGGTTGATCACCCGCTTCTTCCGGCTTGCCGCCACACCGGAGGCCGCCTTTTTCTTCCTGGTCGTTGGGCTGACCCTGGTGACATTCGAGTTCTATGCCCTAGGACCCGGTGTGGCCGCAGGCGTGGCCGCCCTTTCGCTGTGGCTGGCGTCATGGGGGATTGTCAACCTCCCGGTTCGTCCCGCTGCACTCGCAGCCACGATCCTCGGTTGGATCCTCCTGACCACTGCGTACCAAAGGGGAGGCGTGATCTTTCTCACCTTCTTGGGTGCGATCGCGCTCCAGGTTGGTGGGGTCTTCTATGTCGACGGCTCCAGACAGATCGACCCTCGTTGGTGGCTCATCCTCCTCTCGGTGCTCGCTGCCCTGTTCTTCTTCCTGCTGGCGATGCCGACGGTGCAGCGGAGCCGTCTGTCGACGCAGACGATTGGCAGGGAGAGCCTTGTCGGGAAAACCGGTGTGGCCGTCTCAGATTTCGATCCGGAGGGGATTGTGGAGGTCGACGGATCACGATGGAGGGCAACCGCACACCGGGAGGCGGGTCTGTCGGTAGGGGACCCGATCTTGGTGTCGGGGGTCGACGGGCTCTTCCTAGAAGTCGAGCCGGTGACCTGACCTCCCGGAAGCGCTTAGAAGGACCTTCCAGTTTTTTCCTGGTGTCCTGCGCTTTAGTCGATTAGCTTCGAGCCGGTTGTTGCAGTAAAAAGGCTAGGGAGGAACCATTGCCACATAAGGACGACTGGACCCTGAGAGCTTTGTGCCGCGGGAATCATGCATACCTCTTCTTCCCGCCATCCACGTTCGAGCGCAAGGACGATCGAGAACGGCGCGAGCTGAAAGCAAAAGCCATATGCGGCGTGTGCCCGGTTCAGGAACCCTGCTCGTCGCACGCGATCGATATCCGTGAGCCGTTCGGAATCTGGGGCGGGCTCACCGAAGGCGAGCGAAAGACGCTAACCGCCGCTTCCTGAACCGGGTCCGGGAAACCGTCCTTCGCCACGGCGGACCGTGTACCCGCGGTCGTCGAGCCACTCGAGGATGGGAACTGCGTACTTCCTCGACAACCCGATTGCGTCTTTGAATTCTCCAACCCCAAAGGGGGCTTCGAGATTTGCCGCCGTTTTGATGATGGCGGCGATTTGATCGGGCAGGTAGACCAGATTGTCACTGACCCGCACCAGTTCTCCGCGGCGAATCAGCAAGTGGAGCAATTCTTTCTCGACCTCTAGCTCCCCGACTGTCGGCACAGCCAGACCAGTCGACAACACCGCGCGGACCCTGTCCCACACCCTTGCCGCGTCCGGGTCGAGGGAAGCCTCATGGTCTTTGACGGCGACGACTGGACCCCGGACCTCCAGCATTGTGGATTCAAGGATCGCCTTCTCGACGACGGATCGAGGGGCATCCAGCGCCCCGGCCAGAGTCGCAATCGGAACTCCACCCCGCAGCGGCCTTTCCTCATGGTCGAGGCGTACCTTCTGCTCGGCGGCGGTCATCAGCTGTTTCAGACGCGATGACGAGACCACGAGATCACCGACGATCACCGCAGCTTCGGGTCTCCCACCGCCGCTGTCATTGACGAGGTCGGCGAGGCGGTCCATGCCCCTCAAGTCGAGTAGGCACGCCGCACTGGTGTCCGGAGAGACGCCCGGTTCCAGCCTCGCCGTGAGTGATGCCGGTGACGGGGACGGATCGAGGACCGCGCCACCGGCGATGACGCGTCTCCGCCCGGTGTCGCGCAGAATGAAGCGGTCTCCCGCCGCTGTCGGCACCTGCCTGTCAACCGAGATCAGGGCCCTGTCTCCTGTCAGCTTCAGGATCCTCGCGTTCAACGTGGCCGTTCCAATGTGCATCTGATACGCCCCGCGGGGGGAAACCTCTTCGACATAACGCGCCGGTCTCATCGACACCACCAGTCGGTCGGCGATTCGCCACTGCCCGACTCTGGCGACCATGTCGCCCCGAGCGACATCGGAGACATCCAGCCCAACCAGTGACACCGCGACCCTCGTCCCTGGCACGGCCCTGTCGACGTCCTTTTCGTGCGATTGCAGCGACCTGATCCTGGCGGTGTGGCTGCCCGGGTAGACCCGCACTTCTTCACCGACAGCCAATTCGCCGCCGAGGAGTGACCCGGTCACCACAGTTCCGGCTCCTGGCACCGAGAATGAACGGTCGACCCAGAGTCGGGGGCGCTCGCCTTCGGGCAGCGAGACCGCCCGGCACAGGCGAAGCAGTTCGGCCCGAAGCTGGTTGATTCCGGTGCCGCTCGGTGCGGCAACCGGGACTACCACCGATCCTTCAAGAGAGGTCCCGGCGAGTTTTTCGTCGACTTCGGAGGTAACCAGGCCGGCGGTGGGTCCGTCGACAGTGTCCACTTTGGTCAGGGCCACCACTCCGCTGGTCACCCCGAGCAGATCGAGCACGGCGAGGTGCTCCTCGGTCTGGGGCATCCACCCCTCGTTAGCGGCCACGACCAGGATCGCAATATCGATTGCATCCACTCCGGCGAGCATGTTCTTGAGGTATCTCTCATGGCCGGGGACATCTACGAAAGAGACCTCCACCCCGCCACCGATATCCGCCCAGGCGAAGCCGAGGTCGATGGTAAGCCCGCGTCGCTTTTCTTCGGCCCATCGGTCCGGGTCGCGTCCGGACAGGGCCAGGACGAGGGTCGACTTCCCGTGGTCGACGTGGCCGGCAGTCCCTATGAGAGGCATTGGCGCAGGGCAGCAACCAGGATCTCGTCTCCTCCGGGGTCGACGGTCCTCAGATCGAGAACGAGGTCACCACGGTCGCGGCGGACCAGCACCGGCGTTTCGTGCTGCACCAAGGCAAGGAAACGGTCCTGTCGACCTGCAATCCGCAACGTTGGAGACTCGATTCGAGCTGCCGGCGCACTGCCGGCACCGACCAGAGATTCACCTGGCTCGATCTCACCACCGACCGCCGATCGAAGCGACTCGATCCTCGTTTGCAACTCACCGAGAGTCGCCGTCGCCATTTTCCAGAATGGGATCTCCGCGGCGTTATTCTCTGCGTACGACTCGAGCGTCGCGGCGAGGGCGGCGTCGGTAGCCGAATCGACCCTCACTGCCCTGGCGATAGGATGTTTTCGCATCCTTTCTACGAGGTCCGCCCGTCCCGCGATTATGCCGGCTTGAGGGCCTCCGAGCATTTTGTCCCCACTGAAGAGGACAAGGTCCGCTCCGTCTTCCAGAGATTGTCGCGCCCCCGGCTCGGTCCCAACCCAGGCAGGCGGGGTCTCGAGCCAGGGTATCTCTGCGTCGAGCAGACCGGACCCGATGTCGTACACGACAGGGATCCCCCGTGAAACCGCCGCGATCTCGCCGATACCCACCTCCTCGACGAAACCAGTGATCTCGTAGTTGGCATTGTGAACCTTCAGCACCATTCCGCAGTCGTGGGTCTGCAAGGCTGTCTCGTAGTCCCCGGCCCTGGTCCGGTTGGTAGTACCCACCTCAACCAACGTCGCCCCGCTGGCATTCATCACCTCGGGCAGCCGGTAGGAGCCACCGATCTCGATCAATTCCCCGCGGGATACGGGTACCGACCGCCCCGCCGCCAGCGCCGCAAGGGTGAGCAAGACCGCGGCTGCGTTGTTGTTGACCACAACTGCATCTTCTGCGCCGGTCAGGAGTTTGAGCAGATGGCGGGTACGGCCGCCGCGCCGGCCTCGCTCACCGGTCTCCCTATCGAGCTCGGTGTTGGAGTATCCCGAAGCGGTGGTGCTGGCAGCGGCAGTCGCACGCTCCGATAGCGGGGCGCGGCCGAGGTTGGTGTGCAGGATCACCCCGGTGGCGTTGATGAATGGCACCGGTCGGTGCAGAAGGGCTGACCTTGCAATCATGCTGGCAATCGCCCCGACGTCGGCCTCGTCCCCCTCTAGCAGCAGGCTGCGGGCGGCCTCGACAGCTTCGCGGGCGATCTGCACCCTCTCTGGACCACTCTCTAACAGGCCTTCGAGCGATGAGGCGAGGGCATCGACCTGGGGAAGCCCCCGCAGCAGCTGGTTCTGGTCCATCGACCAGCAGTTTGGCATCTATCCCAGCGTTCATAGGATGAAGCGATGGCAGATGTCCCGGTTCGCCCAGCATCAACAGTCCTGGTCATCCGGCCGTCGCCGGTGTCAGGCATTGAAGTCCTGATGGTGCAGCGGCCCTCAAGGGGGTTCTTTGGCGGTCTGATGGTATTTCCCGGAGGTGCTCTCGAGAGTTGCGACTACACCTCCCTCTCCGCTTTTGACGATTCCGAGCATCGGATGGCCGGGATCCGGGAAACGGCAGAGGAGGTAGGTTTCCTGGTAACCAGCACCGGCGTGGTCCCTTCACCGCGGGTCAGGGGGGAGCAATTGGTGGAGTGGTGGCACTCTTCGGGGATCGATCCCGGTTTCGAGCGGATGACACTCGTCTCCCGTTGGGTGACGCCTGAGGGGGCGCCGACCCGATTCGACACCCGGTTCTACCTCGTGGCAATCGACGATGACCCTGAGATAGTTCTCGACCCCGATGAACTGGTGGGCCACGCCTGGGTGACACCGCGGCGCGGGATCGACGAAGTCCTGCAGGGAACCTGGCAGATGATTCTCCCGACGATGTCTCACCTGCGTTGGTTGAGTCGCCACGCAACCGTCGAAAGCGCGCTCGCGGCTGCGGTGGGGGCCGACGGCCTGACGGTCATCGAACCAGTTGCCAGCGACGGGGAGTTGATGGTGCGTTACCGGAGCCCGCAATGAAGATCGAGCGGATCCTCGCCAATAACCCGGGACCGTTCACCGGCCCGGGCACCAACACGTGGTTGATCGATGACGGGTCGGGCAACGTCGTTGTCATCGACCCGGGGCCACTGGATGATGCCCATGAGACCTCGATTCTGGAACGGGTGGGCGAGAGGCAGGTCGCATCGGTGTTGGTCACTCACACCCACCTCGACCATGCGCCGATGGCGAACCCGCTGGCAGACAACCTCTCGGTGGCGGCATTGGGCTACGCACCCGGCCCGCAATTCGAACCGGACGAACTAGTAGGGGATGGTTCCGCCGTCGAATTCGGGCAGGGCGTGTTGCAGGTTGTCTTCACGCCGGGTCATTCCCGCGATCACCTGTGCTTCCGGGTTGGGAACGTTGCTTTCAGCGGCGATCACATAATTGGCGGTTCGTCGGTGATGGTCGAAGAAGTCGGACCGTATCTCAGATCCCTCGAGAAACTTAGAGGCACCGGCCTCGGGCGCCTCTACCCCGGCCACGGTGAGGAGATCGAGAACCCCGACGAGGTAATCGACTGGTATCTGGCTCACCGGTTGCAACGTCACCAAGAGATTTTCGACGCAATCGCCGCTGGAGCGGAAAGCGCCGAAGAAGTGCTGGAGGTCGTGTACCGGGAGGTCGATAAGAGACTTCACCCTCTTGCCGAGCGGTCAGTGCGAGCTCACCTCATCTTGCTAATCGACGAAGGACGGATAGCCTTGGATCAGGACGCCATCGTCCTGACGACTCCCCAAACCCAATGAAATACTCTGCGCGATTCCTTTCAGGACTTCTCGTTCTAGCCCTTGCCGTGCCGGCCGTGGCCCAGGTGACAGACGAGCAGGTTCAACGCGCCCGGGATGAGGTCAACTCAATTGTCAGCGAGTCGGCAAGCCTCGGGGTGAGGGTCGAGGAGGCCTACGCCCGTCAGTTTGCGCTCGAACACGAGATCTCACAGCTTCAGGACTCGATCGAATTCGCCAAAGTGCGACTCACGGAATTGGAAGCGAGCCTCGAACAGGTTGCGGTTGAGTTGTACATAGGTTCGGCCTCGGCAGGGCAGCTGCTGGCGCTGATCTCCGGCACCAACGACGACTACAAGGCAGCCTCGGAGTACCTCAAGGAGGTGAACGGAGTCGAAACTGGTGTCGTCAGCGAACTTCGGGCGTTCCGCGACGAACTCGAGCGGCAGACCGTTCGCCTCGACGAAGCGTCACAGGAACAGGCGGAGAACTCCGCAGAACTCGAAGCCCTCGCCGGGCAGCTCTACGCCGATCTCGCCGAAGCACAGGTCGTCTACGACGGCCTCGTCACAACCCAGGCAGGCGAAGAGGAAGCGCGGCGCATAGAAGCTGAGAGACAGCGTCAGGAAGATGAGGCGGCGCGGCTTGCCGCCGAGGAAGCGGCTACGTCCACCACCCAAGTCGCGTCTACGGAACCGACGACTGCCGGTGGGGGAACGGCCACGACTACGACAACTTCGCCTCCGCCCAGCACCGCACCACCGCCTCCATCCTCCGGAGGGGCTTGCCCTGTCGCCGGGGCGGTTTTCTTCAGCGATACCTGGGGCCAGCCTCGAAGCGGCGGTCGCAGTCACCAGGGGGTAGACATGATGGCTGCTGCGGGGACGCCGCTCGCCGCCATCTATTCGGGAACCGTCTCGTTGAAGGTCAATTCGCTGGGCGGTAACACGATATGGCTGACGACGGGGTCAGGGGATCAGCACTACTACGCCCATCTCCAGTCGTACGCCTCCGGCCTGTCCAGCGGACAATCGGTCAGTGAGGGGCAGATTATCGGGACCGTGGGAAGCAGTGGCAACGCTTCGGCCGCATACCCTCACCTCCACTTCGAGTATCACCCTGGTGGCGGTTCCGCTGTGAACCCCTACCCGCTGGTCAAGTCGATCTGCGGCTGAGTCCGGACGCGAAACGAGGACCCTTTCGGATCCTCGTTTTCACATGGGCCTCCCCGCCCAAACCCCTTGGCTTTCGCCAGGCACGTTCAGATGTAAGTGTCGACCACAGAGAGTGATTGGGAAAGGACCCTTGTCACTCCGCTCATAGTGACTAGTCCGATATGTCGAGACAGGTTGTTCGGCACATGGACGGCACCCGGTCGGTGTCCGTGCTTCAATGCGGACGCCATTTCCACCTAGGAGGACCAGTTGACATCACCCGAGTTTCCTGCTGAGCAACCAGTAGAGTCGCCCGCCAATCTCGCCGATTGGGGTACCAGAGCAATCGGGTTGCTCATCGATGCCCTTCCGACGCTCGCGCTTTCGGTCCTCGTGTTTTTCGGTGGCATCCTCCGGATCCTGGTGGGAATCGCCGGATTCTTCTACTTCTACATCTACCTCG
The DNA here is from genome assembly GCA_041742825.1 of Acidimicrobiia bacterium. Lineage (GTDB taxonomy): Bacteria > Actinomycetota > Acidimicrobiia > Spongiisociales > ZC4RG35 > MA-ANB-1. The sequence continues at coordinate 7,313 of JBGTNX010000044.1, read as the reverse complement.
GCAGCATGGACGGCAATACCGGACAGACCCCGGGCAAGATGGTGATGGGGACGAGGGTCGTCGACGCGCAAGGTAAGACTATCGGGAGCGGGAACGGCATCGCCCGCAAGTTCAGTCATATCATCGACGGTGTCGTGTGTCTCATCGGGTGGTTCCTGCCGATCTTCGACGCCAAGCGCCAGACGATCGCGGACAAGATCATGAACACCTACGTGGTGACCGGCGTCGAAAAGAAGCCGTTCGCCGTCGACCTCTATCTTCCCAAGAGCTAAGAGCGACACCGCTTAGCTCGTCCCTCCCCCAGAGACGAAGTCGAATGGGGCAGATGTCGTGGCAGCGCCACGACAGTGGGGGGACCGAGACTCAACACGGCCTAAAGGTCGGACGTACTCCCTCCGCAAGCGGAGGGAGAGATTCAGTTCGTCGGGAGGTACTCCCGTTTTTCGGCTGTCCTCCCGCTGGCGGGAGGAAGGTTCCTGCGCCCGACGGAGGTGGGCGGAGGTTGGAGGGAGAGGTCCCCTCGGGCTGGGGATTGAGTGCTGTTGGTGGGACGCCCAACCCTCCCCTCCGACCGAGGAGGTCGGACCTCCCTTCGCAAGCGGATGGAGAGTCGCGTCAGGCCGGCGTTGACTCAAGTTCTTTGAGCAACCTGGCGATCCTGCCTGTGCATGTCTCCATGTCTGCGGGCGGAATCAGCTGAACCAACTCGTCGGTGGTGTGGACCAGGGCCAGCGCTGCCGCCGACCCCGGGTTGGAGACGACGACCGGGCTTCCGGTATCCCCGCCGGGGACGACGTTGGGGTCGAGGGGGATCTGCGAGATCAGCCTGACTCCCAGGTCGGCGGCAAGGCGGGCGCCCCCGCCTTCACCAAAGAGGGCGTGGTGTCTGCCGCATTCGCAGTCGAACCCGGACATGTTCTCGATCACGCCAACGATGGGCATATGCGAGCGCCTTGCCATATCGGCGACCCTGATCGCCACCTTCTGGGCCGCGAGCTGGGGAGTCGTCACAACAGCCATCTCCGCCTGGGGGAGCAGCCGGCTCAGGGCCATCTGAACATCGCCCGTCCCCGGCGGCAGGTCGATGATCAGATAGTCGAGCTCACCCCATTCCACTTGCTGGAGAAATTGTTCTAGTGCCTTGGAAAGCATCAGGCCACGCCACATCAGAGCCGTTTCCTCGGTCTCGATGATCAGACCGGTGGACACGACCTTGACTCCGTGGGCGACGGCAGGCTGGATCAGCTTGGTGGCTTCGTCGGCTTCGAGGCGGTCCTCGATGCCGAGCATTCGGGGAACCGAGAACCCCCAGATGTCGGCGTCGAGCAGACCAACCCGGAACCCCTCTTTCGCCAGCGATACCGCAACGTTCACCGATATCGACGACTTGCCGACCCCGCCCTTGCCCGATCCGATCGCAATGACCCGGGTGGTGGGGGATACCTGGGTTGGCTCTGCGCCTTCTCGTGCCTGGCGCCGTGCGATCGACATCAGATTGGCCCGCTGTTTTTTGGTCATGGCGGTGGTGCGCACGATTGCCTCGTCCACACCGGGAAGGCTGGCGACACGTCGGTTGGTGTCATTTTCTATCTGGTTGCGGAGGGGACACTCGGCGATGGTCAAGGCAAGTCCAACCTCGACCCTTGATCCGTCGATCTTGACGTCGCTGATCATGCCCAGTTCGACGACGTTTCCGCCGAGTTCCGGGTCGCGAACGCCTTCTAGGGCCTTGAGGACATCGTCTCGCGTGACCACAATGTCAGGGTAATTGGAAGTTGGCGCCTAACTCTGTGGTTGGATAGGGAGAACGCCGGGTACAATAGGAACCGTATATGACACAAGTTCTCAGCATCAAGTCGAATAAGCCGCACAAAGTAGTGAACGTCACAGATACCGCCGCGGCCAAGATCGGTGAGCTCATCACCGCTGAAGGAGACACCAGCCTCGCGCTGAGGATGGCCGTCCGTCCCGGCGGCTGTTCGGGTTTCTCCTACGAGATGTATTTCGACAGCCAGATCGATGACGCCGACTTCGTAGAGGAGCACGGCGACATCAAGGTAGTTGTCGACCCACAGAGCGCCGAGATGGTCAAGGGCTCGACCCTCGACTACAAGGACGGGCTGATGGGCGCCGGGTTCGCCATCGAGAACCCGAACACAACCCGCTCCTGCGGTTGCGGCAACTCCTTCTCCTAGCCGCCCCAGCTCCACGCCCGTAGATGACGGTCGCGTCCGTTTCCATCTCATGCCGGTCGCTCCCGCCTTGCCGTTACAATCGGGCCCGGTACACCGCTAGGAGTCTTCGTTGCCCAAAACCATCCCCGACACCCCATCTGCTCCCACTCCGCTGGCGCCATATTCGGTCGCGGCGGAAGCCAATGGGTTCGTTTTCCTCTCCGGACAGGTAGCTCTCGACCCCAGCTCGGGCGAACGTGAGCCGGATGATGTGGGAGACCAGGCCCACCGGGTGATGAAGAACATCGGGCTGGTGCTCGGAGACCTCGGGCTTTCCTACCCGGACATCGTCAAGACCACGATCTTTCTCGCTGATATCGCGGACTTCCCGAAGGTCAACGAGGTCTATGCCGGGTACTTCGAAGACGCCCCGCCAGCCCGGTCGACCGTCCAGGCCGGCGCACTGCCCGGCGGCTTCCTTGTGGAGGTCGAAGTGGTGGCTGCCCGATGAGTGTCTCCAAGGAACATGTTTTCGAATCGCTTGGCCTGGCCGATCACAACTCCGGCGTCTACGCCGGGGGATGGCTCGAGGCAACGGGGGAGTCGATCGAAGTCGTCAATCCATCGTCGGGCGAAGTCCTTGCCACCGTGCAGATGGCGTCGGTCGCCGATTATGACAAGGTAGTTGCTGACTCCGTCGAGACTTTCGAGCAGTGGAGGCTGGTTCCTGCGCCGAAGCGCGGCGAGTACATCCGGCGCCTCGGCGATGCGTTGCGAGACAATGTCGAAGCACTGGGGGCGTTGGTCAGCCTCGAGATGGGCAAGATCCTCCCCGAAGGCATCGGCGAGGTCCAAGAGATGATTGACATCTGCGATTTTGCGGTCGGGCTGAGCCGCCAGCTGTACGGCAAGACGATGGCCACCGAGCGGCCCAATCATCGCATGTACGAGCATTGGCATCCGCTGGGCCCGGTAGGGGTGATCTCCGCGTTCAACTTCCCGGTCGCGGTGTGGTCGTGGAACTCAGCCATCGCCGCTGTCTGTGGCGACACCATGGTGTGGAAGCCGTCCGAACGCACTCCGCTTACCGCGATCGCGGTGACAAACATCGCCGCGAAGGTGATGGAAGGCTCGGGTTTCGAGGGTGTGTTCAACCTGGTCGTCGGTGACGGCAAGACGGTCGGCAACGCCATGAATCACGACTCCAGACTTCCACTGATCTCGGCCACGGGCTCGTGCAACATGGGCCGAATCGTCGGTCCCGCAGTCGCCTCCCGTATGGGCCGCAGCATCCTCGAGCTTGGCGGCAACAACGCGGTGATCGTCATGGACGATGCCGACATCGACCTCGCAGTTCGTGCCACCCTGTTTTCAGCCGTGGGGACGGCCGGCCAACGCTGCACCTCTCTGCGCCGCCTTCTCGTTCACAAAGCAGTGGCGGACAAGGTGGTGTCCCGCCTCGTCGAGGCATATGAGCAGGTGCCTATCGGCGATCCGCTCGACGACGGTGTCCTCATGGGCCCGCTGGTGGGCGAGGGGGCGATCGACCAGATGATGAATGCGCTCGATATCGCCCGTGAGCAGGGTGCAAATGTCGTCACCGGGGGCAACCGCATCGACCGACCCGGGTTCTTCGTCGAGCCCACTATCGCCCTCGTCTCCAAAGACGCCCCGATAACTCGCGAGGAGACCTTTGCCCCCATCCTGTGGGTGATCGAGTTCGAGACGCTCGAAGAGGCGATCGAGATTCAGAATGGCGTCACCCAGGGATTGTCCTCGGCAATCTTCACCGAGTCGGTCAAGAATTCGGAGAAATTCCTCAGCGCAGCCGGGTCAGACTGCGGAATCGCCAACGTCAACATCGGCACATCGGGTGCGGAGATCGGCGGCGCCTTCGGAGGCGAGAAGGAGACCGGCGGGGGCCGCGAGGCAGGGTCCGACTCCTGGAAGGCGTATATGCGGCGCCAGACAACGACCATAAACTGGGGCGACGACCTCCCCCTCGCCCAGGGCATCGAGTTCGGCTAGAGCCTGTGCAGCCCTGAGTTTCGGAACGGGTCGCTACCCACTGAAGGGTGAAAAATGGCCGATAGGAGGCCGTTTGATTCGCTTCCGGGCGATCCGGCATGGTCGCCCACTAGGGTACGGGCGGGTTGGGTGTTTGGATCTCAACACGATCAGAGGAGCTTGACGTGGCGCGGAGAAGCGGGATACTGGCGGAGATTCAGCGTCAGATGAAGGCGGCGGAGCGGCAGTCGCAACAGGCGCAACGAAATGCTGTTCGGGAACATCAGGCCGCCATCCGGCAAGCCGACCAGGCTCAAAGGCTCGCCGAACGAGCTGCAGCTCAGGCCGCCCGAGCCACAGACGCCGAACGCAAGGCCGCAGAGAAGGAAGCTCAACGTCTTCACGTTGAGGCCATGCTCGCCGAAGTCGATGAACAAAACGCACGGCTCGCTGAGCTAGAAGACGACATTTCATCACTGTTGTCGTCCACGCTGGAGGTCGACGACTACGTAGATCTGGAACGCCTCCGGAGTGTTGTTGAGCATCCGACCTTCGACCGCGTGGATCTGGAGATTCCCCTGCCTGGTCCAATAATGGTGGAGTCTCCTCGCCAACCGACGCTGCTGACGCCTCCACAGCCGAAGGGAATGAGCGGCGTATTCAAGAAGAAGCAACACACTGAGGCGCTGGAGGCAGCATCAGCCGAGCACCGTGAGGCAATGGCAGCGTGGCAAGCCGAAGTTGACGAAATTCCCTCTCGTCAAGAGGAGGCGAACCTGGCCCACGGTGAGGCGGAGAAACGCCGGGTGGATGCACTCGAACGGGAAATCTCACGGTACAAATCCGAGTGTGAGGACCGAGAACGGCAGGCGGCAGAGGCGAACCGCACCCTTGATACGCTGATCGCGAACCTGGGGTACGGGACAGCAGGAGCAATAGAGGAATACGTCGGGATCGTGTTGTCGAATTCGGTGTACCCCGAAGTCTTTCCAGTCGAACCGGGGGAATACTCATTCGAACCAGGCACAGCCGAGTTACGTCTACGTGTACTCGTGCCAGAGCCAGATGCTCTCCCGGATTCCAAAGCGTTTCGCTATGTAAAGGCGTCGGACGAGATCGCATCATCGCCCCTTTCGCAGAAGACCCAGAAAGACAGGTACGCGTCGGCAGTCCATCAGGTTGCGCTCAGATCGCTGCATGAGGTCTTCGAAGCGGACCGTCGTGGCCTCATCCAAGCAATCTCTCTGGAGTTGGGAACCACGACAATTAGCCCAGCCACTGGGTTGGTCACCTACGTTCCATTTGTGGCAGTTGCAGCCCAAAGGGAATCGTTCCTAGCGATGGATCTCGGAGCGGTTGTTCCACTTGCGACCCTCGAGCACTTAGGTGGCGCCGTTTCGAAGAACCCTCATAGCCTTGTCCCTATTGACCCCTCAGGAATCCGGAGCTCTTAGTGGCAGATGCGCTCGTATTCAACCCTCCTCCTGGCTGGCCTAAACCGCCACCGGGCTGGCAGCCACCTCACGGTTGGAGCCCAGACCCTAGCTGGCCAGCCGCACCCATTGGATGGGAGCTTTGGATTTCGAGCGATAGCGAAGAGAGCTCGGAGCTGAAAACGGACGGGGCATATGCAGATGACACAGCGACCACTGACAAAGGAGTATCGCTCGACGTCGATGTAGCGACCGAAGATGACTGGGTGCCGCCGATGCCTACGGCTTACCCAAACTCACCGCTAGAAGATTTGGACAGGCTAAATGCTGAAATCGCCAGGGCTCGTCAGGAGCTTGCAGATCTCAACGACGAACGGGTCTTGCAGGAAGTGGGTATCTATCGATATCACCACCCGCTTGAACACGCCGATGCCTACCGGGACCGTCTGCGGAATTTAGATGGCCGCCTAACTGTCATGGTTAAAGCCGGACTGGCCATCGAGGTGTCCAACATGTTCACCTACAACAATTCTCTTGCCCAAGGTCGGAAGATGACCCGGGATCTAGGAACATTGATGCTGCGTGCGTACAACGCGGAAGCCGAGAACTGTGTCCGATCCCTCCGAGCCGGCAACGTGCAAACAGCCAAGAAGCGTCTTGAAAACTCAGCATCGCGAATAGCGAAGTTGGGTTCGATGATGGAAATGAAGATCAGCGATGCGTATCACCAACTCCGGAACGAAGAGATCGAACTAACTGCTGACTACCTCATGAAGGTTCAAGTAGAGAGGGAGGCAGCGCGAGAGGAACGGGAGCGTCTACGAGAGGAGAAGAAAGCAGAGGCCGAACTTGCAGCCGAAAGGGAGCGACTCGAAAAAGAGCGCAATCACGTTCTCAATGCCTTAGCCGCTCTCCGGGACTCCGGGATATCGCCGGACTCAACCGCCGACCTTGAGGCGCGCCTCGAGGTCATCGATGGCGCAATCGAGCAGAATGATTATCGGAAGGCAAACATTCGTGCCGGCTATGTCTACGTCATCTCTAATCGCGGTGCTTTCGGAGAGCGTGTGGTCAAGATCGGTCTTACTCGACGTCTGGACCCCATGGATCGGGTGCGAGAACTGGGTGACGCATCCGTTCCCTTCCCGTTCGACATTCACGCCCTCTTCTTTTCCGACGATGCGGTCACATTGGAAAGCGAACTCCACGGGATCTTTTCCGACCGCCGAATGAACCACGTCAACCTGCGCCGTGAGTTCTTCTTTGCCACGCCTCTCGAGGTCCACGACGCCCTACAGTCGAAGCTCGGTGCCCTGCTGGAATTCCACGAAGACTTCGAGTCCACCCAATTCCTGCAAAGTCGCAAATACTGGCCCGGCGCAATAGCCACTCAGGGGCCAGGCGAGCCTTGAAACTTGGTTTTTCGCACTCCTGGAAGGCGTATATGCGGCGCCAGACAACGACCATAAACTGGGGCGACGACCTCCCCCTCGCCCAGGGCATCGAGTTCGGTTAGATCCGCCGCTCTATTTGGGCGGAAGGCTTGCCGCGTAGGACATTCCGCGGTCGATCCAGTTACCGAGTTCGGATTCAGTCGAATACCCCCTGTCCGAGACGAGAACCCATCCGCGCATCGGTCGTCCCGACATTTCGAGCTCGCGAACGCCCGGTCTGGTCAAGGCTTCGTCGTAGGTCTCCT
>JBGTNX010000043.1:0-24075 GCA_041742825.1 Acidimicrobiia bacterium | reverse complement strand
CACCGCACGTCGTGTGTAGCCATTTGTGTAGCCATACCAACCGCACAGGACGACATCAGCCAACACGACCGATCGAGATTCCTAGACAGAACAGCACCAAACACCACCTACCAGGACTAGACGACGGTGCGGGCGTGACTGCTAATCCGAAGGTTGTAGGTTCGAGTCCTACCCGCGGAGCGGAAGGAATCCGGCAATTCGCTCGGGGAATGATCTTTCTCCGCCCAGGTTGGCTCCACTTGTCTAGGGGCTGGACACTTGACTGTCTAACGGGTAGACTTATACTCACCATGAAGGCCGAAGAAGTAGTCAAGATTCTCAAGGAGGCTGGCGCAGAATGGCGGCAGGGCAAAGGGTCTCACAGGGTCTAACTCCTTTGGCGAATGCACGACGGTAGTCCTGATGCACTCGGGAGACATGCCTAAGGGAACGCTGAGGGCGATTGAAAGGCAGATGGAACCATGTCTAGGCAAGAAATGGCTGACGCAGTGAGATACCGAGGGGTCTTTGAATACGAGGACGGCAACTGGACCGCCACCTCTCCGGATGTGCCAGGAGCCATCACCTGGGGGCGATCAATGGCTGGGGCTCGCAAGCATCTGATAGAGGCGATCGCATCACTCCTCGACGTCGAAGAAGAGGTCGTAAGACTCGGCGACGTGAAGTTCGCATTTCCTGACCATGAGGCGCTCACTGCGATTATTGAGCAAAATCGTGCCGCACGCCGGGAACTCGAGAACGCTCAAGCCGCTGCCACGGAGGCTCTAGCCAAGGCGATCAAGTCTGCACGTCGAGAAGTAGATCTCTCACTACGGGACGCCGCGGAGATAACCGGGGTCTCATTCCAGCGGGTGCAGCAGGTCGAGAAGGAACTCGCCGAGGCTTAGCGGCACACGTCCGTGGGGGTTACTTCGAAGGCGTGTCTACAGCTATTCGAATCACGGCTGCATCAGCACGAAATCGATCCCTTGTCGGAGCGAGTCCTGCATGCTGCGACGAATGTGAACCCCGATGTGGACTCGGGCATCAGGATCACACCACGAGATGGAATCGGAGTTGGATACCGGGATGTCCACGGCGGGGTCGCAGTCGGACAGAAGCGCGATGAAGTCACGCCCCGCGCGTAGGTGGCCTCCTTGCCGTCGGGTCGCTATGCAACGTCGTGGCAGTCGGTACAACCCCGTAAACCCCCTCCCCCAAAATTTATGGGAGTTCTGCACTTGTTATCGGCGCGCGGAGCGTTTCGGACACTACCTAGCGCGGATATCTGGAAAAAAGCCGGCGCAGAGGTCGGGCGCCATGACCTCTCGGGACCACCCAGGCCGACACCTCACCGCCTGCCTGCTCATCGCGAAGAGGCTGCATCAGCCTGCCGGGAGATGACTGATCCCAACGGCACTCAGCGAGTCACGGGCGAGCCGGTGCAGAGACAGTCCGGGGGCGTAGGTGTGGATGCGGGACGGGATGGCAATCCTCAAAAAGCAGCCGTTAGGCAGGTCGAGCTCACCGTGAGAGAGGACAAGCTTGCCGGGTATCACGCCTTCCATGCCACGAGCGCCGACCTGTTGCGCCGGCTGGGCCGAAGTCAGGAGTCCCGCGCCACGTACGACAGAGCCATCGAGTAACACCGCCGAGACCGCCTACCTGACCCGTCGCCGCGACCAACTGGGTTAGAGGGGGACAACCCTCGGTCTGCCGAGGTGATCAGCTGGTGCCGGCCCATTTCAACACGCGCATCGCCCGAAGGGTGTTCCAGCGGCTGGGGAAGCCGTCCGGGCCTTCCATCTCCAGGTGAGTTGGGCCTTGGTGGGTGTTCTCCAACGGCAACCGTCCTTCGGCGTCACGCTTGGTCACAACCAGCTCGCTCGCCTCGGTGCACCGTTCGTCGAACGCGGCGCCGGTCGACCGGAAGTAGTCGAGACCGCGGAGCACGTCGTAATACCAGTAGGGCGGGAACGAAAACATCGTGAATCGGGGGTCGATGATCTGCCCGGTGGAGCGAGCCCGCATCAGGCCGCGCTCGAGGAGGTATTCCTCACCCTTCGAGCGAGCAGACATCACCTCCGAGGAGTCACCTCCAGCTATTTCCCATCCCAGCAAGCCTTCGAGCACACAAATCGTTGTGTGGAATGAAGACACGGTCGCTCCGTAGTCAGCCCAGCAATTCCAACCCCCATCGTCGAGTTGACCGCTCATGAGGATGTCGACGATCCCATCGACGGCCTCACCGAAGTAGGCACCGTTGGCAAGGGCCAGGCCATTGATACAGGGCTCGACCTCGCCCTCGAAGTAGAGGGCGCCGTTTGCTTCCCAGCGGACGTTGTCGCGGACCAGGGCAACCGCCTGCCGCGCCCGAGGGCTGTCGGGGTCCAAGCCGAATTCACACAGGAGTTGCAGCGAGAAGTGTGTCGCCGTCCAAGCGTCGAAGAAGGGCTTGGACTCATCGACCCACCCCGGCCGATAGGTTCCGCCGTCCCAACGTCCGTCGGGTCCCTGCAGCCCGAGCAACTCTGCACCCCAGCCTTCGTTGGCGACACGGGCTCGTTCCTCGAGAACGAGATCAGTTCGCTCTCCTCCGAGGTCGCGCATCACTTGCCAGCGGATTGCCGGGTCCGAATCCATCAGCCATTCCATGATTTCCATCAGCTCATTGTCTCCTCAAATGCACGAATCGAGGAATTCTCGAAGCAAATGCGGACGGGAAGTGTCCGTCTTTGTGTTTGGGGGAGGGGGTCTCCCATATCGTTCGAGACCGTTTCTCAGCGTTTATCAGTCCGGATCGGCCCCTTGCGGATCTCTACCTCAGTAGCACAGCACTCGGTCGGCTTCGAAGGTGAGTTCCACGAGTTTCGACGGCATGGCAAAAGTGGCTCCCTTGCCCTCGAGGTCTGCGTCGGTCACACCTCGGGTTTTCGACGAGCCGCCTGAGATGAATATCGCGATACCGGCGCTGATTACAGCCGGAAAGGTCTCACTGAGTGCGCCCGTCCCGATTCCTTTCAAGTGCTCGATCACGGCGTCCTTAGCCAGATAGACGGCATCACCTGCGAGGAATACCTTGACGTCGTGGCCTTCCTCTGCTGCCGTTTTTGCAACCAGCAATCCGAGGGCAGCCCTGGTCGGCGCCTCCGGACCATGTGTGATGTGAACCAAAAGTGAACCCATGCCAGACTCCTTTGTGTGGGGCTGAGGAGTATGGCAACAGGGTGATAGTGATGTCGTCCCGTCGGAGCTCTATGCACTGGGCCCGCGGTACTCCTTGGCGTCGGCGATATCGGCGAAGTGCTTCTCCAGTGATGCTGCGTATCCGAAGACCTCGGTGTGGCGGAGTCGGAGACCGACGCGGTTGAAGTACTCGGCGAGCTTGCGCGGGGTGGCATCGTGGGGTTCCAACCAGTCCCCGTCGGGTGGTGCGTCGGACTCGACACCGTTTTCCTGGATGAACCTGTACACCCATCCATAAGATGCGGCGTCGATCAGGCGTTGGGTGGAGGGGGAACGGCGCTCGTGGGCGCAGGCATACATGAAACGCTGGTAACCGTCCGGATCCAGGGCTTCTCTCGGTGGCGCAGGCGCTGTGCTCACTGAGTTGTCAATCTAGTTAGGGCCTATCGACGTGACTGGTTGATTCATGGTGGAGATCCGCCCGACTACTCTTGGTCTATGTCCCGATCTTCGACCCTCGTCGACGTTGTCGTCCCGATCCTGCCGGTCATGGAGATGGAGGACGCCGTCAGCTTCTACCGACAACTTGGCTTCGATGTCGAGCCCTACGATCCCGGTTACACCTTCGTGGTCAACTCCGGCCATGAGATCCTTCACCTGCGAGTTGTCGAAGATCTCGATCCGGCAACGAACTCCGCTTCTGTCTACTTCCACGTCCAGGATGTCGACGCGGTCCACGCCGAGTGGACCGGGTCTGGAATTGACATCGGTGAAGTCGTTGACCAGCCGTGGGAGATGCGCGAGTTCACCGTTACCGACCCTGCCGGCAATCTGATCAGGGTCGGCCAGAACAGCTGAACCGATCAGGCCTTGCGCTTGGTCTTATGGGCAGGGATCGGCATCCAGCGGTCGCCGCCCCTCTCTTGATTGAGAGTGGCGGCCATTGCATGGTCCGCGCAGAGCAGTCCGAGCGGAGTGATGAAACCGGCAGGTTTCTCACACAATTCACAATGCTTCTTCGTCGTTTCTCCGGTGATGTTTTTAGCCGGGGAGGCTTTTGCTTGATTCATTTCGTGGCTTATCGGCAAAACGCCGAAAAGGTTGGTGGTCATAACCGATCTCCTCCATCTGACTAGACAGACTCGTTAGCCTTTTCGGGAACGGAGGACCAGAGCGATCCCGATGACGATTGCCAGCGCACCCCAGGCGACCCACCAGCGGCTATCAGTCATGAAGCTCTCTGGAGCGAAGGCCACGTCCATGCCTTGAAGCACCCAGACGCCACCGCTCAGGATCAAAAAAATGCCGGTGGCGAGGGTGAGCGGTGACTTCATCGATACTTGGTAGCTGCTGCGGTGTTGAAGATCACTGTCGTCTCCCCCGCCCCGAGCCAGCCGCTTTCCAGGAGACGGTCGACGGCGGCGAGACCCGCCCCGCCTTCCGGTGAGCCCCAGACTCCGGCACGGCAGGCGAGGCGGTCGGTGGCTCCGAGCATCTCGTCTTCTCCAACCGCTACGGCAGTTCCATTGGTAGTGCGTAAGCCTTCGAGCATCAGCCGGTCGCCAACCGCAGATGGCACCCGGAGGCCGAAAGCAGCGGTCTCGGCGGCGTCGACCCAGGGGACGGCATGTTTGGATCCGTCGTGGAAGGCTTCGACGATCGGGGCGCATGAGTCGACCTGTACGGCGACCATCCTGGGACGTTCGGCCCCGATCCACCCGAGTTGCTCCATCTCGTCGAAGGCTTTGACCATCCCGATCAGGCCGGTCCCGCCACCGGTCGGGTAAACAACGACATCGGGAAGGCGGCCCAGGTCCCAGAACAGCTCGTAACCCATCATCTTCTTGCCCTCGATCCGGAACGGTTCCCGGAGGGTGGCAAGGTTGAAGATCTCGCCCGATTCGCACCGTGATGCAACGATCCTTCCCGCATCGGCGATTGTCCCATCCACCGTCTCCACCTTTGCCCCGAACGCACGGGGCTCGTCGATGAGAGTCTGTGGTGTGGCCAGGGGAACAACGACGTCGACGTCAACCCCGTGCAGGGCTCCGTAGGCTGCGGCGGCGCCCCCGGCGTTGCCATTGGAGGGGAGCGCGAAGTGCTTCAGCCCGAAATCGACTGCCCGGGCCAGGGCAACCGCCATGCCCCGCGCCTTGAATGACCCGGTCGGGTTTTGGGCTTCGTCTTTGATCCAGATCCCAGGTCCGAGTCCCGGTGCTCGGACGAGGGGAGTGGCTCCTTCGCCGAGCGTAGGGGTGTCGGCCCCGCCGTCGGCGGGGAGCACCTCGTGGAAGCGAAACTGCCCGGGAGAACGACGATCGATATCATCCCGAGAAGGAAGGGCCGGATGGTTGAGGTCGTACCGGGCGAGGAGTGGCCCGGCACACTCCCGGCACAATGTCTGCGGTTCTCGGTGGCTGTGGAGGGTGGCGCAGTGGCCGCACTCGAGGGCAACGAAATATGGATTGGGCACACGATGATCCTGCCAGGTCAGAGGGTCCGGGTCACCTTTTGCAGCCCGCGAGGATTCTCGACGTTGAGCCCTTTGGCCCGGGTCAGGTGGTAGGCAAAGAGCTGGCATGCCACCGCGAAAGGGATCGGCGTCAGCCACTCGGGGAGATCATCGGCATGAAGCAGGAGCGATGTCTCGCTGAGTCCAGCAGTCGACTCGTCGTTCGTGATGATCATGACCCTCGCTCCTGCGCCCAGCGAGCGCGTGATCACCTCGCGCACATCTTCCAGAGTCGGGCCCGCCGAGGCGATGGCCAGCACGGGGTAGCCCGGCTCGAGCACCGCGATCGGCCCGTGGAGAAAGTCGGCCGTGGAGAACGGCTGGGACACCGCGTAAGTGAGTTCTTGCAGCTTGAGCGCCAATTCGAAAGCGGTGGCGTGATTGTATCCCCGGGCAATCACTGCGCAGTGTTCGAGATCGGAGAATCTGGCTGCTGCGGCCTCGACCAAAGACTCGAGAACGAGCACGGCTTCCACCGCCCCGGGTACTTTGCCCAGTTGAGAGGTGTCGCCCCCGGTAGCGATGAGTGCGATATTGGCGAGCTCGGCGGTGTAGGTCTTGGTGGCGGCCACTGCTTTTTCTTCGCCGGCATGGAGTTCGAGGATGACATCGCCTGCATCAGCCATCGGGGAGAGCGGGTCGTTGGTGATGGCGATAGTCGGCCGGGCCTGTCGCTTTGCCTCCTCCATCACCGAGACCACATCCGGCGACTGGCCGCTCTGGGAAATGCCCACGACCATCGCATCGATGAGGCGAGGCGGCTCGTCGTACACGGAGAACAGAGATGGGGTTGCCAAACCGACCGTGTAGTTGTTGAGCGCTCCCCATACGTATTGGGCATAGCGGCCGGCGTTATCGGAGGTGCCCCGAGCTGCGATCAGGCCATGTGTCGTGGAATTCATTGCCGAGAGCGCATCACCGGCCACATCACGATTGCTCTCCAATACCCGCCCGATGACCGCGGGTTGTTGCCTGATTTCGTCGAGCATGCTCATGGGAGACAGTGTCCGAGGGGATAGAGGTCTTCGATCGGGACCGGAAGCTGCCCGACGAAGTTCTGACTGCCGAACAGCTTCCCTGCGAGCGCCGCCATCGATGGCCGGTGGCTGCTGTAGGTGGCAATGTACGTCGGGACCGTCGGGTACTCGAGAATGTCGAAGGGAGTCCTCAGGGCAACTGCCACCAGAGGCTTGCCGGTGGCGACGAGGGCGGTCACGAGTTTTCCGTGAGGCGCGGAAGCGACGACGGTCCCGATGACGATCATGTCGTGGCGTCGGGCGAGATCGGTCAACTCGGAGATGTCGCTGTCGGACGGTTCCTGTGGGTAGATCCGGCCGGTCACCGAAGGGTGGAACCTGGCGATCTCCTCGGCCATCACCGGCGGATAGAGCGCGGTCGTATCGGCAGGTGTCACATTTGCCGGCTCCGGCTCCAGAACCAGGAGGCGGCCTCCCGTATCCAAGGGGAGTGCCTGCGTTTCGTCGCGGACGAGCGTGATCGAATCTTCGGCGAGTCGGTTGGCGAGGGCCACGTGCGGTTGCGAACCGACAATGCCGGGGTCCGGTTCGGCTGGAGCTATCGATCTCCGGAGACGTTCGATTCGCTCCCGAGACACGTTGAGAGTTGCTGAAGAAACGAGGCCTCGCTGGTGCCCTTTCTCCAGAGCAATGATGGCACGCCCCAGCAGGGATGGGTCTGGCGTGCATAACAAGAGGTCGATGCCTGCGTTGATCATTGCCATGAACTCCACCACCTGGGAGGCACCCTGATCGAGAGCCCTCATGTCGAGAGCGTCGCTGATGAGCACCCCACCGAAGCCAAGTCGTCCTCTCACCTCGGCCAGACCTGTTCGGGAAACGGAGATCGGCTCGGTCGCCGACCCGGTCAGTGCGGGCACGAGGTAGTGCCCCACCATCGCAATCGGTATCCCGTCCCCAAAGAGGCGGGAGAAGGGGGCCAGTTCCACCCGGTCCATTCGCTCAGCATTCAGGTCGAGCAGAGGCAGCTCGTAGTGGGGGTCGACTGCAGCTTCGCCCTTGCCGGGGAAGTGCTTGGCGGTGGCCAGCACTCCACCCTCGCTCATACCGGCGGCGATGGCAGCACCGAGGCGGGACACCGCGACGTGATCCGACCCGAAGCTGCGGATTCCGAGGGAGGGATTGCGAGGAAGCGAGGCGACATCGACCGAGGGGGCGTAGTTGACGTTTATACCCACGGCGCGAAGCTCTCGTCCGATGGCTGCGCCGACCTCACGGGCGAGGCCTTCGTTCCCCGTGGCACCAATTGCCATGTTCCCGGCAAACGGTGTCGACCCGGCCAGCGCCTGAAGCTGTCCGCCTTCCTGGTCAGTGGCAATCAGCAACGGGCAGTCAGTTTGGTTTCGTCTCTGAAGGTCGGAGACCAGATCTGCTACCTGGCAGGGAGACTCGATGTTCAATCCACGAAACAAAGTGAACCCGGCCGGACGTCCCGATTCGAGCGACTGCGCCACCCACCCGGGGGTGTCCATTCCCTCGAAGGCGAGCATCAGGTGCGGGTCGGCGACGGTGTTGCCCAGTGTCGGCTGGTGGTTCATCCCTTCACCGAGCCGGCGAGCAGTCCCCGCACGAAGTAACGCTGGAGGCCGAGGAAGACGACGAGCGGCATCACCATCGACACGAAAGCACCTGCAGTGAGGAGGTGCCAGTCCTCTCCCCGGGTGCCGACCAGTTCGTTGAGTTGCGCGGTGAGAATTGCAGTATCTGAGCCTGTCCCGAGGAACACCAGGGCGACGAGGAGATCGTTCCATACCCAGAGGAATTGGAAGATGGCGAACGCGGCCAGAGCCGGGAACGACAGAGGGAGCACGAGACGGACAAAGGTTGTGAAGTGGGAGGCGCCGTCGATGTGCGCCGATTCGAAGACGTCCTTGGGCAGGGTCGATATGTACCCATAGAGGATGTAGATGGCGAGGGGGAGCCCGAACCCGGTATGTGCCAACCAGATGCCCAGGAAGCTACCGGTCAAACCGAGATCACCGTAGAGGCGAAGGAGCGGGATCAGCGTCATCTGCAACGGGACCACGAGGAGACCGATAACCAGGGCGAAGAGCAAAGCCTTGCCGGGGAACCGCATCCAGGCGAAGGCGTACGCGGCGAAAGCGGCGATAGTGATCGGAATCACCGTCGCCGGTATCGTCACCAACAGGCTGTTGATGAAGGCGTCGAGCATGCCGTTGCTGGTGAGCACCGAGCCGTAGTTCTCCAGGGTCCACTGACTGAACTCGAAGGGGTGGAGGAACACCGTCCACCATCCCGAGCTGCGGATCGCATTCGGGTCCCGGAACGATGAGATCAAGATTCCAGCGGTTGGGACCGTCCAGACGAAGGCAATGACGAACACCGCGACCCGGACCCAGGTGTTCGAAGTGAAACGCTTGAAGCGCCGGGCGCCAGTTGTCGGCTCCGCGAGCGTCGGATCGACCACAGGGGGCTCGCCGATTACAGCCGTCATTGGCCAACACCCTGTCGTTTCAGGTTCCGGATATTGATCACCATGATCGGGATCACCACGATCATGAGCACAACAGCCAGCGCTGACGCCCGGCCGAAGTTCCGGAACCGGAACATCTCGTTGAACATCCGATTTGCGATCACCTCGGTCTCGAACCTGCCTCCGGTCATCACGAATACGATGTCGAAGACCTTGAGGATTGCGATGAAGATTGTGGTGGCGACTGTGATCATCGCCCCCCGGATCGAAGGCAGGACCACCCTGAAGAAAAGCTGGGGCTCGGAGGCGCCATCGATGCGTCCCGCTTCGATTATCTCGGACGGCACACCTTTGAGCGCTGCGGAGAGGATGACCATGGCGAATCCCGTCTGCAGCCAGATCATGATGACGATGAGGAAGAAGGTGTTGGCCGGAGGGACTTGGAGCCATGCCACCGGCTCGTTGCCGAAGGAGGTGTACATCGCGTTCTGTAGGCCGATCTGGGGCTGGCCCTCGGGACGCCAGGCGTAGACAAAACGCCAGATGACCGAGGCTCCAACCATAGAGATGGCGAGCGGCATGAACACGAAGGTCTTGGCAAAAGCCTCACGGCGGACCCGGTCGGCGAGGACTGCGAAGAGCAGCCCTATCACCACGCTGCCGGTGGTCCCGATGATCAACCAGAGGGCATTGTTGCGAATGGCAATCTGCATCGCGGGGTCGGTGAAAACAAACGAGTAGTTGTCGGCGAACCCACCATCTTCGGTGAAGCTGAGGCGCACGGTCTGGATCGTCGGGTAGATGAGGTAGACGCTGAGAACAGCGAGCGCCGGAGCAACGAACATCCATGGTCGAACATGGGCCCTCGTCCGGTAGGGGAGGATGTCGACGAACTTGTTGAGAGCGATGAAGAGGACCCAGACTCCCCCCACGCCGACGATGATGGCAAAGGCCGCAATGATGATCCGGGAGAAGTTCTCCTGGAGGCCGCGGACCCGGATGGCTTCGGCCTGTCCTTCGAGGCCAATCAGGTCATAGAAACCGGCAACGAAACCGGGGATTGCGTCGGCATCGAGGAGGATTGCAATCCCGACCCAGAGAAGGCCGATGACCGCTGTCCCCAAAAATCCCCAGCCGAGTCCTTTGAGGACACGTGGGGCAACCCGCTCTCCGTTCGTTGAGATCTTTTGAGTCATTGTGTGTGACGCCCGAAGCCGCTCGCGGCTCCGGGCGTCAACCTAGCTATGTCGTTCTAGCTCGAGGGCCAGCTGTCTTCGATGCTCTGGAACACCTCTTCGGTGTTCTTACCATCGGCGGCGACCCAATCGATCATCCCGGTCCAGAAGGTTCCTGCGCCAACTGTTGCCGGCATCGTGTCCGATGCGTCGAAGCGGAACGTGTCTGCCGCGCTGAGGATCTCAGCCAGAACGTCGTTGGGGTAGGAGCCATACCACTCCAGAGGCACCGACTGGTTGGGCGAGACGAAACCGCCACGCTCGACCCAGGGCTGTGCTGCCTCGGGGGTCGCCAGGTACTCCATGAGGGCCCGGACTTCGGGGCGGTCATTGAACATCATCCACATGTCGCCGGAGCCGAGCACGGGCTTGCCGAACTCTTCCTCGATCGGCGGGAAGTAGAAGAACGAACTGTCTACACCCGCTTCGGTCCCTTCCGGCCAGAAGCCCGGGATCCATGCTGCCTGCTTGTGGAACCAGCACTGTGGCCCTGCCTCGTCGAACATCGGGGTCTGGGTGTCACCGACGAACGTGGCGTTGATCGCGGTGCTGCCACCGTAGACGTAGTCATCGGCGAACCAGATCTCGGCCATGTAGGCAGCGGCCTCGAGGACTTCGGGGTCGTTGAACGGGATCTCGTGGTTGACCCACGCATCGTACGTTTCCGGCGGTGCAGTCCGGAGCAGGATGTCCTCGATCCAGTCAGTCGCCACCCAACCGGTTGCATCCCCATGTTCGATAGAGACACACCACGGGTTGGTGCCGGTGTCGGCAACGATCTGATCGCTGAGAGCGACGAGATCATCCCAGGTCTCGGGGGTCTCGTATCCGGCGTCCGCAAAGGCCTGAACCGGATACCAGACGATCGACTTCAAGTCGCCTTTGAAGAAGACGCCGTAGGTCTGGCCGTCAACGCTGGCCAGGTCACGGAATGACTCGATGTAGTCCGCCTCGAGCTGGTCCATGTTGAACCAGTCGTCGAGCGCAACAAGGTGTCCTTCTTCGGCGAACTGCGCCATTTTCCCCGGCTGGGCAGTCTGGGCGATATCCGGAGCGTCGTTACCCTCGACCCGCACCGTCAGCACCGTCTCGTAGTCGGAGATTCCCTCGTAGTTGATCGTTATCCCTGTTGCCTCCTCGAACGGGGTCAGCACCGAGAGGATGTTCTCCTCCTCGGCATCGACCCACTGGGCCGCAACATTGATGGTGGTGCCCTCGTACTCGCCCGCGTAGGCGGCATTCAAATGCTCATACGGGGTCTCCGTCCCGCCTTCACCAGCAGTGGTTGTCGTTTCGCCGCTATCGGCTGTTGTCGTTGTCTCGCCGGCCGCCGTGGTTGTTGTTTCTCCACCCTCAGCGTCGTTGGCGCATGCTGCGAGGACGAGGCTCAAGGCCGTCACCATCGCAATCAGCCATCGTTTACTCATGGGGTTTACTCCTCCCGAGTGTTCTTCCTTTGTTTGATCCGTTCCGCACTGACGCCCCGGCCGGGATCCACCCTCTCATGGATGGCTCCGGGTCGGAACACCGGTTGCGGTTACGGAACTCTCTGAGATCTCTCATCACCAGACGACCCCCAGCTCGGCGGACAGCACGAGCCCGGCAGCGCCGAGGATTACTGCGTCCTGGCCGGCGGTGGCGTATCGCACATGGATCTGGTCGGTGTCGACTGGCAGGACCCGGTCCCGGATCTCTGCTTCCACCCGAGACCGAAAGCTCTCGCCGAGTCCGGCAACCGGACCCCACAGTGAGACGTGGGTGATACCGAGTACCGAGACAGCGGCGGCGAGGGCAAGACCGAGGTCGTCGGCGGCTCTCTCGATATGAGGCGCGGCGTTTTCTTCGGCTGCCAGTTCTTTGACACCTTCGACCGTCACAGGGTGGTGAGAGCCGGCCGCTTCAATCACTGCCTTCATCGACGCAACGGCTTCGAGGCACCCCGAGCGTCCACACGAGCAGAGCCGCGAATCGTCGAACTGGCGAATGTGGCCGATTTCCCCCGTCGCTCCAAGATCTCCCCGGTAGAGATGCCCTCCAACGACGTATCCGGAGCCAATACCGGTCCCGATCTCGACAAGTGCGATATTGGGAACCCGGGGGACGATAACCGCGTACTCGTGGACCGCCGCCGCGTGCGCATCGTTTACGACGTGGACCGGTGTATCTGTCGCTGTCCTCGCCGCTTCGACTACATCAGCGTGGTCCCATCTCAGGTTGACTGACGTGACGATCCCGGACACGGGGTCGACGACACCGGGGGTCCCGATCCCGACGCCGAGCAGCGGGCCGGGCAGGTCCTTCGACAATTCAGCGATCATCCCGGTGACCGTGTTCAGGGCGGCGGTGCCGGTCGCCGCCGGCCGGCCGAGGGTGGCGACGATCCCGGCCACGAGATTCACCTGGGCACCGATGAATTCCTCGCCGCTCAGGTCGAGGGCGATGATTGTGCGCCCGTCGGGGTGGGGAGCAACGAGAGTTGGGGGCTTGCCCCCCGCCGACGGGCCGGTGCCGACTTCTTGGGCGAGTTTCATCGTGATCAACTCGTCGACGAGATCCGATGCGGTCGCCGGGGTGAGGGCCGACTCCCGGGCAACGTGGGCGCGGCTGGCCGGCTGGTCGCGATAGATGATCTGGAGGGCGAGGCGCAGGTTGTTGATCCTCGTCTGACCGCGAGTGGCCTTTACTTCGGTGGTCAGGGGGATCAAACCGCCCCCCGCAGGTGTGCCCAGGTATGTCATCGTGCTGATATCCGTAGAATGTTTAGTAAACATACTAAGTAGTCATGCCATCTGTCAACCGTTTTCGCAAGGGATTATCCGGGGGGATTTGCGTTGGCTGGTCTAACGTTTTTCGTGAAGTGCAACCGATCTACCGCTATGGCCGCGGCCGCAGGATCATTTGAATGACCGACCGCTGGTGGCGTGAGTCCGTGTTCCATCAGATCTACCCGCTCAGCTTCAAGGACAGCAACGGAGATGGGTACGGGGACCTCGTGGGAATCGAGACCAAGCTCGACCATCTCGAGTGGCTGGGTATCGACGCGATCTGGTTGTCCCCGGTCTATGAGTCACCGATGGCCGACTGGGGCTACGACGTCACCGATCACACAGCAATCGACTCGCTGTTCGGTGACATGAGCTCCTTTGACAATGTGTTGAAGTCGGTTCATTCCCGTGGGCTGAAGCTGGTGGTGGACTTGATCCTCAACCACACTTCGGACCAGCACCCGTGGTTCGTCGACTCGAAGTCGTCACCGGACAGCCCCCAGCGCGATTGGTACGTGTGGGAACCCGGGACCAAGGACCATCCGCCCAACAACTGGGTCAGCGTGTTCAGCGGACCGGCGTGGTCATGGGACGAAAAAACAGGGGAGTGGTACCGCCATACCTACCTCCCCACCCAGCCTGACCTGAATTGGCGTAACCCGGACGTCGTCGAGGCGATGATGGGTGTCATCCGGTTCTGGCTCGATCGGGGGGTGGACGGGTTCAGGGTCGATGCCGCCCATCAAATCATGAAGGACCCGGAGAATCGCGACAACCCGCCAACGCCGCCCGGATACGTCGACCCTTACAAGGAGATGGGGGAGTACGGGAGGTGGATCCATCTCTGGGACCTGGGCCACGAAGACGTACACCAGATCCACCGCCAAATCCGCAAACTCACCGACGAGTACGACCGGGGGATCGTCACGGTGGGCGAGATCCACGAATTCGAACCGGGCCGCTGGCTCAACTACTTCGGTTCGGACGACGAGTTGACCATGCCCTTCAACTACAACCTGATGGTCGCGGACTGGACGGCACAGGCGGTTCGGAAGGAGGTGGAGAAGGTGGAGTCGGTGCTTCCCGAGTGGGCATGGACCAACTGGACCATGGGCAACCACGACGAAGTAAGGATTGCAAGCAGGCTCGGCGACGTGGCCGCGCGTCAGGCGGCGGTGCTACTCATGACTCTGCGGGGAACGCCCTTCCTCTATTACGGCGACGAAGTCGGAATGCTGAACGGGTCGAACCAGGGACGCGACCCCTGGGGTGATAACGTCTCCTTCCTGAGCCGCGACGGGTGCCGGACCCCGATGCAGTGGGACGCTTCGCCGCTGGTGGGCTTCAGTGAGGCGGATAGCCCGTGGATTCCAGTCGGTCCGGACCCACAGCCGAGGAATGTTCAGGGACAACTGTCGGACCCGGAGTCGTTGCTTCACCTCTACCGCAATCTCCTGGCGATCCGGAGACAACGCCTGTCGCTTCGCACCGGAGACTACCGGAGCCTGGAATCCCCGGAAGAAGAAGTCCTCCAGTTCCAGCGGTCCACTGCAGCGGAGTCGACAACCGTGGCATTGAACTTCGGACGCGACGTCGTGCAATTGAACAGCCCCGGCGATCCACTCCTAACGGCCGGAGCATATGAACCCCACGGTGACCTGGCCTTCCTCGGCCCGGGTGCCGCTGTGATGTGGGACTCGGCCCCGTCAGGGGGCTAATCAGTTATCTTCATCCACGTGACCGCATCTCTCCCATTTTCCTCGCACCGATGATTGAGCCCAGTGAACGTCTCAATGCCTGGATGGACGGCTATGTCCACGCCTGGTCGACCAACTCGCCTGAAGCGATCGCAGCCCTTTTCACCCCCGATGCTGTGTACGACCCGCAGACCGCCGGAGGGGAGTGGGATGGGGTCGAGGAGATCATCGAACATTGGCTGGAGATCGACGACGATCCCGAGAATTGGGACTTTCAGTGGATCCCGGTCGTCGAAGCCGATGATCTAGCCGTAGTCGTTGCAAGCACCGTCTACCACGCGCCGCCGATGACCTACCGCAACCTGTTTGTGATCAGATTCGACGAGGACAGCAGGTGCACCGACTTCACCGAGTGGTACATCGAAGAAGACCAGGCCTGAACGCTGCTGCGCTGTCTGCGCCTCCATTCCTACCACTAACGTCTTGCCGTGACCTCCAAACAAGTCAACACCGCCTATGTCCTCGGGGGCGGGGGGAAATGGGGTGCTGTCGAGGTTGGGATGCTCAAAGCTCTCGATGAGGCCGGAGTCAATCCCGAGTTGGTTCTGGGGACTTCGATCGGGGCATTCAACGGGTCGGTTATCGCAGAGCAGCCAGGGACGGCGGGCGTCGAGCGGCTTCATGGGCTCTGGGAGGACATCTCGTCATCCGGGCTGATGATGGGAAGCTTCTTCGAAAGGGCACGGAGCGTCGCCATGTTCCGTCCTGCCATCCAGTCGGTGAGTGGGCTCCGTTCTCTGCTTCAGGACGTGCATGGCCCTGATGCCCGGATCGAAGATCTGGCGATCCCTTTCCAGTGTGTGGCCGCTTCCATAGAACGGGCAGCCGAGCACTGGTTCGATCGTGGCCCTTTGGTCGACGCCTTGCTTGCCTCCTCAGCCATTCCGGCGCTGTTCCCTCCTGTCGAAATCGGTGGGGAGCACTTCTATGACGGGGGTCTCGTCAACTCCGTGCCTTTGGCCCGGGCAGTCGAGATGGGAGCCTCCCGCGTCTTCGTCCTCCAGGTGGGGCGGGTGGAATCTGACTTGAGGCCGCCGAAAAGGCTTCATGAGGCCGCATTGATTTCTTTCGAGATAGCCCGGAGACATCGCTTCACCTCGACAATGGCCAACCTCCCGGAGGGGGTCGAAGTGCATGTGCTGCCCTCCGGGAACTCACTTGACTTCGACGACCGCCGCCAGCTCCGCTGGAGCGAGCTCGGCGACACCGATGCCCTGGTCACGGCGGGATACGAGGCTTCAGTCGACTACCTGAGCGCCCTCTGATGCCACTGCCCCCGAAGTGGGTGCGCAGGATGCTGGTTGCCCCCGCCCTGGTGATTGCGATCGTTGCCGCGTTGTTGACCCTGCCGTTGTGGCTGATTGCTGCTGCTTTTGTCAGCCGCTATGTCCCGGGCCAATGGCGGATTCTCCGGATTCTCTGGTTCATGTTCCTCTACCTGCTGGTGGAGGCGGTTGCTCTCGTCGTCATGTTCCTGCTCTGGGTCGCTTCGGGATTGGGCTGGAAAATGGACAGCGCCTTCTTCCAACATGTCCACTACCGGGTGCTCGCGCTGATGCTGCGAACAGTCATCCGCACGGCCAAGAGAACCTTCCGTCTTTCGATAGTCATGGACGGCCCGCCACCCGATGCCGGGCCAATCAGGACCAGGCCTGCCCTCATCCTCAGCCGCCATGCCGGCCCCGGCGATTCGATGCTGCTGATGGACGCTCTGGTGAACGTCTACGGGCGCGAGCCGAGGATTGTGCTCAAGGAGTTTCTCCAGTGGGACCCGGCAGTCGACGTGATCCTGAACCGGGTACCTGCCTCTTTCGTCCCGTCGGGAGACAAAGGCGGCAAAGCCGTCATCGAGGCAATCCGCAAGTTGGCGGAAACCATGACTGCCGATGACGCCTTCGTGATTTTCCCGGAAGGCGCCAACTACACAGTGGGAAGGGCAGCGAAGGCGATCCAGAAGCTCAGGGAGATCGGGCGCCCCGACCTAGCCGAACGTGCCGAAATGCTGGAACAAACTCTTCCCCCCAAGTCCAAAGGGGTGATGACTGCGTTCGCGGCAGCGCCACTTGGCACCGATGTCTTCCTGGTAGGTCATGCCGGCCTCGAGGGTTTTGTTTCTGCCGGTGACATCTGGCGGGCGATTCCTGTCGACACCGAGGTGGCGGTGCGGATCTGGCACTATCCGGCCGAACAGATCCCCGGACCCGATGAGCAGGAAGCCTGGCTCTACGACCGCTGGGCCGACATCGACGCCTGGATCAGCGGCCACCTGGCGGGAACGGGATAGACCCTGTTGAGTAGGATCGGAGGTCGGCTCGACTCGTTGATTCGGGCCTCACTGTCGGAGCGGCTCGGGCCACACTGGGAGCCTCGGCATCGACCTCGTTGACTTTGATGTACACCAAGCATGGGGGGTAAGTGGCCTTCGCTCCAGGTCTCGAGCCGCTGGTTTATCCCTCGGGGATCGGGCTTGTCTTGCCCTGGGGATGCATCTCAGCGCGCCGGTTGTCACCGCAGACGGGCGGTGGCTCGACTTCGCTGATTGTCGAGGTGATGGTCGTTCGTTAAAAAGAAGCCGTGGTTGGGAACCAGGAGGGACGGCGGGACTCGAATGCCTTCAGGTCCGACTCGAGCTGCAGGGTCTCACTGATCGGGTCCAGGCCCTGGAGCAAGCGCTTGCGAGCGTTTTCGTCGATCAGGAAGGTCTCATCGAAGCCCTCGGCGACGACTTTGAGGTTCTCGAGGTCGATCACAATTGACTGCTGAGGTGAGGCGGCCAACGCGGCAAGGCGGTTGACGGTTTCCTCGTCCATCTCCACCGGGAGGAGTCCGACGTTGACGGCGTTGTTGCGGAAGATGTCGGCGAACGAGGGTGCCACAACAGCTTCGAATCCCCAGTCGTGCAATGCCCAGACTGCATGTTCCCGGGATGATCCGCAACCGAAGTTCCTTCCCGTGACCAGCACCGAGGCATTTGCCCGGGCCAGCTCGTTCAGCACGAAGTCCGGCTTGAGCGCACCTTCCTCATCCTTGGCCCAGCTATCGAAGAGGAACTCGCCGTAACCGGTCCGTTCGATCCGCTTCAAGAACTGCTGGGGAATGATCTGGTCGGTGTCGATGTCTGACCTCAACAAGGGCACCATCGTCCCGGTGATCGTCTTCACAGGTTTCATGACCACTCCCTCACATCCACGAAGTGCCCTGCCACTGCTGCTGCCGCGGCCATCGCCGGGCTGACCAGATGGGTGCGGGCATTCCTACCCTGCCGACCCTCGTAATTCCGGTTCGAGGTCGATGCGCACCTCGCCCCGGCAGGGATGATGTCGTCGTTCATCGCTAGACAACTCGAGCACCCTGCGTCGCGCCATTCGAAGCCGGCGTCGATGAAAACGAGATCGAGACCTTCCTGCTCCGCCTGGATTTTCACCTGCATCGAGCCGGGGACAACTACCGCCGAAACCCCATCATTGACCTGCTTGCCCGCGATCACACTCGCAGCCGCCCGGAGGTCCTCGATTCGGGCGTTGGTGCAGGAACCCAAGAACACATGCTCGATCGGAATGTCGGTGATCGCCGTGCCGGGGGTGAGGGCCATGTACTCGAGTGCCCTCTCGGCTGCCTCCCGGATCGCCGGGTCGGAGAAGCTGGACGGATCGGGGACTCCGCCGCTCACGGCAGAACTCTGTGCCGGGTTGACACCCCAGGTCACGTAAGGCTCGAGATCGGCCGCTGCGAGGTGGCGGACGGCATCGAATTCGGCGTCGTCGTCGGAATGGAGGGTCCGCCAGTGCTCCAGGGCGTCGTCCCATGCCTCGCCCTGCGGTGCGGCGGGGCGTCCCTTCAGATAGGCGAAGGTGGTCTCGTCAGGAGCGATCATCCCGGCCCGGGCTCCGGCCTCGATCGACATGTTGCACACGGTCATCCGCTCTTCCATGCTCAGGTTGCGGACAGCGTCGCCGCGGTATTCGATTACGTGGCCCTGGCCTCCGGCAACACCGATGCTGGAAATGATCCCGAGGATGAGGTCCTTTGCCGTCACCCCTGGTGGAAGGCCCCCATCTACCTCGATTGCCATCGACTTCGGCTTGTTCTGGCGGATGGTCTGTGTCGCCAGGACATGTTCGACCTCGGAAGTGCCGACTCCGAATGCGAGGGCGCCGAACGCACCATGGGTCGAAGTGTGGCTATCCCCGCAGACGATGACCATCCCCGGCTGGGTCATCCCTTGCTCGGGGCCGACAACATGGACGATCCCCTGTCGGGGGTCATCGAGCCCGAAAAGCTGGATCCCGTGACGGGCACAGTTGTCCTTGAGGGCATCGACCTGTCGCTTGGCGAGAGGATCACGGATCCCCAATCCGCGCCCGGTGGTGGGAATCGCATGGTCGACTGTGGCCAGGGTCAGTTCGGGCCGTCGAACGGTGCGACCGGCATGATCCAGTCCGCTGAACGCCTGGGCGGAGGTGACTTCGTGGACCAGGTGGAGGTCGACGAAAAGCAATGCTGGGTCGGCGTCGTCCACCGTATGTTGGTTCCAGATCTTGTCGAACAGAGTACTCGAGCTCATGAGCCCACTTTCTCGCTGGAGGAGACCATTTCGGCCACCCGGTTGCCTACTTCGGTCGTGGTCGTGCCCATTTCTCCGGCACGTAACGAGGGGAGCGACCCGGCGACAGCTCCCACCGCCGACTCGATCGCCGATGCTGCGTCATTCTCGCCGAGGGTGTCGAGCATCATCGCCGCGGCCCCGATGGCAGCCAGCGGGTTGATCTGGCCGGTGCCCTCGAATCCCGGAGCGGTCCCGCCGATCGGCTCGAACATTGAGACTCCGGAAGGGTTCAGGTTGGCGCCGGAGGCAATGCCCAGGCCGCCCTGGATCGCCGCACCGAGGTCGGTGATGATGTCGCCGAACATGTTGTCGGTGACGATCACATCGAAGCGCGCCGGGTCTTCGACCATCCAGAGGCAGGCGGCGTCGACGTGGGCATAGGAGGTGGACACGTCGGGGAAGCCGGCGCCGACTTCGTCGAAGACCCTCTGCCACAGGTCCCAGGCGTAGGTGAGGACGTTGGTCTTGCCGCAAAGGGTCAGATGCTTGCGGGGGCGGGTGGAGGCGAGTTCGAAGGCATATCGGACGCACCGCTCCACACCGAAGCGGGTGTTGATCGATTTCTGGACTGCAACCTCGAATGCCGATCCTTTGGCGGTGAACTCACCTTCTCCAGAGTACAGGCCTTCGCTGTTTTCCCGGACGACGACAAAGTCCACATCGTCGGCTGAGACGTTGGCGAGAGGGGAAGTGACTCCTTCGTGCAACTTCACCGGACGAAGGTTTATGTACTGATCGAGCTCCCGCCGCAGGCGCAGCAGCACCTCCTGTTCGAGAATTCCTGGTTTGACTTCCGGGTGGCCGATCGCGCCGAAGAGGATCGCGGCGTGTCTCCTGAGGAATTCGAGGTCGCCTTCGGTGAGGGTTTGGCCGGTCCGCAGGTAGCGCTCTCCACTCAGGTCGAGATTGCCATACTCGAGAGAGAACCCGAATCGGGAGGCCGCCTCGTCGAGGACCTTTACTGCCTCGCCAACCACTTCCGGACCGGTCCCGTCACCGGGGACGACCGCTACCAGGTGACTTCTCATCGGAACGACTCTGCCACACCTTCGAACATCTCCATTTCGGTGACCACATCGTCGACGATCGTCATGAGCTGGGTTTCGGAGACCTCGCCCTGGAGGTCCGCCGCCTTCTTCATAGTGAGGAAAGCCTTCTCGAACGCAGCTGCGTTGAGGTCGACTCCCATCGTCGCCAGGGAGTGCTTCAACGCCGCACGCCCGGAGTGCTTGCCCATGATGATCGACTTGCCCGAGTGCCCGACAGACGCCGGGTCCATTATCTCGTAGGTCGACCGGTTGCGGAGCACGCCGTGCTGGTGAATCCCCGACTCGTGGGCGAAGGCGTTCCTACCGACAACTGCCTTGTTGTACTGAACCGGGAAGCCGGTTTCTTGGGAGACCATTTGCGAGGTCTCAAACAGCCGGGTGGTGTCCAATCCGGTCTTCACGCCGTACACGTCGGAGCGGACCCGAAGCGCCATTACCACCTCCTCCAGTGAGGCATTCCCGGCACGCTCACCGATCCCGTTGATCGTCGCCTCTACCTGGCCGGCGCCGGCCTGGACGGCAGCGAGCGAGTTGGCCACGGCAAGGCCGAGGTCATTGTGACAGTGTGTTGAGACCGTGACCTCCTCGCGGTCGCCTTTCACTTCGGCGACGACGCGGCGCACCAAAGCCCCGTAGTCGCCGGGTGTTGCGTAACCGACGGTGTCGGGGACGTTGATCGTGGTGGCCCCGGCGTCGACAGCAGCGGTTAGCACCCGCATCAGGAAGTCGGGGTCCGACCTGGTGGCATCCTCTGCTGTGTATTCGACGTCGTCGGTGAACTCCCGGGCACGTCCCACCCCGGTTTTGACCGCGACAAGGACCTCTTCTTCGCTCATTCGAAGCTTGTGCTCCATATGGAGCTGTGAGGTGGCCAGGAAGATGTGGAACCGGGGACGGTTGGCATCTTTGATCGCCTCCCAAGTCCTCTCGACGTCGGAGACGCTGGTCCGGGCCATTGCCGCAACGACCGGTAGGTCGAGCTGGCGCGCAATTCGCTGGACTGCTTCGAAATCTCCCTCGGACGAGACCGGGAATCCGGCCTCGACGACGTCGACTCCCAACAGTTCGAGTTGAAGTGCGATTCGCAACTTCTGGTCGGGGTTGAGAGCGATGCCGGGTGCCTGCTCGCCGTCTCTCAGGGTTGTGTCAAATACTGTTAGGTGTTTCATTCGGTTCTCCTTGAATCCTGTGTGTCGGGTGGGTTTCGCCGGTCGGCCGCGTCGGGCGTTCCGGCTAGAGAATTCGAATGAGACCGCGAGTGGTGGGAATGCCGCTCATCGCGAGATCCCCGAGACTGCGGCAGGGCGCACGGTCGACAGCTTCTTCATCGCGATCCGCCCCGACTTCACCAGGTCGATGATCCCGAACGGGGACATATGATCGATAAACGACTGGAGGTGCTCGGGGTTGCCGGCCACCTCGAAAGTCATCGAGTCAGCTCCCAGGTCGACGACTCTGGCACCGAAGAGGGCTGCCGTGTCGCCGACGGCGCCGCGGTTCGCAGCAGCGGAGGTCACCCGGGCCAGCATCACCTCCGAAACGACTGCGGTCGAACTGTCGAACTCGTAGACCTTGATCACGTTGACCAACTTGTGGAGTTGTTTCTGGAGCTGTTCCACCTCGGGTGCTTCGGCGACAAGGGTGATCCGGGAACGGCCCTCGATGTGAGTAGGACCTACCGCCAGCGAGTGGATGTTGAACCCGCGGTTGGAGAACATTGCAGCGACCCTCGACAGGACACCGGGTTTGTCTTCCACCACAACGGAGATTGTGTGGGTCACGGCAGGTCTTCCGGGCCGGTGATCACATCGTCGTTGGACCCGCCGGCGGGCACCATCGGGAAGCACATTTCGTCGGGATCGACAACGACCTCTATGAGGACGGGGCGGTCGTCGATCGCAAGAGCCTTCTCGATTGTGACATCGATCTCCGAAGGGTGGGTGACCCGCATCCCGACACATCCCATCGCCTCCGCAAGTGCAGGGAAGTCGGGGACGTCAGTGGGCATGACGCTGGCGGAAAGCCGTCCACCGTAGAAGAGGGTTTGCCACTGTTTCACCATGCCGAACCCGCCGTTGTTGAAGACGACGACCTTGATCGGGATCTTCTCGACTGCGGCAGTGATCATCTCCTGGCAGGTCATCTGGAAACAGCCGTCGCCGTCGAGGGCGATGACAGTTTCGTCGGGCCGGGCGACCTTGGCGCCAACCGCGGCAGGGAGGGCGAACCCCATGGTTCCCGACCCTCCGGAGTTGATCCAGGAGCGGGCTTGGGTGAATCCCCAGAACTGCGACGCCCACATCTGGTGCTGGCCGACACCTGCAGTCACGACGGCGTCGCCCCCGGTGATGGAGTGGAGGCGCTCGATGAAGTGCTGGACCTTGATCGGTCCGTCTTCGTGCTGGTCGTAGTGGAGAGGCTTGTTCACTTTCCACCCGCTGATCAGCCCGGTCCAATACCGACGCTCGGGAGCGGGAGAAGCGGCCCGCATGGTCTGGGCCCTCTCGTTCAGGCTGGCCAGGATGACCTTGGCGTCACCGACGACGGGAACGTCGGCCTTGCGGATCTTCCCGATTTCGGCAGGGTCGACGTCGATGTGGATGACTTTGGCGTTGGGGGCGAACGCGTCGACCTTGCCGGTGACCCGGTCGTCGAACCGGGCTCCGACCGCGATCAACGTGTCGCTCTGCTGGATCGCCATGATCGCGGCATAGACGCCATGCATCCCCGGCATCCCGAGAGCAAGGGGGTGACTGTCGGGGAACGCTCCTCGTGCCATCAGCGTGGTGGTGACGGGGATGTTCATCTGCTCGGCGAAGCGGAGCAGCTCCTCGGAAGCTCCGGCGGCGATGACCCCGCCACCCACGTAGAGGACTGGCCGTTCGGCCGCCTCGATCATCTCGATTGCGGCCTTTATCTGTTTGGGGTGGCCGTGATAGGTGGGCCGGTATCCGGGAAGCCCTGCCAGGGTGGGCTCGGTCCACGTCGTCAACTGGTTGAGGACGTCCTTAGGGATGTCCACGAGCACAGGGCCGGGACGGCCGGTCGAGGCAAGGTGGAATGCCTCGTGGACGATATCGGAGATGTTGTCGGCGTTGTCAACGAGGTACGCATGTTTGGTGCAGTGCATCGCCAGGCCGGTTGTGTAGGCCTCCTGGAAAGCGTCCGAGCCGATGGCACTGCTCGCGACCTGGCCGGTGATGGCGACCAGGGGAGTGGAGTCCATCATTGCGTTCTGGAGCGGGGTGATCAGGTTTGTGGCACCCGGACCTGAAGTCGCCCAGGTGACGCCAACGCGTCCGGTTGCCATCGCGTAACCCTCGGCCATATGCCCGGCCCCCTGCTCGTGACGCGCCAGCACGTGGCGGATGGGGCTGTCGAGCAGGGGGTCATATGCAGGGAGGATTGCACCTCCGGGCACACCGAAAATGACCTCCACACCCTCGTATTCGAGGCTGCGGAGAAGTGAATGTGATCCTGTGAAGTTTTGGTTGCTCATAAGGGTAAGAAAAAAC
>JBGTNX010000042.1:0-22005 GCA_041742825.1 Acidimicrobiia bacterium | reverse complement strand
GCCCCCCACCCAGCACCGACTCCGGCACGGAGGCGAGCTGACCGATGTCTTCGATCCCCAACCGCCTCAGCCTCGCCGCGGTTACCGGCCCCACCCCCCACATCGCTTCGACGGGTAGAGCATGGAGAAAATCGAGTTCGGTCCGTGGATCGACCCAGACCAAACCGTCGGGTTTGGCCCGCGCAGAGGCGATCTTGGCGAGGAACTTGGTGCTGGCGATACCGATCGAAATCGGCAATCCGACCTCGTCGCGGACCCGCCGTCGGATCTCCTGTCCGATCATGCGCGGAGAGCCGAGCAGATGGATGGTCCCGAGGACATCGAGGAACGCCTCATCGACGCTGATTTGCTCCACCACGGGTGTGAAGTCATCGATGATCGCCATCACCTGATCGGAAAAGTCCATATATCGGCTGAAACTCCCGTCCACCACCTTCAGATGCGGGCAGAGGTGAAGGGCATCGCGGAAGGGCATTGGGGCGGTGACTCCGAACCTCCTGGCCTCATAAGATGCAGCGAGGATGACTCCACCGCCGACCGCCATCGGGATCCCCCGTAGCGAGGGATCGAGCAGTTGTTCGACCGACGCGTAGAAAGCATCGAGGTCGGCATGGAGAATCGTCGGTTCCATCTCGTGACTTTCGCGCCGCCGTGGGACAAATTCGTCCCGAGAAGGTCCTCACCGTCTCGGGCACCTTGGGCCCTGCGCAGGGGACTAATTGCCCTAGGCCCGGAGAGCTGGGAAAACGATGATTGGTGAAGAGATTCACAACATATAAGAAAGGACGTGGACTCATGGCCAAGCGTTTTCGAATGATCGGGATCGTGCTGGCATTGTTCGGTATTGGTTTCATGGGGGCGGGCATCTTTGCCTTCACCCAGGTACAAAACGGGTACGGCTCCCTGCAGTCGTTCAGCGAGGAGCAAAACGTCGAACTGTCCTACAACGAAGATGGGCAGCTCATCGACCGTGGCGAGACCGCCGGGGCCGACGCAATCATGGTGCTCCTCACCGAGGACTGGAACTACCCGGTAGTCGAGGGCGACCTCGATCCCGCCGACCCACTGGTCAACACAGCCAGTGAGTACATGTACCAGATGGCAACAGTTGCCTTCCACACCCTCCACGGCACGCAGACGATCGTTCTCGACGAAACCGTCGAGTACAACGGCGAAACGTTCGAAGCTGGCACATATGAGTTTGCTATCGACGGTCGCTACTGGACAGACTTCGACCGGGAGCACCCCCTCGAGGGACCGGCACGAGGTCTGGCATGGACCGGAACAGCACACGGGCTCGTCGCTGAGCTCGGTGTCGGAACCGTCACCCACTCCACCCTCCAGTTGGGTCTGGCATTCGCCGGAGTCCTGGCCGGGCTGGGACTGGTCTTCCTCATCACCGGAGCCGGCCTCTACTGGGCAGGCACCTCCAAGGTCGAAGCCTACGAGATCAGAGTTCGGGACGAGGCCAAAACACCAGAGATGGTCTGACCTTCACAACCCGCTAGCAGGAAACCCCCACCGGAAACGGTGGGGGTTTCCTGTATGCCTATCGCGCCAGGCGCTTCAATGCTGATCTGTCGACCTTGCCGAGATGGGTCTGGGGCAGCCTGTCGACGAAATAGACCCGCCGGGGATGTTTGTATGCCTCGAGCCGGGCCAGCACCCAATCGATGAGCTCCTGTTCGGTCACCCTCGGATGGGCGACAACGAAAGCCACCGGTTTCGACAACCCGGCCTCATCGCTCACCGCCACCACTGCGACCTCCCTGACTGCTTCGTTCTCGAGGAGCACCGACTCGACTTCCTGAGGACGAAACCACTTTCCTTTGATCTTGATCGCGTCGTCGGCCCGTCCCCGGTGGGTGACGTATCCCGCTTCATCGATTGAAACCAGGTCTCCCCCGACAAACCACTCACCGCGAAAGGCCTCCGCGGTCAGCTCAGGGTCTTCGAAATAGCCGAGGCCCAAGGAGTCGCCGCGCACCCAGAGCCGGCCGACCTCACCAGGCCCCACTTCGAGCCCATCCTCGTCACAAGCTTTGATCTCGAACCCGGGCACCACTTTTCCCAGAGTGCCGGGCCGGACGTCACCAACGGTGTTGGTGACGAAGATATGCCACATCTCGGCGGTGCCCAGGCCATCGAGAAGTTGCACTCCGAACAAATCCTTCCAGCGGTCATATAGCAACTCCGGGAGGGCCTCTCCTGCCGACGTCGCCAGTCGCAGCGAAGAGAGATCGCGTTCCCCGGCTTCCGGGTGGGAAACCATCTGGTTGATCGCCGAGGGAACGTTCACCATCACCGTCGGCCGGTGTCTTTCGATCCGGTCGAAGAGGGCTTCGGGGTTGGAGTGTTCAGAGAACAGCACCGACGACGCGCCAACCGAGAGCGGGAAGAGGAGATTCGACCCCATCGCGTAGCCGAAGTAGAGCTTCGGGACCGAAATCGAGATGTCATCGGGGACCAGAGCGAGGCTGCCCTGACCGTAGAGGAGAGTTGTGTTGGCCAGGCTGCGATGGGTCTGGGCCACGGCCTTGGGGACGCCGGTGGTCCCGCCGGAGAACAGCCACATCGCCGGGTCCTCCGGGGAAGTGCCCACAGTCGGCTCTTCGCCAGGCTCGATGGATGCGGGGTCGAGCACGAGCGTGTCGATGTCCGCCTCGCCGAGGGCCGCATCGAATGACTCCCTGTTGATCTCATCGACAAAAGCTGCTGTTGCCCGGGCCCGGTTGAGGATTCCCACTAGGGCCTCCCGGGAGAGGTCGGGGTTGACCATCACCACCACTGCACCCATCCGGAAGGTCCCGAAAACGGCGGCCGCGTATTGGGGACCGTCAGGCAGGACGATGAGCACCCGGTCCTGTCTCGCGACGCCAGCGCCGAGGAGCCCTGCGGCAAACCCCGAAGCGAGTTCGTCGAGATCCCGATATGTCACAATTCGATCATCGGTCCGGAGCGCCACCCGGTCCGACGTCACCCGGAGATGGTCCCGCAAGATCCAGTTGTCGATATTGAGAGTTTCCGGCCAGTCGATCATTACCTCACGCTAGTAACCGATTCAGGGCGGGGACTACGGTGCGGGCAATGCAAACCACGTTTATCACCGGGGCAACGTCCGGTATCGGGAGGGCCGCCGCGCTGGATCTGAGCCGGAAGGGACACCACATATTCGTGGCCGGCCGCTCCCGGGATCGAGGAGCACACCTCGTCACCGAGATCGAACGATCCGGGGGTTTAGCGAGCTTCCACCAGGTCGACCTGAGCTCGCTGGAATCGGTGCGGGCGGCCGCCGCAGAGTTCCGGGAACGAGGGGTCACCATTGACGTCATGGTCAACAACGCCGGGGTCGGGATGGCGAAAGGCGTTACCGTCGACGGTTTCGAGAAGCACTTCGCAGTCAACCACCTCGGACACTTTCTGCTCAACCACGAGCTCCAGTCCACCTTTCGGGACGGCACCCGGGTGATCACCGTCGCCAGCTCGGTACACAAGCGGGTCGACGGGATCGATTTCGATCAGGTCACCAGCAAGGGACGGTCCTTCTTCCGTCTCGACGAGTACGGGGTCTCCAAACTCGCCAATGTCCTCTACACCGCAGAATTGGCCCGTCGGCACCCCGCGTGGAATACCTACGCGGTCCACCCCGGATTCGTAAACACCAAGATCCTCCCCGGATGGCTGCGACTCCTGCGCAGCTCCCGCCTCCTCACTCCGGAACAAGGTGCAGCCACAATCGTCTACTGCGCCACCGACCCCGACTTGGCTGGCGAAACGGGCCACTACTACGCCAGAGGAGCAAGGGCCGAGCCCTCTCCTGCGGCGCAGGATCCAGATCTCGCTGCCGAACTGTGGACCCGCTCCGAGCAATGGTGTGGTATCCGGTGGCAGTAGTCTCAGGCAAAATGGGATCCGAAGGCATCTACTACGGCGACTACCTGCAGCTCGACAAGCTGTTGGGCTCCCAGCAGCTGGAGAGCACCAAGGCCGGTGACACCAAACACGACGAGATGCTTTTCATCATCGTCCACCAGGCGTACGAGCTCTGGTTCAAACAGATCCTTTGGGAGCTCGACGACTTGCTCTCGATGTTCGGGGGCGAACAGGTAGCGGAAGGGGATATGGGTCGTGTCGTCAGCAGGTTGCGGCGGATCACCGAAATCCAGAAGCTGCTGATTCAGCAGATCGCGGTGTTGGAGACCATGACCCCACTCGACTTCCTCGACTTCCGCGACCACCTCTTCCCCGCGTCGGGCTTCCAATCGGCCCAGTTCAGGATCGTCGAGAACAAGCTGGGGATGCGACCTGAGGACCGGCTGCTGTTCGAAGGAGCGCCTTATACGGAGCGTTTCGATGAGGACGACAAGCAGGTGGTGCTCGAAACTCATGAAGACCGGACTCTCTTCGGCGAAGTCGAGAGATGGTTGGAGCGGACTCCCTTCCTCGAGCACGGGGAGTTCAGGTTCTGGGAGGCATTCAAGAACGCGGTAAAGGGGCGCCTGGAAGCAGACCGCGAGGTCGTGGCGAACAACCCCAACCTGACCGAAGAGGAGCGGTCGGCACAACTGAAAGACTTCGACCTGACCATGCGCCAGTACGAGGCAGTGTTCGATCCGGAGAAACACGCCAGCCTCGAACGCGCCGGGCAGCGCCGGCTCAGCCACCGGGCGTTTCAGGCAGCCCTGTTCATCACGCTCTATGGCGACCTGCCCGCACTGCAGGAACCGCACCGGATGCTCGAGCTGCTCATGGACATCGACGAGGGTTTCACCGCTTGGCGGTACCGCCACGCCCAGATGGCGCTGCGGATGATCGGGCGCCGGATCGGCACCGGGGGCTCTGCAGGAGCGAAGTACCTGGAGAAATCGGCGGAGAGGAGCAAGGTGTTCGGCGACCTCTTCAACCTGGCGACATTCCTCGTCCCCTACGCCGATCGCCCCGAGTTGCCCGACTCTGTAGTCGACTCGATGAAGTTCCGCTACCAGGCATGAACCTCAAGGAGCACTTCTCCCGGTTCTTCGAATACGACCCGAACCGGCTCCATTTCGCTGCTCATTCCCACCATCCCTGGCCCGACGTCTCCTTCGCCGCTCACCAGCAGTACTGGAAGGACTCCGCCCGACTCGCAGATGACAAGTGGTCTCACGTCTTCGACCAGGTTCTCCCCGAAACCCGCAACCTGGTCGCTGACGTGTTGGGCCTCCCGGATCCGGAGACCATCACTTTCGCACCCAACACCCACGACTTCCTGGTCCGGATCTTCTCTTGCATCGAGCCACCGGTCCGGATCCTCTCGACCGGTTCGGAGTTCCACTCGTTCGCCCGCCAATCACGGAGGTGGGAGGAGGCCGGTCTCGCCATCGTCGACAGAATCGAGACCGAGCCGTTTGCCGACTTCGAAGACCGATTCCTCCAGATCGTCGAAGCCGGGGTGCACGACCTCGTCTATCTCTCATCGGTTTTCTACGACTCGGGCTATCCGGTCGCCGGCATCGAGGAGCTGGTCAGGGCAACTGCAAATGACTCCACCTTTTTCGTCATCGATGGCTACCACCAGTTCATGGCCCGTTCCACGGACCTGGAGCCGATCGCCGCCCGGGCATTCTTTCTCGCCGGCGGGTACAAGTACGCGATGAGCGGGGAGGGAGTTTGTTTCCTCCACTCCCCTGGCGGATACGGACCGCGCCCGGTCGACACCGGTTGGTACGCAGGGTTCGGCCAGCTCGAATCGGGGGTCAGCGACACCGTTGCCTTCGCCGACGACGGATCCCGGTTTGCCGGGGCTACCTATGACCCGTCGGGGATCTACCGGCTCGGCGCGGTTCTTGGCTGGCTCAGCGCGGAGGGAGTCGACGCAGCGGCCGTTCACATCCATGTGACCGCACTTCAGGATCAGTTTCTCGACTCGGAGCCCGAACTCGGTGAGTTGATCCCAGGTCCCGGGAGCGATCGGGGCAACTTCCTCACCTTCCGCCACCCCGACGCCGGAGCCAGGTACCAGGCACTCCACGAGCGCGGGGTGATAACCGACTACCGCGGCGACCGGCTCCGGCTCGGGTTCGGGATCTATCAGGACCCCGACGACGTCGACCGCCTTATCGCCATCACCAAAACAATCGCCTGACCCGAGCCGGGTAGACATTTTGCGGTGCGGGCAGGCACAATGCCTTGCCAATGCAAGACCTACCCGATCTGAGAGTCGCCCCCATCGAGGAGATCCGACCTCACGAGGACTTCGATCCGTTCCGCGTCGACCGCCTCCGCGACCGAATCGACTCCGACGGCATCCAGATCAACCCCATGGTCTGCACCACCGCTCCTGACGGCTCCTACGTCCTCCTCGACGGGGCGACCCGGCGCGAGGCGTTCAACCGCCTGGGAATGCCGCACTCGGTGATTCAGATCGTCGACCCGACTGCGGTGACGCTGGAAACCTGGCACCACGTTCTCCAGAACGGAAAGGCCGACACCCTCATGGAGGCGCTCGACGCTGCGGAGTCCTTCGAACTCGTGGAGGACAGCGGGACCCCGCGGATCAACGTCGGCGGCGATACCTGGCACACGGCCCGGGGCGTTGCCGTCAGCGAAAATGCCTGCCTCAATGCCCTTGTCGATTGCTACCACGGCAAGATGACCGTTACCCGGGTGACCGACCCCGGAGAGGAGTCGGTGAGGTCGACCCACAGCGATTGGACTGCAATTGTCGAGTTCCCTTCGCTCACCATCGAGGACGTGATGAAGGCAGCCATCGAAGCCGACTATGTCCCTGCGGGAATCACCCGCTTCGTCGTGCCGGCGCGGGCTCTGCGGCTGAACATCCCGCTCGAATTTCTCTTGAACACCGACGACACCGCGGACAAGCAGGAACACCTCGATGCGATCCTGGCGAAGCGGGCCCGGGAGGGCAGGATCCGCCGCTACGACGAACCGGTGATAATCCTCGACGACTGAGGGGTGGTTCTGACGCGACGCGGCCGAACCGGTGCGGTCCTGATCAGTCCTAACGACCTTGCATCGATGGAGGAGATCCCTCGACTTCCTCTCCACTCCGAGCATGCTCGGCGAGATCAGGGACGCCAAGGCCGAGATCGATGCTGGCCTCGGTGCCAGTGGCGATGACTTGACGAAGAAGTATTCACATAGGTGACCGCATGGAGCTGGTGGTCGCCCCAGCAGCCGAGCGCAATCTCGCCCGTACCAACCAGTGTGGCCCACGCCGTCGTGGAATTCATAGTGGGGCCTTTAGCGGAGAACCCACATCAAGTCGGACAGCCCGTCTCAGAGAATTGAGCGGTTGCATGATCGGCCGGCGCGGCTCCTATCGCCTGATCTACCGCATCACCGGGTCAAACCCGACTGTTGAGGTCGTTTCCATAGATCATCCCTCAAGGGTCTACCGGACCGGTTAGAGCGGAGTCTTTCCAGTCGGAGAATTGGGTCTAGTCCTCGATTACCGCAACACCGGTGATCTCGACAACGGCGGCGGGATCGACCAATTCGACAACACCGACCAGAGCCATCGCCGGGTAGTGCAGCCCGAACACAGCACGGTAAGCCTTGCCCACCCCGGCGAGATTGTCCCGATACGAGGCGACGTCGGTGGCGTAGATGGTCAGGGAGACCACGTCGGTCGGCGCGCCCCCCGCCTCCACGACAACCGCAGCGATGTTCTCACAGGCCCGGGCGAACTGGGCGACGAACCCGTCGTCGAGCGACATGTCCCTGTGATGGCCGGTCTCCCCTGCGATGTGGAGGATCCGCCCCGGCCCCGAGAGCACACCATGAGAGAACCCAACCGGCGGAGAGAGGTTTGAGGGGTTGATCGGAATCCCGGTCACTTCCCTTTCCAGTCCGGCTGCCGCTTTCCGGTGAATGCCTCGTAGAACTCCGCATGGTCCTCGGTTGTCATCAGCAGGGCCTGGGTGAAGGCTTCCAGTTCGATCGAGGAGCCCAGGTCCATGTCGAGCTCGCGGCTGAGCAGGATCTTGGTCGATCCATAGGCAAGGGTGGGGCCTGAAGCGAGCTGGAGGGCGAGGTCGGTCGCCGCCTGCACCAGTTCTGCGTCACCGACCATCCTGGTCGCCAGCCCGACATCCACAGCCCGACCGGCGTCGATCGGCTCTCCAAGAAGGAGGTACTCGGTGGCGCGGCCCAGGCCGACCACCCTGGGAAGCAGGTAGGCGGATCCCATGTCGGCGCCGGCGAGGCCCACCTTGGTGAAGAGAAAATGAAAGCTTGCCGATTCGGCGAGGATGCGGAGGTCGGCGGCGAGGGCGATAACGGCCCCTGCGCCAGCCGCAACCCCGTTGACTGCGGCGATGATCGGCATTGGCAGCCTGCGCATCGCCTCGACGACAGCGCCGGTCATCCGGGTGAATTCGAGGAGGCCTTTGGTGTCCATCTCGAGCAGCTTTCCGATGATCTCGTGGACGTCGCCGCCGGAGCAGAAACCCCGGCCCTCCCCGGTGATGAGGAGAACCGAGACGTCGTCGCGGTGTTCGACCTCGGCAAGCAGATCGCGGAGATCTGCGTATACATCGAAAGTGAGCGCGTTGAGCCGGTCGGGCCGGTCGAAGGTGACAACACCCACTCCGCCGGTGACGGCGAACCGGAAATGGCTCCACTCCCCGGTGAAGGTGGCAGATGAACGAAATGGGCTCACAGCTGGGGAGGCTAACGCCATGAGGCGCCGATGACAGTCGTGATCGGTGCGAAATGATTAGGTTCAATGCAATGGAACCAACACTCGACCAGGTTCGCGAAGAGCTGGCGGCGATTCACGATCGACTTCTCGCCTTACCTGTCGACGATTTCGGCGGGCGCTCCGCACTCAAGGACCGTCAACAGGAACTGCGCCAGCTGTCACACGAGATGGCCAAAGGTTTGCCGATGCACAGCAAGGAGATTTTGGTAGCCGAGTTCAATCGCCTCCACCATGTCCGAGACCGCATGCTCGCCGAGCGTCTCAGCGTGACCGGAGAGGGTGCCGGGGATGCCGGAATCGACAACATGTTCATAAACGCAGTCAACAAGGCCATCGCGGCAGGGGCGGGACTGGACGAAGTCGAGAAACGGATCAATAAGATCATTCTTCAGATGAAGAGCGCCAGTTAGTCGTTGAGCTCAAAATCAGAACGCGTCCTGCGGGCGGAGGAGATCGGAACCAGGCTCCTCCAAACTGCGCAATCCACTCACGGGGTCAACCGGGCCCTGGTCGAGGAGCTCGCCAGCGAAGGGCTTTTCGACACCCTCTTCGCAGGTGACGGAGCAACTGCAGTCGACCTGTGCGCTACCCGTCAGGGGCTTGCCCGCACCAACACTGCAGCGGAGACAGCCTTTGCCCTTCAGGGCCTGGGTGGGACGCCAATCCGGACGGCAGGCACGCCATCGGTGCGCGAGCGCTGGGTCCCGGCTCTTGCCGCCGGCGAGGCGGTTGCCGGCTTCGCCCTCACCGAGCCCGGGGCGGGCTCCGATGCCGCTGCCGTCTCGACGAAGGCTGAAGCTGACGGCGAAGGCTTCCGGATCACCGGCACGAAGGCGTATATATCGAATGCACCCGGAGCTGACGTCTACACAGTTTTCGCCACCACCAACCCCGATGCAGGGAGCCGTGGGATCTCGGCCTTCGCGGTTTCCGCCGACAGCGAGGGGCTGAGTGGCGAGTCGATCGAGATGGTGTCGCCCCACCCAATCGGACGTCTCACCTTCGAGGATGTGTTCGTACCGGCAGAGAGCCTCCTCGGAGAGCTCAACCGTGGTTTTCGGGTGGCGATGCAAACCCTGGACCTGTTCCGGGCCAGCGTCGGCGCTTTCGCTCTCGGGATGGCCGAGGCAGCGTTGCGCGAAGCAGTTGCCCACGCCACCACCCGTACCGCCTTCGGGAAACCGGTTGGTGAGTTCCAGGGTGTGTCCCACCAGCTCGCCGATGTTCGTACTGCCATCGCGGCATCGGAACATCTGGTTTATGCGGCTGCGGAGGCGTTCGATCGTGGGGACAAAGACTCACTCACGGGCCTGGCCGCGATGGCCAAGCTCCACGCCACCGAGACCGCACAGCAGGCTGTCGATGTTGCAATTCAGGTGCTGGGAGCGCGGGGTTTGGAGAAGGATTCGCTGCTCGCCCATCTCTATCTGGAGGTGAGGGCACCCCGGATCTACGAAGGAACGTCCGAGATCCAACGGAACATCATCGCCCGGGAGTTGTTCGGCGGCCGGATCTAGCGGTCACTAGGCGTCGACAGACGGCCAACTCGAGCCCGGACCATAACGCATGCTTCGGCGATCCAGTCGAAGCCTCCGCTCTCGAGAGAGTCACGGAGCGCAGGTGAGAATGCCCCCGGCTGGACCCAGATGTTCTCGACACCGGCCCGTTTGCAGTTTTCCAGGACTCCTATCCCCCGTGGTGCGGGGACGACCAAGACGGCAATTGTCGGGGTCTGAGGAGTGTCGAGCACGGTCGGATAACAGGGGTCGCCGGCAACGGTCTCCCGTCCGGGGTTGACTGCGAACACCTCGAAGTTCTTGGCTTTGAGATCCCGGTAGATGATCCCCCCGTACTTGCCCGGTTTATCGGTTGCCCCGACTATGGCGAGGGTCGTGTCGGGCTCGGAGAGGAGGGGGGTCAGGTCTTTGTTCATCGACAAATAGAACAGTATCGCCCTCCCGGATGTTCCGGGAGATTGCAATGGGTGGCGCTGGTTCCCTGCAACATGGTCCGCTACGAGTCGGTAGCTCTGGCCGACCGGCGTCTGTTCGACCCGCATCACCCAACCTAAACCGCGATAGCTGCAAGGTGATCCCCCCTCCACGAGTGCACCTGGGGAACCAGGGAGCCATTCGCGTCGAAGTCGGCCAGCAATTCAACCGCCAACGCCCCGACCACGCGAGTTGGTACCGTGCTCACGTGACTGATGTGATCGTCGACGGTGGCCCATTGACCGCCGAGCAGGTAGTTAGCGTTGCCCTGCGCGGGGCGAAGGCGGTCCCCGGGCCCAACCTCGGCGCCCGGATGGGACCCGCCCGCCAGCTCGTCGACGACGCGGTGGATTCTGGACAAACCATCTACGGCATCACCACCGGCTTCGGTGCCCTCGCCACCACCCACATCGGCAAAGAAGACTCCGAGACCCTCCAATACAACCTGCTCCGCTCCCACGCCACCGGAGTCGGAGACCCGATGCCCGACGCCACAGTCAGGGCGATGCTCCTCCTGAGAGCCCGGACGCTGGCCCAGGGCCATTCCGGAGTCCGGCCCGTTGTGGTCGAACGTCTCCTCGAGATGCTCAATCGCGGCATTCTGCCCGTGGTGCCTGGTCAGGGCTCGGTTGGCGCGTCTGGTGACCTCGCCCCATTCGCCCACCTCGCCCTCCCCCTCATTGGCGAAGGCCTGGTCCGGGTCGACGGAGTGGTCAAAGCCACCAGCGAGACCGATCTCCTACCGCTCGAGTTGCAGACCAAGGAAGGGCTAGCGCTTCTGAACGGAACCGAAGGAATGACCGCGATGGGTGTCCTCGCCCTGCACCAGGCCCGGATCCTCGTGGAGGCGGCGGATGTAGCTTGTGCCCTGTCGGTGGAGGCGCTGATGGGGAGCTCCCGACCGTTCCGACCCGAGGTCCATGACCTTCGCCCCCATCCCGGCCAGGCCAGGTCCGCCCGGCGCATCGCCCATCTCATCGATGGTTCGGGCATTGGCTCCAGTCATTCCGATGACTTCGATCACGCCGTCCAGGATGCGTATTCGTTGCGATGCGCCCCCCAAGTGCACGGCGCCGTCACCGACACTCTCGACCACATGCAAACCGTCTTGAGCAGGGAGATGGGATCGGTCGTCGACAATCCGATCGTCTTCCCCGATTCGGGAGAGGTGATTTCGGCGGGCAACTTCCACGGCCAGCCGCTCGCTTTCGTCCTCGACTTCGCCGCCATCGCCACCGCCGAGCTGGCTTCGATCTCGGAGCGCCGCACCGACCGGATCCTCGACCCGGCGAGGTCGGGCGGACTGCCTGCCTTTTTGGCGGCCAATCCGGGACTCGACTCGGGATACATGATCAGCCAGTACGTCCAGGCCGCTTTGGTCGCCGAAAACAAGGGGCTCGTCCATCCTGCCTCGGTCGAGTCGATTCCGACTTCGGGGAGCCAGGAGGACCATGTCTCGATGGGATGGGGGGCCGGAAAGAAGC
The DNA here is from genome assembly GCA_041742825.1 of Acidimicrobiia bacterium. Taxonomy (GTDB): domain Bacteria; phylum Actinomycetota; class Acidimicrobiia; order Spongiisociales; family ZC4RG35; genus MA-ANB-1. The sequence continues at coordinate 9,826 of JBGTNX010000042.1, read as the reverse complement.
TCTTTCCGCTCCTCGAGAATGTGCGGAGGGTGTTAGCCATCGAGGTGCTCTGTGCGGTCCAGGGAATCGAATACCGCCGCCCGCTGCTGCCCGCGTCGGGCACCGCAGCGGTTGTCGACCTGGTCCGCTCCCACGTTCCACCGCTCACCGCCGACCGATCGCTCAGCGAGGAGATCGAATTCGTCGCCAGCCTGATCGCCGACGGAAGCCTCACAGGATAGTGGCCACCGGATACCTGTTGACCGGGATCGGGGTGCTCACCACCAATGCCGGGCCGACGATCCCCGATGCTGCAGTCGCAATCGACGGTGACCTGGTGGCCTTCGCCGGATCGGAGAGGGAAGCTCCAGCATCTGAGGGGAGGACGGTTATCGACTGTGCGGGGGGTGCGGTCCTCCCCGGCTTCGTCGACTCCCACACCCACGTGGTCTTCGCAGGAGATCGCTCCGCTGAGTTCGCCAGACGCCTTGCCGGGGCCACCTACTCCGAGATCGCGTCGGAGGGGGGCGGCATCCTCGCCACCGTCGCGGCGACCCGCGGGTCCTCCGAGGAAGGGTTGTTCCGACTCGCTGCCGGGCGGGTGTGGCGGATGATCATGGCCGGGACGACGACGATCGAGATCAAGTCGGGATACGGGCTGGACCCTGAGACCGAGTTGCTCTTGCTCCGTGTTGCCCGCAGGATTGGCGAGGAACTTCCCGTGACAGTCCGAGTCACCTTCCTGGGGGCACACTCGGTACCGGCCGAGTTCAAGGCCGACCGGGACGGCTACATCCGCTTGCTCATCGATGAGATGCTTCCCGCGGCGGCACCGCTCGCCGACTACTGCGACGTATTCGTTGAGGATGGCGTCTTTGACGTCGACGAGGCCAGGGCGATCTTCGCGGCAGCCGCGGATCTCGGCATGGGGGCCAGAGTCCATGCCGAACAGTTGAGCCACGGCGGCGGGGCGAAGCTCGCCGCCGAAATCGGCGCCGCAAGCGCCGACCACCTCGATCACGCCACGGTGGACGATGCCGGTGCCCTCGCCTCCGCAGGGGTTGCCGCCGTACTGGTGCCGGGCGCCAGCTACACGCTCCGATCGGCGCAAGCCCCCGGGCCTATGCTCTGGGACGAGGGTTGCACCGTAGCCCTCGCCTCCGACTGCAACCCCGGCACCTCCTACTACGAGGCTATGGGACCGATCATCTCACTCGGGGTCGTCGAGATGGGGCTGACTTCGGATCAAGCGATCTGGGCAGCGACCCGGGGCGGTGCGCTGTCGCTGGGCCTCGGGGACCGGGGCGTGATTGTCTCCGGAGCCCCCGCCGACCTGATCGTCCTGGATGCGCCGAGCCCGACCCATATCCCCTATCGCCCGGCGACCAACCTCGTCACCAGGGTCTTCGCTGCGGGGCGCCAGGTGGTTCCGCGGTGATCAGGCCTCTTCGGGCCGGATCACCGCAGGAGTCCGGAAATTTGCTTCGAGACGTTCGGCACCCTCAGAAGACGGGGCGCCATCGAGGTCTTTGATCCGGGCCAGGCGAACCACCAGGAACGTGAGCCAGGCGGCGACTGCAAAAGCGACACTCAGCGGCGTGACAGTGCCGTCGAAGAGTCGATCTATGGAGGCACCGATCAGGGCGGCGAGGCCGGTGGAGACGGTCCCGATTATCGCCGAGGCGATGCCCGCCACCGCACCCATCGGGATCATCGCAACTGTGTTCAGGTTGGGGATGAGCAATGACTGGAACAGCACAAGGAGGCCCAATCCGAATACGAACGCCCACAGTCCCGGTCTGCCGTTGGTGCTGACGGCGAGAGTCGCCATCAGCGTCGCCGCGATAACGTACCCCACAACCATCACATGGATGAGGGTGGTCAACCCGAAGCGGCCCACCAGCCAGCTGTTGGCGAGCATGCCGACACCCATGACCAGCGCCACGCCACCGAAGATGAGCGGGAAACTGTCACCGCTGTCGAACACTTCGGTGAAGATCAGCTCGGAACTGGCGATGTAGGAGAGAAACGCTCCGAAGAGCACCGACAGGCCAAGTGTCACCAACGCCGTTACCCGGTTGGTCACAACGATCCGCGCCGACTCGACGACGTTGCGAAAACCGATCTGGCGTTGATGCTCCGGGCGCAGGGTCTCCGGAAGCCGCAACGACCAAACTCCGACAATCAAGGCCACGACGACGGCAAAGCCAAAAGTGCCCCGCCATGAAATCCAGTCGGTCAGAACGGCGCCAATACTGGGTGCAATTGCCGGCACCAGCACGAAGACCGCAAGGATGAACGACATGAGCTTGGCCATTTCGCTTCCCTCATGGGTGTCGCGCACGATGGAAAGGGTCAACACCCGGGGCCCGGCGGCACCAAGCCCCCATACGAATCTGGCCACCAGCAGGAACCCAAATGAAGGGGCGAACACCGATGCCGTGGCACCGATCAGAAATATCGCCAGCCCGGCGTAGATCAAAGGCTTGCGCCCGAAGCGATCGGCAAGGATGCCGTAGACGATCTGCGACACGGCCATTCCCAGGATGAATGCGGTGACCAGTCCGGCGACAGCAGTCGAATCGGGCTCCAGCCCGAACTGATCGCGAATATCGCCCATCGCGGGAAGCATCAGGTCGACTGAGAGCGCTGCAATCGACATCAGCAGCGCCATCAAAGTTATGAACTCGCCACGCCCGATCGCGCGTCGGCCATCGGTGGCGACGGCTAGCTGAGTTTGCATTCAGACCTCACGAAAACAATTGCGTACCTGGACAAGTGACAACCCCCCGCCAGGCTTCGATGTTCCCCAAAGCGGGACCATTTCGGAGGGCGGCCGGGTCAGACCGGTCGGAACCACCAGGTCGGCAGACCGTCCACCCCCTCACCCACAGGCACCACCCGGCCGGGGCACCTGGCGACTTCGGCGACTATTGCCGCTGCAGGGCCCGTCGCAGGCCCGATCCTGTTTGGTGGCACAGGTGTCCCGCACCGGATCAGGTCGACTCCGACCCAGACGAACTCCCACGGCTCCGGGTTCGGCCCCTGAGCGGTGGCATCGTCGGGGTACGAGGGGATGAAGCCGAAACGCTTTGCGTTGTAGAAGTTGTCCCGGGAGAGCCAGGCATAGTCGGGGGTGTTGCGAAAATCGCCGAAAGTCCCGTTGCTGTGGCGGAAGTCGAGGGCGTAGCCACCGTGGTGCTTCGAGGTTCCGGGGATCGAATACCAGACAAGGGTGGCGTTGATGGCTTCGTCCGACGTTCCCTCCAACTTCGAGAGGAATTGGGTCCGTTGCGAGGCAGGCGAGCGATAGGCAGACGAGACGATGAACGGCAGCCCCTCATCGCGCGCAGCCGCCTTGAGTTGGGCCCAGGCCGCTGCCGCTTGTGGCTGCATCGGCACTCCGTCTGCCGAGGCAAGGTTTCCCGAGGCGACGGGCCGGAGCCGGTAGCCGCGGGCGAAAGCCATCTCCCAGATCCGGTCGTCGACGGCGGGGTCGCCGGTGACGGGCATCTGGCCGGAGGGTTGAGCCAGCCCGGGAAGTTGGTTGGCAACTGCGTAGTCGTACAGATCCTTGAACTGGTCGCCGGTGTAGACGGGAAAATCATCTGACTGAGCGCCGGCAACCGGCGCCGCCGCGAGAGCCAGGATCAGTGTGAGAGCGATTGCGAGGGACCGCATCCCAAAAAGGTATCCCATCACCACCGCTAGCAACGGTTATCGACTCAAGTCTTGCGGTCCTACCAGGCGCCGCCGCCGCCACCGCCGCCGCCACCGCCCCCACCACCGGAAAAACCGCCTCCCCCGCCTGATGATGAGGAAGGGGGTGTGAAAGCCCCGGAGAGCGCCGATTCGAGGCCGGAGAAGGCATTCTCGGTGCTACCACCCGAGTAGCCATAGCTTCCGTACCAATAGAGCGACGACGTCGACTCCAGAACCTCAGGAGCATGGAGTCTGGCGTGTTCGAGGACCTCGGTGGCGACACCGAAGCCGATTGCGTAGATCAGGAATCTGTCCCACAGGTCGAGGGAGATGGCTGGCGCTTCATCGAGTCGTGAGAAATCGGACAGGTACTTGCGGAATGCGTTCCATCGGGCAGCCTCCATGGCGCCCTCGTGACTCCGCCGGACCCTGACCCTTCTGAAACTGATGACGATGATGGTCACGACCGTGCCGAGAACGAATCCGATCAAGCTCAGGGTGGCGAGTGTGGCCCCTCCCGGGCGGCTGCCGAGGACCTTGGGGACCAGGAAGAATGCCCCGACGGTCGCCAGGACCAGACCAACTCCGACGAAGGTGGCGATCCGCGTGCCCTGATCGTCGATGAGGCCCGAACGGAGCACAGCCTCACGGGCCTTCTCCCGGAAGGACTGATAGGTCGCGGCATTCGACGCGGCATCATCGCGGATGGCAGTGCGAAACTCATGGAGCGGCACCGGTCCCTCTTCGAGCACCCGCTTGACGACTGTCATCACCGACTGCTCGAAGTCACGCAACCCTGTCTGCTTCGCCCCCAGAGAGAGCTGCAGGTCGGAGATCGTCTCCTTTCTGAGCCCTGCCCAGGTCACTTTCTCCACTTGAGTCGGCTCGGCGTTGATCGCACCCTGGCGAATCAGATCGAAAAGGGTCGCGGTGAACTCGCGTTCAGTTACCACGCCCTGGCTGAGGAGGACACCGACTTCGGCCGGTGTCAGGTCGGTGGGCGGCTCCTGTTCGTACTCGCGGTCGTAGTCCACCTTTGGTTCCCGACCGTATCCGAAGTAGACGAGACCGCCCAGGCCGAGGAGGGGCACCAGAACCCCGAGAGCGCCAATGATCAGACCGTTGCGACCGGCTTGAGCTGCTTCCTCGGAGTCGTTGGCAAACTCCTCCTCTTCGGCAAGGATCTGGGGAAGTCCCTGACCGTTCACACGAACCGCCCCGTCGGTCGAACTGAGCGACGAGGTGGGGATGACGACCCGCATTTCCACCCATTGCTCGGAAGGAACGTCCGAAGCGGTGAGGGACGGCGAGACTCCGTCGTCGCCGAGGGAGGTGACACCGTTCACACCGAACGGATGGCCCCACACCCGGACATCGCCCTCTGTGAGCCCGGAGGGGAGATTCATCCTCGATTCCAGGCTGTCGAGCCCCACCGCCCACTGGTCTCCCCATACCTTCAGGTTGATATCGACGACATCGTCCCAGGCAATTGCCATGCCCGTTAGATCGTACGAAATGCGAAACGTCCGCAACTGGTCGAGGGAAGCGTGGTGCCAGACGATCCTCACATATGACGGGTGCAGCTCGACTCCGTAAGTTCCCGGGGGCGAACTTGTGCACCCCAAAGTGGTGCAGCCACCCGGGGTGAACTCAATCCTCTCGTCGGCCACCCGGATGTTGCTGATCGTTGCACCGCTTGTGAGAGGGATGTCACGGTATGCCCCGCTGAAGCTCCCATCGAAATCGAAAGTCAGGCTCTCAACGACTTCGAGCGACCCGTCCTCATTGACTGTGATTTCGACATCAGCGTGTGTCAGCCAGAACGACTTGGCGTCCGCGGGGAGTGCCGGGAAAAAGACAAGCCCGACGACCAGGGCCAACAGCAGCTTTTTCACGGTCGGGCCTGGCGTCCTGTCACTCGAAACTGACCGAAGGGGCGTCTTCGGCCTCCGGACCGCCCTCGAAGAACTCGCGGGTATCGAATCCGGTGATTGCGGCCACGATATTGGTCGGGACCTGCTGGACCTGGTTGTTGTAGGTGAGGACCGTGTCGTTGTAGATCTGGCGGCTGATCGCGATCTTGTTCTCGGTGTCGGCGAGGTCTGCCTGCAAAGATGCGAAGTTCTCCGACGCCCGCAGTTCCGGATAGTCCTCGGCAACGGCGAAGAGCTGGCGGAGGGCTGCAGTGAGGAAGTTCTCCGCCCCGGCCTGCTCCGCCGGCCCGGAGGCCGCCTGGGCACCGGCCCTTGCCTCGGTCACCTGCTGGAAGGTGTCCTGTTCATGGCTGGCGTATCCCTTGACAGTCTCCACGAGATTGGGGATCAGGTCGTAACGGCGTTTCAGTTGTACTTCCACCTGGCCCCAGGCGTTGTCGACCCGGTTTCTGGACCGGACCAACGAGTTGTAGATCACAACGAGTATCAGCAAGAGGACGAGCAAAACGGCGCCGACAATTATCCATTCCATGGGGGCAGTCTAAGTGTTCGTGTCCCCGGATTGCCTTGCTACCGTCAGAATGGTCAAATCGATATGGAGAAACACATGACTTCGGCATCCACCACCCTCAACCAGCTGCTCGGTCTCGAGCATGAACCGGTGGCGATCACATTCCTCAGCGAAGGGTCATCGAACGGGGTGCCGAAATTCGAGGCTCCGATGTCGGAGCCGACCGAAGACGGCCGTTCTGGCCGGGCCGCCGCCCCCTGTGTCTTCTGGATGCATGGCCACCAGCGCACCTTTGACACGATTTTCGAAGATCACGGCAACTGTTCGGTTGGCCTCTTCACCCATGGTTTCGCCGGAGCGGAGGACATAATCGACAAACACGATGTGGGCGCCTTGCTCGATGTCGGGTGGGTGACGATGGAGGCCTTCGCAGGCGTCGAGGCGTTGGATCGCCGGCCGACCGGAGTTCGCTACGGCCCGCTGCATGAGGCTGTCTCGACTCCGGACGTAGTGCTGCTCCGGGTCACTCCGAAACAGATGATGGCGATCAACGACGCAGTCGAAGTGGAGTGGTCGGGCAAGCCCCAGTGCCAGATCCTGCCCCGGGCCGCCAACAAAGGTGTCATCGCGGTATCGATGGGTTGTGCCCTGTCCCGAGCCCGCACCGGTATGGGAGATGACGAGCTGACTGTGGCCGTCCCCGGCAACCGGGTTGACGAACTGGTCGAAGCCCTGGCCGCGGTGCGCAACGCCGACTCCGCAGTGGTCGGATACGCGACCGCCGACATGGCCCGCTTCTAGACCGGCGAACTTCCAGCGGGAGAGTTTCTCGCCTCCGAGCTCAGGAGCGAGGTCTACCGGGGAGGCGGTTCCAGGGAATCGACAGCAGCAGCCCAATCGTCGGGGAGGACCACGGTCGAGGGGCGGCTCATCAGCCGGAGATAGATCTCCGACGCCGGTGCCTCGATGCTGCTCGCCGGTTCCCCGTCGCCGTAATGCCAGTGCCGTCCCAGGTCGGTGGCAGTCAGGGCCAGGACACTAAGCGCTCCAAGCCTGTGAAACCACTGGGCGCCGAACTCATCGAGACCGGCGTCGGCGACCTCGTCGAGCAACGGTGCGGGCTCGCCAAAAGCCTGATCGGCATCCCAGCGGTGGACGCCGACCTCGATCTGCATGCGGTCTATCCACTTGCCGATCGTGGGTTCGGGCACGAACCCCCAGACCGGAGCCGTGGGGTCAGATGCGCGGAAGACCGCGAGCACCTCAGCGAGACGCTCTTCAAACCAGTCTGCAACGTCGTCATCGTCGCCGGGGCGGGGAGATTGCGGCCGCTCCGTGAGCAGATCGCGGCAGATCAGTGAAGTCCGACCCAGGATTGCACCCGTGTGGGCGAGGAGGCCCGCCATCGTCCAATCCGGATATTGGGGCACGTGCCTTGCCATGTCCTCCCGCCCGAGGTCGAGAATCCGCCTCCCCTCCGACTCGATCAGCTCCACCGCGTCAGCCAAGGGCCCGCCCCATTGCTTCCCCCATGTCGGAGGGAGTCTCGGCCACAACGATGCCGGCGGCAGTCATTGCCTCGATCTTTGCCTCGGCGGTTCCTTTGCCACCGGAGACAATCGCCCCGGCGTGGCCCATCCGCTTGCCGGCAGGGGCCGAGGTCCCTGCGATGAACCCTGCAACCGGGATCGTCATCTCGTTGGCGACGAACTCCGCAGCTTCCTCTTCGGCGGTGCCCCCGATCTCCCCGATCATCACAACACCCTCGGTTTCGGGGTCGGCCTCGAAGAGTTCGAGAATGTCGACGAAGTTGGTCCCGTTGACCGGGTCTCCCCCGATCCCGATCGCGGTTGTCTGGCCCAACCCGCGCTGGGTCAACTGGTGTACCGCCTCATAGGTGAGGGTTCCCGACCTCGAGACCACACCGATCTTGCCCCGCTCGTGTATGTAGCCCGGCATGATCCCGATCTTACACTCATGCGGTGTGATCACCCCTGGACAGTTGGGCCCGATCAGGCGGGTCCGCCGCCCTTCGAGGTAACGCTTGGCCCGCACCATGTCGGCAACAGGGATCCCTTCGGTTATCGCCACGATCAGATCCACTCCCGATGCGGCGGCTTCCATGATGGCGTCGGCGGCGAAAGGTGGCGGAACATAGACCACAGTGGCATTCGCCCCCGTCTCAGCGACTGCCTGGGACATGGTGGCGAAAATCGGAAGTTCGACGTCGAAGTCGTCCTCCCGGTCGGGCACTCCTGAGTGGTCGGTCTCGCCCTCGAACCGCATGCTCGTCCCGGCGCGCGATGGATGGACCGCTCCAACCATCTGCGTCCCGTAGGCGATTGCCTTTTCGGTGTGGAACTGGCCGGTCTTGCCTAGGCCCTGGACCAGCACCCGTGTGTTCTTGTCTACGAGGATGCGCATTTGGTCAACTCCAGGATCTTGACGGCCCCGTCTCTGAGGCTGGAGGCATTGACGACATCGAGTCCAGAATCTTCGATGATCTGTTTGCCCAGCTCCACATTGGTCCCTTCCAGCCGGACTACCAACGGGACCTCGAGGCCGACCCGCTTCACCGCTTCGACGATGCCGGTGGCAATCACGTCACAGCGCATGATTCCGCCGAAGATGTTGACGAAGATGCCTTTGACGCTTTCGTCGGCGGTGATTATCTCAAACGCGGTCGAGACCTGGTCGGCGTCGGCACCGCCACCGACGTCAAGGAAGTTGGCAGGCTCCCCGCCAACATGCTTGATGGTGTCCATGGTGGCCATCGCCAGGCCGGCGCCATTGACCAGGCATCCGATAGTCCCGTCCAGCTTGATGTAGTTGAGGCCCGCTTCTTTGGCCGCAAGCTCTGAGGGGTCCTCCTCGGAGGGGTCCCGCATCCCCGCCACGACCGGATGGCGGAAGAGGGCGTTGTCGTCGAAGGCAATCTTCCCGTCGAGGGCCATCACCTCACCGCTCGTGGTGACCACAAGGGGGTTGATCTCGATGAGATCGGTGTCGATTTCAATCGCCATCGATGCCAGGGCGCCGACGAAACCGGCGAAGCTCTTCGCTGCCGCTTCGTCGAAACCGAGGCCGACGGCGAGCTCGTTCGCCTGGAACGGGAGCAATCCCACCGCGGGATCGATCTCGACACGGAGGATCTTCTCGGGAGTTTCCTCGGCCACCTTCTCGATCTCCATGCCGCCCTCGGTCGATGCCATGACGATGTTGCGCCCAACGGCCCGGTCGAGGAGGACGGCGAGATAAAGCTCACGTTCGATGTCGACGCCCTGCTCGACATAGAGACGGTTGACGACCTTGCCATCATCACCCGTCTGGATCGTCACCAGTGTGGACCCGAGCATCTTCGCTGCGATGTCGCCCACGGCCGCCTCCGCGGCTTCGATCCCACCGTCGATTCCGGCGGTGACAACCTTGACGCCGCCGACATCGGGATGCTCCTTGAAGGTTCCCTTTCCGCGGCCACCCGCATGGATCTGGGATTTGACCACGACCACGGGGTTTCCCGACGCCTCGATCAGCGGCCTGACTGCGGCAACAGCCTCTTCGACGGTGGTAGCCATCTTGCCGCTGGGCACAGCGATGCCTCGCTCCCCCATCAGCTGTTTCGCCTGATACTCGTGAATCTTCAACTCGCTTCTCCCTTGTGAGCTTTCTCTACGATGTTTTCTGCCACCCAGGCGGTTAC
>JBGTNX010000041.1:0-18442 GCA_041742825.1 Acidimicrobiia bacterium | reverse complement strand
TCAGCGAGCTTGTCAACACCCGCCTGCAGACCCTTGCGGGCTTCTTCGTTAAAGCGAAGTTCTTTAGCTGGCATTATTCAGCTCCTCTACTTGACAATGGCCAGAAGGTCACGCTCGGAGAGGACGAGATACTCGTCGCTGTCCAGCTTCACTTCCGTGCCTGCGAATTTGGAATAGAGAACCTTGTCCCCGACGGATACTTCCATCGGAATCCGGTCTCCGTCATCGTCACGGGCACCCGGGCCCACGGCTACGACCTCGCCGGTTTGCGGCTTCTCTTTGGCGGTGTCGGGGATCACAAGTCCTGACGCGGTTGTTGTCTCCGCATCGTCGCTGGACTTGACGACCACTCGATCACCAAGCGGCTGAAGCTTCATTGGCTCCTCCTTGAGCAATTAGCTGTATTTCATCTGGGAAAATCGATCGCATACCTGGCTGAGAAACTGCCCGGCCACGAACTTCCCGGTTAGCACTCTCACGAGGTGAGTGCCAGACCAACACTAGCACTCGGCCCGGGTGAGTGCTAAATCGAGGTGGAGCGCGCCACACTCAGATCGGGGCTAGGCGTTCCCGAGAGCAGTGGACAGGACCTCTTCGATGCCGGCCACACAGGATTCGTCGGTCTGGATCTGGTCCAGAAGCGGGCCTCGCTCCCATTCCCCTCTGCTCCACTCCTCGAAGCGGCGCTGGAGGACCGCGGGGATCGATCCCAGATCATTGGGCGAGACCACATCCGATCGTGAATGCGACGCCAACAAGTCGGTGGTGTCTCCCGGAGGGACGACAGCCAGGATGGTGTGGGCGTGTCTCAGGTACTCGAATGCTTTGCGACCGATCCACCAGTCGTCGTCGTCGGCGAGGATCACCGCAACATCGGCGGCGGCGGTCTCAGCAAGGGCCACCTCCCGATCGACCAGGCCCACGAATTCGGTCACACCGTTGGGGTCGAGCTTCTTCAGGTTCTTCTCCTGCTGGCCCGAAATGCTTCCGACGATGCGAAGGCTGACCTTGTCCGCCGGAAGAGCATTGAGACCATCCATGAGCACGGCCGGTGTGAAAACGCTCTCCTCCCGCGCCTTGACGCTCCCCTGAAAGGTGCCGACATAGGTGACGGTGAACCTGGCCGGATCTCGTCCTGCCCGCGCCGGATCGACGTCGATGTCGGGATAACCGTTGGTTACGACGTGCATCCGGTCCGGGTCGAGACCGGGATGAAGCTCGAGCAGGCGGAGCCGGGTCCTCGGAGTGACAGTGATGATCTGGTCGGCCCTGCGCAGATACCGCCGCTCGAAACGAACCATCCGCCAGATGTAGAAGCGGCTGCGTCGGCGTAGAGCCCGATAGAAACTGGGCGGGTCACGCAGTTCCTGGACGCAGGGGACACCGAGCGCGTCCGCCAAGCGCTGTGCTGCAACCATGCCGCTGTAAGGCGGAGACGTCCCGTAGACGAGGTCGATTCCCTCGAGCTCCCTGGCCATCTTGCGTGCCGCACCTCGCGCCCAGACCGCGAGGAGGTCGGGCACCAGAATCGCCCGCTGGATCCAGTTCAGGTAGCGCACTGTCGACAGATACCGGACGAATCGATCGGTGGCACCTTCCGGCTGGTGGGCAGCGACGGCGACACCGGCCAGTTCCTGTCGGGACTGGTACTCCATCCACTCGGTGGGCAGAGTCACCACCTCGATCTCGTACCCATACGGAGGAAGAAACTCCATCACCGCTTCGACCCGGTACGTCCCCGATGTGCGCATCGGCGGGTATCTGGCAGTGACGAAGGCGATTCGGCGGGGTGCAGCGTCAGCCAAATGCTGCTCCGAGCACACGGCCTGGATCCACGTTCTCGGCCCAATCCGTGATCCGTCCCCGGGAGAGCCAGAACCCCCCGGCAACTCCGATCATTGCGGCATTGTCGGTGCACAACAACGGTGAGGGCAAACAAAGGGACACTCCCCGCTTATCTGCTTCTTCGGCGAAGCGTGCCCGCAGCCGGGTATTGGCGAGAACTCCCCCGCCCCCACCAACCGTCGTCGCCCCCGTGTCGTCGACCGCCTGGAAGGTCTTCTCGACGAGTACGTCGACGATTGCCTCCTGGACCGAAGCTGCGACATCCTCGATCGGGGGAAGCTCGCCCGATCTTGCCGATTTCTCGATAAAGGTCGACACCGAGGTCTTGAGGCCGCTGAACGAGAAGTGGTACGGACGGTCGGGAAGGGCGCGGGGAAAGCTCACCGCCCCCGGGTCGCCGTCGACAGCGATCCGGTCGACGGCCGGGCCGCCGGGAAAGCCAAGGCCCATGACCCTGGCCAACTTGTCGAAGGCCTCTCCGGCGGCGTCGTCGATTGTGCTGCCGAGAACCGAATACTCACCCCAGTCCCGCACGTGGACGATTTGAGAGTGACCCCCTGACGCGAGCAGCACCACCGCCGGCGGCTGGAAGCCTTCGTGCTCGATCCGGGGTGCCATCAGATGGCCTTCCATATGATCGATCCCCACGAAGGGGAGTTGTCGCGCCCATGCGGTTGCTTTGGCGAAGCTATGGCCGACCAGCAATGCCCCGACCAGGCCCGGGCCGGCCGTGGCGGCAATCCCGTCGAGGTCGTCGGGATGGACCCCGGCCTCGTTGAGGGCGTGGTGGGTGAGGGAGCGGATCGACTCGACGTGGGCGCGGGCGGCGACTTCGGGAACCACACCACCGAAGCGCTCGTGGAGGTCGACCTGAGACGAGATGACATTGGACAGGGCTTCGGTGCCGCGGACCACGGCGACGGCGGTCTCATCGCAGCTGGTCTCGAAGGCGAGAATCGTCGGGGTCATCGCAGGGAGTCCAATTTCGCCCCAAAGAGGGGTGAATCGATGTCGTGAACCCAGAGGATGAGGGCATCGTCGTCTCCGTAGTACCCCTTCCTGACTCCAACCGGGGCCATCCCGAACCGCTGGTACAGGCTGATCCCGGCGTGGTTCCGTGACCTGACTTCGAGGGTGAGGTGCCGTGCGCCCTTGTCCAGCGCGGCGTCGATCAGTCCGACCATCAACCCGCGGGCGAACCCTTTGCGCCGTTGGTCCGGAGCGACGAGCAGGTTGGTGATGTGGGCCTCGTCGCCGGAGAGGATCATGCCTCCGAACCCGTACAGCGAGTCCCCATCGACAACCCCGAAATAGATCCGGCTGTCGGCCACCAGCTCTTCGTTGAAAACCTTTTCCGACCACGGGCGCGGCTGATTGGCCGACTCCATCGCCACCATCGTGGCTATGTCCGAAGGGCTCAATGGCCTGATCTCCGCGCTCACTGTCGACCCCACGGGCCCTCCTGACGGACTTTGTCCCAGTTGATATTCACGTCTGCGTCGCGCAGATACATCGGACGGATGTCATCGGGTGCCGGGTAGTCCCCTTTTTCGAAACGTCCCCGGCCAACCTCGGCCAGTGTCACCGCGTAGGGGTATCGGGGGCGGCCCACCTTGGCGCGATGGATGCCGGTGACGAATCCGTCGGGCAAAGCATTGACGTCGCCGACCACCAGGCTCTGCTCCGGGCACTCGACCAGCTGGGCGCGAAGCACTTCGCTGCTGACCAATCCTACGGTGCCCTCTTTGACGACACCGCCCGGTACCGGGCGGTAGCAAGCCACCGCAAATTCATCGCGACGCACATCGACAACCGCCCAGATGAGCCGGTGCCCGGTGCGGGCCTCGAGGGCGATGGCGTCGAGCGACACTGCCGGGACCAGAGGGATCCCAAAGGCTGCGGCGAGACCCTGAGCTGTGGCCAGCCCGACCCGGATTCCGGTGTAGAGGCCGGGGCCGATGTCGACAATCACGGCGTCGAGGTCGGACGGCGACCAGCCGACCTGGTCGAAACAGAAGTCGATGGCGGGGACCAGGAACGTGGCGTGCCCGACACGGTCGACCCTCGAAGCGGTGGCAAGCGTTGTCCCGTCCTCCACCACTGCGACCGAGGCGCCAGGGGTGGCCGTCTCTATGGCGAGATACTTCACAGGACCGACTCCCAGTCCCGATCTGTCCAGGAGCCAAACGGCTCGAACGTGATCAACCGGGTGTCCTCATTGGCGACATCGATGCGGACCCGCAGATGGTCAGTGGGGAGGGTGGCCTCGATTGCATCGCCCCACTCGATGACGAGGACTCCGTCGCGGGCGATTTCGAAGACATCTAGGTCCTCGAACTCGTTGATGCTGCTCAACCGGTAGATATCGGCATGGACAAAAGGGAGAAACCCGCTCTGATACTGCTTGACCAGGACAAATGACGGGCTCACCACATCCTCTTCCACGCCGAGCCCTGATGCCAGACCGCCGGCGAACAGCGTCTTGCCGGCACCGAGCGAGCCTGCAAGCACAATCAGGTCACCGGGACGGACCAGTGGTGCGACCCGGCTGGCGAGAGCAAGGGTATGTTCGGGGCCGGGGCAAGAAACTTCGATCATCTAAGAATACAAGGGATAGGGAGACATCAATTTGCCCCGCGAATGGCAGATTCAATCGCTGCCGCAGTAGCTCCGAACGCTGCCTCCGAAACCTCGTCGACACCGGAATCGACCTCCCCGCAAGACACCGCGAAAGCCACGTCGCCGTCGTACCTGGTGTGGGCCGGGCGGACGCATACGGCAAGGGCGTCGTGGGTTCGGACCAGAACCCGGGTGAGCTCGACCCGGGTCAGGCGGGCATCGGTGGCAACGACGATCAGAGTGCTGTTGGTCAAAGGCGGTGGCGAAAAGTCCATCGGCCCGGGCTCATGCGTGCCGCCGGTCAGCGATTCGCCATCGATAGTGAATATGTCGCCAAGCGGGTTGGCTACAACCAGTGCACCGACGGTTGCTTCACCTGCTTTCCTCACCGCACTGCCGACACCTCCGGGCACCATGTGCTCGAAGCCCCGCCACTTGGCTGCGGTGGCTCCGGTGCCGGCGCCAACCCGACCCAGGGGCACCGGCCCGGTAGAGCGCAACCCATAGGCAGCTCCGCCCTCGACCGGCCCGGGCCGTCGGGACGGGCCCTCGACCGAGAGATCGTAGATGACGGCGGCCGGGACAATCGGGACCCTGGCGGCGGGCGTCAGGTGCCCCCGCCCGTCCCGCTCGAGTGCCGCAACTACGCCGTCGGCGGCAGCCAACCCGAAGGCACTGCCGCCGGTGAGCAGGATTGCCTGGCACTGCTCGATACGCATCCCGGGCTCGAGAAGCGCAGTCTCCCTCGTCCCAGGGGCTCCCCCGCGCACCTCGCTGGCAACCACGTTCGGCTCCGGCAGCGAGATCACGGTGCATCCGGTTCCGGCCTCGAGGTCGGTCCAGTGCCCGACCTCGATACCGGCAACCGCTGTGAGCGTTTCATTCATTGCGTGTACCGCCGCGGCACCCGGGGACCGATCGAGCAGACAACTTCATAGGAGATCGTCCCCAACTGATCCGCCCATTCGTCGGCTGAGACCGACGCGGAACCTTGCTGGCCGATCAGCACCGCCTCGTCGCCGACCGCCACCTCGGCATCCCCAACCGCCACCATCGTCTGGTCCATCGTCACCGTCCCCACCACCGGATGGCTGTCGCCGTTGAGCAGCACCCGCCCTCCACGGGAGAGGTTCCGCCAGAAACCGTCTGCGTAACCAACCGGGATGGTTACGACGGTGGACTCCTCCTCCAGCGGGGTGATCCGCCCATAAGACGGTCTGGTACCTGCAGGCAGCCGCTGGACGTGGGAGACCCTGGTGGTAATGGCCATTGCCGGTTCCAGGGCGACCACCTCCCGGGTGGCCTCACAGGGGTGGAGGCCATAGATGCCGATGCCGATCCTGGAGAAGTCGCGCCTCGCTTCCGGAAACAGCAATGCCCCGGGGGTGTTGGCGAGGTGGGTCAACGGGACATCCAGGTCGACGGTCTCGTCGAAGCGCTCGATCTGGGCCCGGGTGAAATCGGGGTCGGTGTCGGCAACGGCGAAATGGGTGAAGACGCCTTCGATCTCGAGATGGTCCCGGCGGACCCGGTCGACAATTGTTGGCCATTGCTCCGGACTGACTCCTACCCGGTGCATCCCGGTGTCGATTTTGAGGTGAACCCCTGACCCGAAGCCGACCGATGCAAGTGCGTCGGCGAATTCGGTGCTGTACACAGTGGGGATGAGCTCCCACCGGGCGAAATCTACCGCTGCGTCTGGTGTTGGCTCCGACAGGACCAGGATTGGTCCTTCGACTCCGGCCTCGCGGAGCCGAATCCCCTCTTCGACAAGAGCCACCGCGAGCCGCGTCGCTCCCGCCTCGACTGCGGCCATCGCCACCGGTGCGTCGCCATGCCCGTATGCGTCGGCCTTGACTACGGCGCAGACTTCCGAAGGGGCGATCACGGCAGCGATGGCCCGAACATTCCTCTGGATTGCGCCGAGGTCGACGGTGGCGTAGGTGGGTCTCACCACGCGTGCCTTTTCACCGCAGACGCGAGTTCGGACGCGGTAAGCGGGCCTTCAGCACTGATCGTTGCACCTGCGATGCCGTGATAATAGGCGGCGGTGACGGCAGCATCGAAGGGCAGGACGCCCCGGGAAACGAGGGCGGCGATCATCCCGGTGAGGACGTCTCCGGTCCCGATAGTGGCCAATTCCGGCCCACCGGTGGTCACCAGCACCGGGTGGCCCCCGTCGGAGATGCGTGTCGGATTCCCCTTGAGCAGGACGACACCACCCAACTTGCCAGCGAAGGCGCGGACCGAGTAGGTCCCCCCGCTCCGCCCTGCCAATCTCTCGAATTCGCCGGCGTGAGGGGTCATGACGAATTCGACGTCCCTCTCCCTCAAGGCTTCGACAACCTCCGGGACGAGCCCGCCCGCGTCGATGACCAGTGAACTTGCCGATTCGGCGACGGGAAGAGCCTCGGGGAGGTCCTGAGCAGCCAGTCCGGGCCCGAAAGCGACGACATCGAAGCGGTCGAGGTGCTCGACTGCTTCAGCCAATTCGTAGGTGGGGAACTCGACCGTGTTGGAGACCACGGCCCGGGGGTCAGGGCTGGCAATTGCGACCGAACCGGCGCCGAAGTGAATCGCACCCCGAGCGGTGAGAACCGCCGCTCCGCTGAGACCTGTCGACCCCCCGACCACCAGCACGGCTCCGGCCTTCCACTTGTAGGTGTTTCGTTCCCTCACCGGCCGTACGGCGTCGTCCGCCGTTGCGAGGTACATCGATGGTGCGCCGCCTTCGATGCCGATGTCGGCCACCGTGACCTTGCCGCACAGGTCCGGGCCACGCCCCAGCAGGTGGCCGGTCTTCAGAGAGCCGAAGGTGACCGTCTCCACAGCCCGGAAGGCTCGGTCCTCCACCTTGCCCGAGTTGGGGTCGAGCCCGGTGGGAAAGTCGACCGCGACAACCGGGGCAGCTGTGTCTATCCAGGAGAACACCTCGCCCGGTAGCCCGCCTCTGATTCCACCACCGAACAACGCGTCGATTACGACGTCGGCATCGGTCGGTTCGACAAATCCGGTGACCCGTACACCTACGGCTCGTGCCGCCTCTGCCGCCCGTTTCGCCTCCAGTGTCTGCGGCGGGCCCAGAGCAAGGACAGTCACGGCGACACCGCGACCTGCCAGGTAACGAGCAGCGACGTATCCGTCGCCCCCGTTGTTGCCCGGGCCGGCAAGGACCGCAACCTTCTTCCCGTATGCGGCGCCAGCGCGGACCGCGGCCAGGGCGACAGCATGGCCGGCCCGGTCCATAGCCACGTCGATATCGCCTTCGTAGGCGCGGTCTACCCTCCGGTACTCATCGGCGGTGACAACTGGTCTCACCGGGTGAAGGCTAACGCCGGTTCAGTCGTGGTCACCTACTGCAATGGCCATTACCAGTGCCGATGTGTCGGTGTGAGTGATGGTCACCAGCACCTCGGTCACCCCCAAAAACAGGGCCCTTTTCTCGGCGCGCCCGAACATGTTCACCGTTGGCTTGCCGCCCCCGGTGATTTCGATCTCCTGCCACCCGATCTGGCGGAAGCCGAGGCCGAGGGACTTCATCACCGCCTCCTTCCCGGCGAACCTGGCGGCGAACCTGCGCGCCGGTTTTGCGAACCGGAACGCATACTCCCGCTCGTGCTCGGTGAAGCAGCGCTCGGCAAAACGCGGGTACCTGTCGAGCACTCCTTCGACCCGGTCGATGTCCGACAGGTCGACTCCGAGGCCGAGGATCTTCATCTCACGTGCTCATTCCCAGATTCTCATTCCACAGTCACCGTTTTCGCCAGGTTTCGGGGCTTGTCGACGTCCAGTCCCTTGGCCGTGGCGACATGATATGCGATCAGTTGCAGGGGCACTACAGCCGTGACCGTGCACAGCAGGTCAGGTCCGGACGGAACCCGGATCAGGTGATCGGCGACGGCACCGACATCGTCTCCCTCTTCGGCGACGAGCACGATTGTCCCGCCCCGCGCCTTCATCTCCTCCATGTTGGCCAGGGTCTTCTTGGTGACGTGGCTGTCGGTGGCGACACCGATGGCCACAACCCCTTCTTCGATGAGGGCAATCGGGCCGTGCTTCATCTCGCCGGCCGCGTATCCCTCGGCCCGCACGTAGGCGATCTCCTTGAGCTTGAGCGCGCCCTCCATTGCTACCGGGAAGTCACCCGAGCGCCCGAGGAAGAAGTAGTCGCGGACGTCGGCCCAGTCGCGGGTCAACTCCTCGATTGCATCCGACTGCTCCAACACCGACTCGACCTGGGCCGGAAGACGATTGAGATCGTGGACCAGCGATTCGACGGCGCCGGGGTCCATTGCCCCCCGGACCTGGGCGAGATAGAGGCCGAGCAGTTGCATCGCAACCAGTTGCGTTGTGAACGTTTTTGTCGCAGCGACACCGATCTCCGGGCCGGCGCGGGTGTAGAGGACTGCGTCCGCCTCCCTGGCCAGAGCCGAATCGACAACGTTGGAGACCCCGATCACCGTCGAGCCCTGGGCTTTTGCGTAGCGGATCGCAGCAAGGGTGTCGATTGTCTCCCCGGACTGGCTGATCCCGATCACCAGCGAGCGGCCGTCGAGCACCGGGTCGCGGTACCTGAACTCGGAGGCGATGTCGATCTCCACGGGCATCCGGGTCCAACGCTCGATTGCGTACTTGGCCATCATCGCCGCGTGATATGAGGTGCCACAAGCAACGACGAATACCTTGGCGGAATCGCGGAGGATTTGGGGGTCGATCTTCAACTCACGAAGGATCACCTGTCCGTTGTCGACTCGGCCGGCAAGGGTGTCGGTGATTGCGTGGGGCTGCTCGTGGATCTCCTTGAGCATGAAGGTTGCGTATCCGCCCTTTTCGGCCGCTTCCAGGTCCCACTCAACCACCCGCTCTTCGGGGACTACCGCATTTCCCTCCAGATCGGTGACCGTGACACTCGTCGCGGTCACCTCCACCAACCGGTCGTCATCGATGACGACCATGTTCCGGGTGTACTCGAGAAAGGCGGGGATGTCGGAGGCGAGGAAGTTCTCACCCTCACCGCGACCCACTACCAGCGGTGAACCCCGGCGGGCGCCCACCAGGACACCTGGCTCGTCCCTCCTGCTGACCGCAAGTGCGAGTGCGCCGTCGGCGATGTTCATCGCCGCACGCACGGCGTCGATGAGCGGGAGGTGGGACATCGACTCGATCAGATGGGCCACCACCTCGGTGTCGGTGTCACTACGAAATTCGTGACCGTCGGCCTCGAGCTTCGTCTTGAGTGCCGCCCAGTTCTCGATGATTCCGTTGTGAACGACAACGACGCTCTCATCGCAGTCGAAGTGAGGATGGGCGTTGATCGAATTGGGAGCCCCGTGGGTGGCCCAACGGGTGTGGCCGATTCCCGAGACTGCAGTCGGGGGCGGGTCGTCCGCAAGTAGCTTTTCGAGGTCGGCAATCCGCCCAGCTCCTTTGCGCACTGTCAGCTTGCCCTCGTAGTTGAGGGCGACTCCCGCCGAGTCATACCCCCGGTATTCCAAGCGGGCCAGGCCCGGCACCAGCACGTCGATTACCTCACGCGGGCCGACGTATCCAACGATTCCACACCTATCGATACACCTTTACATTCATTGACAGGCGCGCCCGGGTTCGGGCAACGCAGTCACGGAGAAAACTACCTGGAAAAGGGTGTGTGAAGTCAAGACTCTGACTTACCCGACCATCAGCTTCTGTGAACCGGAATCACTTCCGGGGTTTCATCTGATGGTTACGACCGGGCCGACCGGGAAGGCATCCGCCGAATAATTCGATGACCTTCCTCCTCGTCACCTCGCTCATGCGAGGTCTGGCGCTATTTGTTACTACACCCAGTGATCTTGTCGGCTACACCTCTCTTCCCAAAACGTCTGCAGCTGTTGCTGCGAGACGGTCAGCGTAGTCGCTGGCTTGCGCTCCCGTAAGGGCTTCGACCATTACCCGCACCAGAGGCTCTGTGCCCGATGGTCTGACCAGAACCCTCCCGTCCTCGCCTAGCAGGGCTTCGATGTCGCTGACGTCATCCCAGAGCTCCGTGGCTCCTTCGATGTCGGCACCCCGCCGGATCGGCACATTGACCAGCACCTGGGGATATTCGGTGATCGCTCCGGCTCGAAGGTCACGCAATTCCCTGCCGGTGCCGGCGACAACATTGAGCAGGCGCACTGCCGTCATCAGGCCGTCGCCGGTGTTCCCGGTGTCGGTGAAGATGATGTGACCCGACTGCTCGCCGCCCAACAGCCCCTTCCGCTCCTCGAGGGCTTCCATCACATATCGGTCTCCGACCCGGGTGGTGACGAGCTCGACTCCAGCCTCCTTCATTGCTTTGTGCAGGCCGAGATTCGACATCACGGTGGCGACCAGCAGGTTGTTCTTCAGCTGGTCCTGAGACTTCAGGTGCCGGGCGATGATCGCCATCACAACATCTCCGTTGGCGACCTCGCCGCCCTCATCGACGACGATGAGGCGGTCGGCGTCGCCGTCGAAGCTCAACCCGATCCTACCCCTGGCAGCTCCCGCAAGGACTTCGGGGTGGGTGGCACCACAATTGTCGTTGATGTTGGTTCCGTCGGGGGCGTCGCTGAAACAGGTTGTGTCCGCACCCAGCCGGGCGAACAGTTCGGGTGCTGCCTTGTAGGCAGCGCCGTTGGCGCAATCGATGGCGATCTGGACACCGGAGAGGTTGTACTTCGACGCTTTCGCCAGATGGTCGAGGTAGCGGTACATGGCGTCCCGGTCTTCATGGCCGGTGCCGATGCCACCACCGATGGCGATCTTGGAGCCTGCGTCCCGGATCCGGTTCTGGATGTCGAGTTCGACGT
This sequence comes from Acidimicrobiia bacterium, assembly GCA_041742825.1. Lineage (GTDB taxonomy): Bacteria > Actinomycetota > Acidimicrobiia > Spongiisociales > ZC4RG35 > MA-ANB-1. The sequence goes on along the minus strand of JBGTNX010000041.1, from coordinate 7,166 downwards.
GGTCAGGCAGCTTGGAGCCGCGGGAGGAGAGGAGTTTGATCCCGTTGTCAGCCGCCGGGTTGTGGGACGCGGAGACGATTGCGCCCACGGTTGCGGCCGAAGTGGAAGTGAGGTGGCTGATGCCACCGCTGGGCATGACCCCGACGTCGATGGTGTCGATGCCCACCGACTGGAAGCCGGCGCCGAGAGCGGCGGACAGCATCGGCCCGGAGCGGCGGGTGTCACGTCCGATGAGGACGGGACCGCCGTTCAGGTAGGAGCCGGCAGCCTGACCGATGGCGAGGGCGAGCTCGACGGTGAGCTCGGACCCGGCCGCGCCCCGGACCCCGTCGGTTCCGAAGATGTTCTTTCCATCGTCGAGGAGACGACGGAGATCAGCCATCAGAAGCCCGTTGGCTAGCGCTTGGTGTACTGCGGCGCCCTGCGGGCCTTGCGCAGACCGTACTTCTTGCTCTCGACCACACGAGCGTCGCGGGTGAGGAGACCGGCCTTCTTCAGGACCGGGCGGAGTGATGGGTCGAGCTCGATCAGAGCCCGGGCAATGCCGAGACGGAGGGCATCGACCTGGCCGGTGGTGCCTCCACCTTCGAGCTTGGCGTGGATGTCATAGCGACCCTGGGAGTCGGTGAGCTGGAGTGGCTCCATGACCCGCATCCGGCCGGCCATGGTCGGGAAATAGTCTTCGAGTGTGCGACCATTGAGGGTCACCGAGCCCGATCCGTCGTAGAAGCGAACACGGGCGACGGACGCCTTGCGGCGGCCCGTGGTCTGGGTCAAGGGCTTGGGCATCAGACTTCTACCTTTCGGATGTTGAACTCTAGAGGCTGGGGCTGCTGAGCCGCATGCTCGTGCTCGCCACCAGCGTAAACCTTCAGTTTGCGGGCCATTTGCCGGCCCAGCTTGGTCTTGGGCAGCATACCGACAACTGCGCGTTCCACAATTGCCTCAGGGCGCCGTTCGAGGAGACGCTCGAAGGTCTCAGCCTTGATCCCACCTGGATATCCGGAGTGGCGGTAGTAGATCTTCGACTGGCTCTTGTCCGAGGTGACCGCGATCTTTTCGGCGTTGATAACGACTACGAAGTCACCGCCGTCGACGTGGGGCGCGTAGGTGGGCTTGTTCTTCCCACGGAGAACCTGGGCGATCTCGGACGCGAGCCGGCCCAGGGGTAGGCCCGTGGCGTCGACGACCCACCAGGATCGTTGGACGTCGCCGGCCTTGGGCGAATAAGTCTTGTTTCTCTTCATTGAAAAAACTGCCTCCGCAGGTTGAATTCACCCTGAGTTCTGCTGGGTGCGTTTGGGAAAACGGTTCCGCTGCGGGAACTCACATATGGTAAACGCACCGAAAGTCAAAGGGAAATCGCTGGGACTTGGCACGACTCAGGGAACGATTCCGAGAAGTTCAGATTGGTAGGCTCAGGCTCCTACTTAAAGTATACTCCAGGTATGAAAATTAGCATCAGCCTCGCCGGCGAGGACGTTGAGTTCCTCGACGAGTACGCCAACTCTCAGGGGTTCGGGTCTCGGTCGGCAGTCGTCCGGACAGCGGTGCGAATGCTCCGTTCCTCGAAACTGGGTGATGCCTATGCCGACGCATGGCAAGAGTGGGAAGAGTCGGACGATGCAGAGATCTGGGACAGATCCGCAGCCGATGGCCTGGCCTGATGTTGCGAGGAGAGATCCGTCTGGTCGACTTCGGCCAGGCGATGCCCGGCGAATCCACACACCACCGGCCAACAGTGATCGTCAGCAACGATGGCGCCAACTCTACGGCTGCCCGACTCGGGAGAGGCGTCATCACGGTGGTCCCGATGACCTCGAACGTCACTCGGGTCTATCCGTTTCAGGTGTTGGTGCCGGCACTCGAGAGCGGGCTCGAGCACGACTCCAAGGCCCAGGCTGAGCAGGTTCGGTCGGTCTCGGTCGAGCGGGTGAGAAACGCACTGGGCACCATTCCGGCGCCACGGATGCTGGATCTCGACGAAGCGCTCCGACTTCACCTCGCGGTCTGACGCGATGGGCGAGCCTAATACCCTACTGCCCACAGGGTCAGACCGTGGGGTGGCGCCACCGTTCCAAAACTAGAACGGTCGGCCCCGACGATGATTCCCTCGACGTCATCCAACGAGACATACCCCCGTGCGACGTCGTAACAGAGGCCGACGAGTGATCGGACCATCTGGTGACAGAAGGCGTTTGCTGTCACCCGGAACTCCATCAGGCTGTCATCGAGCATCCCCCATTTCGCGTCCTCGACACGGCGGACGTTGCTCTTCCCCTCGACCGACCGGCAGAACGAGGTGAAGTCCCTCTCACCGACATAACTCCTGGCAACCTTGTCAAAGAGACCGGGATCGACGTCTCCCTTGAGCCTCCAGACGTATCGCCTTCGTGTCGGATCGACATACGGAGATGCGCTCGCCAGGTATCGGTAGGTGCGACTTGTCGCCGAGAACCTGGCGTTGAAGTCGTCCGGTGCTGTTGTGCACCCCGTCACGACGATTTCCCCGCCCAACATCGAGTTGAGGGATCTGGCGAGACGGACGACGTCGACACCTTCCGCCTCGAAGGAGACCACCTGGCCCCGGGCGTGGACCCCGGCGTCGGTGCGCCCGGCCACCGCCGTCGCCGGGATGACTCCGAGAAACTTTCCCAGGGCCGACTCCAGTTCGCCCTGGACTGTGCGCTGGCCGTTCTGACGCGCGTAACCGCTGAAGTCGGTTCCGTCGTAGGACAGATCGAGCCGATAGACGGGCATCAGAAAATAGAGGAGAAGGCGGCGAACGGCACCGCCAGCAGAACACGGAAAAGGAAAGCGACTGCGAAACCGATCAACACTGAGACCCCCGACTTCTTCAGGTCGAGATCAGTCACTTCCTGAGTAGCCACCACCAGGAGTGCGAGGTACCACGCCAACCCGATCGATCCGATTATCTGCGAGCCGCTGAGGTCGAGGAGGAGAGGAAGCACCGTCAGCCCGTGCACACCGACCATCACCTGGGGGCGGGACATGCTGTCGAACATCCACCGCGCCACCCCCCACGTGGCGAAGGCGAGGATCAGCCAGGAGACAACCGAACCGATAACGACCGCAAGCAAGGTCCTGAAGTCGAACGCCGAAAACGATGACAGGAAGAAGAGCTGGCCCATGTAGACGAGCCCGCCGACGAGGGAGACCAGGATCGCTCCGTCTGCCGAGGCGTCACCGTCGAAGTAGGCCTGCTTGAACGCATCACGGTTGAAAAGGGTCGCCCGAAAGGCGCGGGACAGGATTTTGGTCACGGCGCAGCAGGTTAGCTAGCGCCGGAGGCGTACTCTCGTAACGCTGTGATCGCTGGCCTTCTCCAGGATCAGCCCGGCCCGATCGCGGGTGGGAAGGATGTTCTCGACGAGGTTCTTCAGGTTCACTTCTCGCCAGATGTTTGCGGCTATCTCCCGCGCTTGCTCGTTGCTGAGGCCGGCGTATTTGCGGAAGTAGGCGGCGGGCCGGGTGAAAGCGGTGTCCCGGAGGCTGAGAAATCGCTGCAGATACCAGGACTCGACGTCGGCAGGGTCGGCATCGACAAAAATCGAGAAGTCGAAGTAATCGGAGACGAAGGCACCCGAGTCTCCCGCCTGGAGGACGTTGAGGCCCTCGACGATGAGGATGTCCGGCCTGCTGATCGTCCGGACCGCATCCGGCACGATGTCATAGGCGACGTGGGAGTAGACGGGAATCTCCAGCTCGTCCTCGCCTGCCGCTGAGCGGGCGACAAACTCGAGCAGTGCTTTGCGGTCGTAGCTCTCCGGGAATCCCTTGCGGTCCATCAGCCCGCGGGCTTCGAGTTCGGCGTTTGGAAGGAGGAACCCATCGGTGGTCACCAACTCGACGGCCGGGTGTTGCGGCCAACGTGCGAGCAGGGCCTGGAGCACCCTCGAAATCGTCGACTTGCCCACGGCGACCGATCCGGCGACACCGATGACGAAGGGAGTTGGCACCGGCGGAGCGCCGAGGAAGGTCTCGGTCACAGCCCCCAGGTGGGTGTTTGCCTGGACATGGAGGTTGAGCAGCCGGGACAGCGGAAGGTAGGTCGCCTCCACCATCGCCATGTCGAGGTTGACGGTGATACCCCTGATGCTCTCGACATCCTCCTCGCTGAGCGTGAGCGGAGTGTTCGCCCGGAGGGCCGACCAGGACTCCTCGTCGAAGTCGCGATAGAAAGGAGAGGACACGGTCTAGAAGGATAGATGCCGGATCTTCCGTACAATGCCGGGGTGAAAAAGGCACTCTCGTGGGTGATCACCATCCCCTTCGCTCTCGGCTTCGGCCTCCTCCTGCTCGTCTTCGACATTGCCGGCCGCCTGGTCCGGCCAATCTCATTTCGGGGTTTCGAATGGGTGATGGCGGGACTGCAGTGGTCCCTGCTCCGCCTCTTTCAATTGTTCGGGACCAGCATCGAGGTGGAGCGCCCTCGAGATCTCCTCCCCGGCACCGGCTATGCCCTTCTGTCGAACCACCAGAGCATGCTCGACATCGTGATGATCGGGGGGATTCTCGTCTCCAATTTTCCGAAGTACGTGGCGAAAAAGGAACTAAGTAACTGGATTCCGTCGATATCGCTCAATCTGAAGTGGGGGGGCAATGCCCTCATCGATCGTGACGACCCGCGGCAGGCGATCAGAGCGATCCGGGACATGGCCAGGACCGCACAGGAACGCGGCGTGTCGGCGGTGATCTTCCCCGAAGGCCGCCGCTCCAGAGACGGGAATCTGCTTCCTTTCAAGACTGCCGGGCCGAAGTCAATGCTCAAGGCCGCTGACCAACTGCCTGTCGTCCCCACCATGATCTCTGGCTCCTGGCAATTGAACCGACTGTTTCCTTTCACGCCGGGGGTAAAGGTCCGGATCGCATTCGGCAGTCCGATCGAACGACACCCTGGGGACGAAGAAGAGGTGATCCGTCAGGTAGAGGCCTGGATGCAGTCGAAACTGGCAACTGCATCAACCGAAAAATGAGCTAAATCCCTCCGAGATGTGTCCGATAGGTAACGGGTGACACAATTTCAGGCCACTCTGATCGCCGCTGGCGACCCCGACCCATTGCCCACCGTCGTCGAGTTGGACCGGGGCAATCTCGTGATTCAGTCCAACGGACAGCCGCTGGGTAATTGGCCCGTCTCCGGTCTCGAATTCGTCCGCATCGTCGGTGGATTCCGGGTCACCCTCGATGGCGAGGTAGCCGTTCTGAAACTACCCGAGTCCGACCAGTTCAACGCAGAGCTCCGGCAGTTGAACGAAGGCTCGACCGACGCGCCCCCCGCGAAGAGGGAAAAGAAGAAGCGGGCCCGAAAGGAACCTACGAAGGCAGCGGCGCCGGCTTCGAAGTCTGCCAGCACCGCCACCAAGACCAAAGCCGCCGTCGCGGCGACGGCGACCGACGCCCCGACAGAAATCAAAGACCGGGCCGTTATCAATTCGCTCGACGCCAAACTCGACGTGGCAGCGAAACGGTTCGGCAAATACCTCCCCGAGTGGGTCTTCACCCGAGGCGGTGTTGTTGTTGGCTTCCTGCTGCTGATCGCGGTCATCGTCTTCCACACTGTGTTCTCCACAATCTTCCTGATTGCTGCCGCCATCGGCATGATCACCAGCGCCATCGCCCTCATGGACCAGGTGATCGCCACCAAGATCTTCCGTGGTGCATTCACCCCGATCCACGGCCTGCTCGGATCACTCGCTCTGGTCCTCCTCGGGATCGTCCTCGCCTCGTACTAACCAATCCTCTGTGGCAACAAAAGAGAACCGCCCCCTCGGGGGCGGTTCTCTACGTCAGCTCCGGTCGCTCTAGACCAGTTCGATTATCGCTTCCTCGGTCGCGTCGCCGCGGCGGGGGCCGAGTTTGGTGATCCGGGTGTAACCGCCGGCCCGATCGGCATAGCGGGGGGCGACCTCATCGAACAGCTTCACAACTGCCTCACGATTGGTGATGTCCTTGAGCACCATCCGCTTGGCGTGGAGCTCACCGGACCTGGCCTTGGTGATCATCTTCTCGGCGTATGGGCGGACCGCCTTCGCCTTGGAGAAGGTGGTGATCACCTTGCCGTGGATAATCAGGTCCGAGGTCAGGTTGGCCAGGATCTTCCGCTCATGCGAAGGAGACCCGCCGAGACGGGGACCTTTGCGGGGACGTGGCATCAGGAACTGCTTCCGGCGTCAGCCAGGCTGAGCCCGAGCTCGTCGAGCTTGGCGGCAACCTCGTCGAGGCTCTTCTGGCCGAAGTTGGTGATGTTGAGGAGGTCGTCTGACGTACGCTCCACCAATTCGCCGACCGTCTTGATCTGGGCGCGACGCAGGCAGTTGCGGGGACGCTCTGAGAGGTCGAGTGCCTCGATGGGCAACTCGAGGTCGGGCGAGCCCGAGCTCTCGATCTGAACCTCTCCGAGTTCGAGGCCCTGGCCCTCGCCGATGTCGGCGAAGAGGCCCATCAGCTCGCCCAGCGTCTTGCCCGCCGAGCTAACTGCCTCAGCCGGGGCGATGGCGCCGTTGGTCTCGACATCGAGCACGAGACGGTCGAAGTTTGTCATCTGACCGACCTGGGTGTTCTCCACGCGATAAGAGACCTTGCGCACAGGAGAGAAAATCGAGTCGACCGGGATGACCCCGATGGTCGCCGAGCCGCCCTTGTTCGAGTCCGCGGTGCGGTAACCGACGCCGGGGGCGACGGTCATCTCCATCTCGATGCGCCCTGAAGCGCTGAGGGTGGCGATGTGAGCGTCCGGATTCACCACTTCGACGCCAGCCGGAAGCTTGAGGTCTCCGGCAGTCACCTCACCTGCCCCCTTGGCGGACAGGTAGAGAGTCTCGGTGTCATGGCCGTCCATGCGGATGACGATCCTCTTGATGTTGAGGATTATGTCGACGACGTCCTCGACCACTCCGGCGATGGTGGAGAACTCGTGCTCCACTCCCTCGATCTGGATCGTGGTGATCGCTGCTCCCGGGATCCGGGAGAGCAGGGTGCGGCGAAGCGTGTTACCGAGCGTATACCCGAAACCTGGTTCGAGCGGTTCGACGATGATCCGCGAACGGACATCGGAAATCGCTTCTTCTTCTATTTGGGGACGCTGAACGATTAACAAGAGTTACCTCACTTAGAGTAGAGCTCGACGATCAACTGCTCGTTGA
>JBGTNX010000040.1:0-1720 GCA_041742825.1 Acidimicrobiia bacterium | reverse complement strand
GCAACCGAGAACATGTGTGCGGCTCCACAAGAGCCGTGCAGTCTCCCCGCGTAGCAGCGCAAAACAAATCAGGAGTGGACTCGCACCGGCGACGGTTGCGGGTCCTTTTTTGATTCAACACCAGGCCGGTCATCCCACTCCACAACCAAGGAGAAGGAAATGACGACAACGACCTCACGGCTCAACCAGGTGGATATCGAAACGGTCGGTGCCCTTATCGGAGCCATCCAGGACGAACCGGCGAAGGCACAAACGGTGTGGAGTTCCCAGGTCCGGTGGACCGGTGGCTTTCGCTCGGAAGCGTCGGTACGCGACTTCGAGCCGGTCCCGTCTGACGAGCCAGCTGGCCTGGGAGGTGACGACACGGCGGCCAACCCGGTGGAACAGCTCCTCGGGGCACTGGGCAACTGCCTCGCGGTCGGATACGCCGCCAACGCTACGGTGGCGGGGATCGCCCTCAAGGACGTGACAATCAGCCTCGATGGCGACCTCGACCTGCACACTTCCTCGGCCTCAAAGAGGGCAACGCGGGCTACAACTGGATCAGGGCAACCGTGAACATCGACAGCGACGCCACTGCGGCCCAACTCGAGGAGCTCCACGACAAAGTGGTGGCAACTTCTCCGGTGGGCCACACTCTGTCCCGTCCGATCCCGGTCTCGATCGAGCTCGGATAATCAAGAAATCGAGAGGGGCGGCCGGCGCACGGTCGGCCGCCCTTCCCATAGGAGAGACATGAGCGAGCATTCCTTCGGGTTCAACACCCGATCCATACACGCCGGACAGCGGCCCGACCCCGAGACGGGGGCGCGCGCAATGCCGATCTACGCCACCACTTCCTTCGTGTTCGAAGACGCCCAACACGCCGCCGACCTGTTCGCACTGCAGACTTACGGCAACATCTACTCCAGGATCGGCAACCCGACGACTGCAGCCTTCGAGGAGCGTATGGCTTCCCTCGAAGGGGGCCTGGGGGCCGTCGCCACCTCATCCGGCCAGGCCGCCCAGCTGATCGCAGCCCTGACCTTGTGTACGAAGGGCGACGAGATTGTCGCTTCCCGTTCTCTCTACGGGGGAACCTTCACCCAGTTCGACGTGACCCTGCGCCGGATGGGCGTCGACGTAACGTTTGTCGACATCGACGACCCCGACGCCATCGAGGCGGCAATCAATGGCAACACCAAGCTGGTGTATGGGGAGACTGTCGGCAACCCCAGAGCCGACGTCCTCGACATCTCAACAGTGGCCGATATAGCCCACAATCACGGAGTGCCGCTGATGGTCGACAACACCTTCGCCACCCCCTACCTCTGTCGGCCCATGGAGCACGGTGCCGACATCGTCGTCCACTCGGCAACCAAGTTCATCGGTGGCCACGGTGTCGCCATCGGCGGTGTCATCATCGAGAGCGGCAACTTCCCCTACGACAACGGCAGGTTCCCGATCCTCGTCGAGCCCTCCCCCGCCTATCACGACCTCCAGTTCTGGGAGAACTTCCGTGAGTACGCCTACCTGACCCGGGCCCGGGTCGAGCTGGTCCGCGACATCGGAGCGGCCCCCTCACCCTTCAACAGCTTCATCCTCCTCCTCGGACTGGAGACGCTCGCGTTGCGGATGCGCCAGCATGCCGAGAACGCACGAATCGTTGCCACCCACCTCCGCGACCACCCTGCGGTGGCATGGGTGAGCTTCCCGATCTTCGACGACAACCCGTATACAT